>CAZKVF010000190.1:0-17391 GCA_964556085.1 uncultured Solibacteraceae bacterium
TCGTAATTGACGTAGTCCTGAATGGGATTGAAGCCCGGAACACCTGCTGCAATGAAGCTTAAATGGTCCGTGCTCCCTACTGCCTCCAGCGTATTCCGCCTTGCGCCCGCCTCTTTAAGCGGGTCGAGCCACACATCGAAAATCTGCTTGGCGGCTGCATCGTTTTGCGCGAACCACCCGTAAATCGGGCCGGTTCCATTATCGATATTGAAGTAGACGTCCATCTTCTCGCGCGCGGCACGGTTTTTCTCCCCCGCCAGGTGTTCGGATACCCAGGCTCGCGAGCCAAGCAGGCCTTGCTCCTCGCCGCCCCACAGCGCCACGCGGATGGTCCGCCTGGGCCGCAACCCGGACGCTTTTAAAATGCGCATCGCTTCTATCACCGTGGTTGAGCCATCGGCGTTGTCCGTGGCTCCCGTCCCGGTGTGCCACGAGTCCAGGTGCGCCCCGATCATCACCACTTCGTCACGCACAGCCGGATCATTTCCCGGCAGCTCGGCGAGCACGTTATAAGCGTTGCCTTGATCTTCGTCGTAGAATTTGGTCTGCACATTCACGCGCAGCTTCACGGGGATGTTTTGTTCCAGCATCCGCACAATCATGTTGTAGTGCTCCGCACTGAGCGTCACCGCAGGCGCTGCGGCGGGCCCTTCGTCACGTCCGGTCACAAAGACCGTACCGTGTTCGCCCCGGCTGGGCTTGAGCAGTACAGCGGCGCCGGCGGCGCTGAGGGCCCGCGTAAATCGCTGCCCGGCGTTCGGGGCCGCGGGAGGTGCATCTAAAGGCCGCACGGTTGCATTGGTTGCGTACGCCGCGGATTGCGGCACATACCCCGGATCGCTCGGTTGCGGCCGGTCGCTGCGAACGAAATTGGCCTCGGCCGCCTGCATCAGGAGGATTGCGCCCTTCAGCTTTGCGCCCAGCGCGGCGATTTCCTCGGGCGTCTTTCCAGCCACCAAAACGGGCGCGCCAACGATCTCTCCCGGAGTCGAATTGGACCAGCCATCGGCATATGCCAACAAAGGAAAGTACCGCGGCTCGATCATCTCTACCGTGAGCTTTTCGAGGCTCCATCCGCGGCCGAATTTCCATGGCTCCAGCCTGGCGTTCTGAAGGCCGTAACTGGCCAGCCGGTCGCGAGCGAATTCCGCGGCGCGTTTGTGGGCGGGCGAAGCCGTTAGCCGCGGGCCGATGGTCGTCGTCAGCATCTCGAATACGGGAGCGGCTTGCGAATTTTCAAACGCCTGCTGCCTTAGTTTCGCCAGAGACGCACGGTCAAGAGGAGCATCGCTTTGAGCGCTCGTCAGGCCCGTAAGCAGCCAAGCCAGGGAACATAACCGGAATCGACTCACTGAGACTACCTCCCCAATTTGAAATGCGCCGGAACGCGCACGAACGATCTTAACTTGAAGTCGTTAACGCGGCGTTGTGCCAGATCGGAACAGGTCGTCCGCAGCCGTCAGCACGATCCAGCGCAGCCGTTCGGGCAGCCCCGGATTCTTCGCCAGAAAATCGCGCACCACACCCGCGGCTTCCACCGATCGATGCCCGCCCAGAACCGCCGCCGTCCATCGCGAGGGAAAGAAGATGTCGCCCGTCCGCTGGATTTCGGGCAACATTTCCAGGCTTGGACGGATAAATTGCCGCGCATGCTCCTCGCGCAGCGGATGGTTCAAAAACGCCAGGCAGTCGAGCACCCAAGGCTCGTGCCGCCGGTTGGCAGCGTCGCGAAAACGCGCAAAGGAACGATCCCTCTCGGCCGGGTCGCCGGAGAGCGCCGGCATCGAGAACTCGAAGCGCGCTTTACGGTCGGGATTCGCGATACGGTCGCGTTCCAGGGACAGAATCTGCCGCGCACCCGGCACTTCGCGCAAGGCCAGGTTTTGCGCCATCGTGATCTCTTCGGTTTCGCCCAATGCCAGCCCTTCGATCTTTTCCTGGCGGCGCCAGACGCGTTCCAGCCAGGCAAGACCTTCCCTGGTGAGAACCGTATCCCGGTAGGTGTGGAACCAGGGGGCCTTCTCGGCGGGGCTGGATGCGCGTGCCATCCCTGCCCGCAGCAGCGATTCCAGTTTCGGCGCCCGCTCCGCGCGCTCGCCGGCTGGTAGCCAGTGCCAGAACGTCGAGGCCGTGTAGTTGAGTACCGCCTGCCGGTTCAGCTCGTCGGTTTCCTGCGGCAAGGCGCGCATCGCGAGATCGAGGAACTCCCCTGGCCGCACGCGGTGCTCCAGCAGGTTTTCCCAAAGATCCACCCAGGCGCTGCCCCGTGTTAGGGCATCTGGAATTTGCTCCAGGTGTCGGAGCAGGTAATTTCGCGTCGCGTCGTCCAACACGAACAAGCCGTAGCCCACGCCCGCGCCGTTAGGCAGCACGTAGAGCGGCGCTGGCCTCGCCTTTGCCTTCGGCAGTTCGACTTTCGTGCTGTCCATCAGGAGCGGGACCAGTTCCACGCGTTCCGGGTACCCGAACGCGACCTGCAACGCCTGCGGCCACACCACGCCACGGTCTAGAGGATCGCGCTGCGAAATGGAAATCTGCGCCGCCTTGCCATCGCTGCCTATACGCACCGTGGTGGTCATCTCCGGGCGCCCCCGCTCTTCCACCCATGCGTGCGACCAAGCCGCCAGTTTCCCCGTCCCCGGTCCCCTCCCAAGAACTGCTATCAGATCCAGCCACGTCGCGTTGCCGAACGAATATTTTTTCAGGTACTCCCGCAATCCATCGCGGAATCCCTGCTGGCCGAGCATCTGCTCGAGTTGCCGCATGACGATCGGCGCTTTCTCATAGATAATCGCGCCGTACATCGTCCCCGCCTCATTCAGGTTCGCAAGCTGCTGGCGAATCGGGTTCGTACCGGCCGTGCGGTCCACCGCGTAGGCTGCCGGGTAATGCGAGAGCAGGAAACGCAGCTCGTGATTCAACTTGGGAAACGAAGGGTTGACGATCTTGGCCGCCATGAAATTGGCCATCACTTCCTTCATCCACACGTCGTTGAACCAGCGCATCGTGACCAGGTCGCCGAACCACATGTGCGAAGTCTCGTGTGAAATCACGTTGGCGCGCGCGAGCATCTCGTTTTGCGTGGCCGATGGCTCGAGCAGAAGGTTCGCGGCGTTATAGAAAATGGCGCCGGCGTGCTCCATGCCGCCGAACTGAAACGCCGGGATCAGGACAAAATCGAACTTGCCCCACTGGTAAGGAATTCCGGTATATTCCTCGAGCCACGCCAGCGCCCGGGCGTGCAGGTCGAATACGGCGTCGCGGTTGCGAGCTACCTTAGCGGAATCGGTTTCGCGGTGGAACATGCGGAAGGTACGGCCGTTGCGGACGCCCACCTCCACCTGGAATTGGCCGGCTGCAAACGCGAACAGGTAGGTGGAGAGCGGCTTGGTTTCGGCGAATTGAACGATTCGCCGGCCGCCCGGCACTGCGCGCTGGCTGCTTTCCGCGCCGTTCGCCACGGCTTGCCAGCTTGCTGGAATTTCGAGCGTAAGGGAGTATCGCGCCTTGAGATTCGGCTGGTCGAAGCACGGAAATGCCAGGTGCGCCCGCGCCGGCACGAAGAGCGTAAACAGATAATCGTCGTTCCGGTTAAGCGATTCGTCCCCCGCCACGAACGCAATCTCGATAGCATTCTCTCCGGTTCGTGTGGCCGATGCCGGCAGGATGATGTGGCCGTTCGCAAACTGGAATGCGGCCGGGCTCCCCCCGATCCTGACGGCCCTAATGCGCGAGCGCTCTGCGAAATCCAGTACGACATTTTGGGGCGTGCGCAGCTGGAACTGCACCTTCGCGGTCCCCGCAACGGCTTCGGTCTTCTTCTCAGGGATGCGAAACGAAAGCTCGTAGCGCAGCGACGAGATAGCCGCCGCGCGCTCGTTCGCCAGTTCCTCGGAAATGCCTGCCGCCGGCGGGGGTTGAGCCGCGAACAGAACTCCCAGCAGAGACGTGGCAGCGATCATCTATTCGAGTCTCTCGAAGTACGCCAGCAGGTCCCGCTCGTGCCGTTTCCGCGGCGCGGCCATAATCCTCTGCGCCGTGCATTTCAAGTCCTTACCGCAGCCTTCGTAAACCCGGTAAAGCAAGGGATAGTATTTCGTATACGTGTGGTCGAAGGCCAGGCCCGCGTTGTTGGGCGCAGAAACGCACTTGTTGAACGATCGGGGATCGGGCCGGATGGCCGAGCATTCCTCGCCCAACCGCTCCAGCAGGCGCTGTTGCTCCGCCCTCGCCGCCGCTTCGGAAAGCGCTCCCTGGCGTGCTCTCCTGTAGACCGCGCTCAGCCAGTCGAAGTAACGGTTCACAATCTCCGATTTTTTCAGGAATAGCTCCGCATCGACTGCCTGCTCATTAAGCGCCGCCGCGGCAGTCACGAAGCCCACCAGCGTCGCCGCGGCTTCTTCGATCCGGCGCGGCAAGCCGTCGATCTGGGCGTGAAAATCCTCGTGCGGCACCACCATCGCCACCCGCTCGGCGGACGCAGCCGCCAGCGATCCCGTCACAGGCGTATGTCCGCTGGCGACGGCCTCAATCGGGTAGTAAAAGACGTCGTATTTCTTTTCGTCGAGCGCGCAGCCATCCTTGGTGCCGTTCCGCATCTTCAAGTCGTCGTAGGATTCCGGCAGCTCAAGCTTTCCGGTGTAATAGCAGCGGTAATAAGCCCGGACGCCCGTGTCCACGCGGCCGAAATTCCCTGTCCGGTGGAAACCCGCGGCTTCCTCCACGCTCTTGAGCTGCTCGATCGGCGGCGGCGCATCGGCGGCTAAAGCCAGCGCCGGAAGCACCCAAAGCGCGCGGCTGGCCCAACGCGCCCGCCTCACTGGAAGGCCTGCTTTCTTTTGCGGTCCTCCTCCTCCTTGATGCCGGAACCGAAGAGCTGCTCGAAAAATCCTCCCTCCACCAGCCGGTCCACCACGGCGTTATCCACTACCGTCCGGAAGTCAAACATCCTCATCTGCCGCGCCACCTGCTCATCAACCGGGTGGTCGATCATATACCGGACTGCAGCCGCGGGTACGTAAGGCACGCGCTCGAAGGTGTTCGTTTTGGCGTAGCGGTCGTAAACGCGCTCCAGGTCCGCTGCTTCGTCCGGCATGTACTTCAAGTACGCTCGCAGCGCAAATGCCTTGTCCTCGTAGAAGCGCTTGATAGCTTCGCTGTGCGCCTTGATCAGGGATTCCACCAGCTTGGGATTGGACGCCACCAGGCTCTTTTTAAACAGGTAGACTGTGGGCGCGTAAAGATCGTCGTAGTCGCTCGTGTTGGCGAGGCTCTTGAAGCCCTTCTCCTCCAGCCGAAAATAAACCGGCGCGGTCAGCATGGTGGCATCCACGCGGCCGCTCACAAGGGCCGCGGCGCGCCCGTTGACATCGGTTCCAATGGGGATCCACTGCACGTCGCGCGGCGTGAGCCCGAACTTTCCCAACAGACCGACGGCGTAATTGTACGGCGCATCCCCGATCTGGCTCACGCCTACGCGCTTGCCTTTGAGTTCGCGCACGCTCGCCGTATCCTTCCCCGCCATCAAGGCAAACAGGCTCTTCCGGTAAGGACTGCCGGCGATCGCCAGCGACCCGTCGCGCGAGGCCGCGATCATCGCCTGTTCCAGGGGGTAATTGGTCATCGCCGCTTCCCCGCTGACCACCATCGCGATGCCGGCCGGATGCACGCCGAACACGATATTCGCGTCCAGGCCGTACTTCTGGAAGTACCCTGCTTCCTTGGCGATGTACAGTGGCCACGTGGTGCCGGTCCGGGTCGCATAATTGATCGTCACTTTTTCGAGATGCGCCGGCTGGGCAAAGGCGCTGGAAAAAATGAGCGGCGTCAGAACGATTCGCGTAAGGCGGATCATGAATCTCAATAAGAAGTGTATCGCGCCCCGAATCCCTGCCGATCCCACGCCACTCTCGCTTGCGCCGTAGCACCCTTAAATCGCACACTTGATCTGGACATGCCCTTTGAACCGTTCGAGATCTACGCCATCCGCTACGCCCACCTGGGCGGCCGTCACGCCGGCGAGAACTTTGTACTGGCCGATCCGCACGAATATGGGTCCGACCTCGACTACTTCGTCTGGGTCCTGCGGCGCGGCGATGGAGATTTCGTGGTGGATACAGGGTTCGCCGAGGAGGCCGCCCGCCGTCGCGGCCGCGAACTGCTGCGTTCCCCCGCCGAAGCGCTGCGGCTCCTCGGGATGGATCCCGGCACGGTTAGCGACGTGATCCTCACCCACCTCCACTACGACCATGCCGGCAATCTCGACCAGTTTCCGCGGGCCCGCTTTCACGTCCAGGACCGAGAGGTTGCTTACGCCACGGGCCGCTCGATGTGCCATGGTCCGCTGCGCGCGCCCTTCGATCTGGCCGACGTCCTGCATATGGTGCGACACGTGTATGCCGGGCGCGCTGTGTTCCACGATGGAGATGTGGAACTGGTCCCCGGGCTGAACCTCTATCGCGTCGGCGGCCACTCCGCCGGACTCCAGATCCTGCGCGTGTGGACACGCCGTGGCTGGGTGGTGCTCGCTTCCGACGCTTCGCACCTCTATGCTCATTTCCGCGAAAAACGGGTATTCCCCGTGGTGTACAATGTCGGGGACATGCTGGAGGGGTACAGGCTTCTGTACCGGCTGGCTGATTCGGCAAGCCACATCGTGCCGGGCCACGACCCTCTGGTGATGAAACACTATCCCGCGCCGCGCCCGGAACTGGAAGGGATCATTGTGCGGCTGGATTGTGCGCCCACGGAGGGTTAATAGAGGAAGAATGGCGGAGCAAAGACTTGGGTTTATCGGCGTAGGAAGAATGGGCGGCCGCATGGCCCGCCGCCTCCTGGATGCCGGCTACGGACTTACCATATACGACACCAGCGAACAAGCCGCCGGACCGCTCGTCGCTCAAGGCGCCCACCGCGCCGATTCGCCCGCAGCCGTCGCGTCGGCGGCGGATATCGTTCTGGCCAGCCTTCCCACGCCCCCGATAGTGGAGGCTGTAGCGCTTGGACCTGACGGCGTCATCGAGGGCCTCCGCGCCCGCATATTCATCGACATGTCCACCACCGGCGCCACTTACGCCCGGCGCGTAGCGGATGGTCTCGCCGCCAAGGGCATCACGGCCGTGGATGCGCCTGTCAGCGGCGGGATTGCCGGCGCCGAGCGCGGCACCCTCGCCGTCATGGTTTCCTGCCCCGAGGCCACGCTTGCCACCGTCAAGCCGGTCCTGGAATGTATCGGCAGAGTCTTCTTCGTCGGCCATGAACCCGGGCAAGGCCAGACCATGAAACTCCTGAATAACCTGCTCTCGGCCACTGCCATGGCCATCTCTTCCGAAGCCCTCGTCATGGGAGTGAAGGCCGGCCTCGATCCCCGCCAGATGATGGACGTGATCAACGCCGGTAGCGGCCGCAACACCGCCACCCAGGATAAGATCCCGCGCTGCGTCATTCCGCGGACCTTCGATTTTGGCTTCGCCATCGGCCTTCTGAATAAGGATATCCGCCTCTGCCTGCAGGAAGCCGACGCTCTCGGTGTTCCCATGATAGTGGGCAGCGCTGTCCGCCAGATGCTCGCCATCACAACGGCCAGCGAGGGAACCGAGGCCGACATGACCGAAATCGTAAAGCCAGTCGAGAAATGGGCAGGCGTCACCGTGGGCCAGGAAGCCGGCATCCGGAAGTCTGTCGAAGTATAAAAAACTAACAGCCTGAACGCCCACGAAAATCGCCAAAACTGACCGGCTCCGGCATCTTGAGCAGCGAGCTCTGAACCGCCTGCTCAACATTCGATAAAATCTTCAAGGACGTTCGAAGGAGGTCGCACCCATGACTTCATCCAAAGTCATCATACTCGCCATGGCCTTGAGCGCGCCCCTGGCGGCGCAGTGGCTGAATCATTCTACGCCCGGCATCCCGCGCACGCCCGATGGTAAGCCCAATCTCAGCGCGCCCGTGCCGCGCACGGCCGATGGCAAACCCGATCTCTCCGGCCTCTGGACCAAAGTCTCCCCAAAGTATGGCCGCAATATCGCCGCCGACCTCAAGCCCGGAGACGTGCAACCCTGGGCGCAAAGGCTGGTCAAGGAGCGCGAAGAAGATCTCGGCCGGAGCTACATGAACGTGCTGTGTGTTCCCCTTGGTCCCGGCTACACCACAGCCGGCGACAGCACCGGCGCCGAGATGATGAAGATCGTCCAGACCCCCTCGCTGATTCTCATCCTGAACCCCGATCTCACGTATCGCCAGGTTTTTATGGACGGCCGCAGCTTAGAGAAGAATCCCAATCCCAGTTGGATGGGGTATTCCGTCGGACACTGGGACGGCGATGCCTTGGTGGTCGAGAGCTCCGGATTCAACGATCGTACCTGGCTCGATCACGACGGCCATCCCCACACTGAAGCGCTCCGCACCACCGAGCGCTACCGCCGCCGCAACTTCGGAAACCTCGACATCGAAGTCACGCTGCAGGATCCGGGTGCCTACAACAAGCCTTGGACCGTCGCCGTCCGCGCCGAACTGGCTGCTGACACCGAAATGCTGGAATGGGTCTGCAACGAAAAAGGCCCCAGCACCGAGCACTGGGTCGGCAAGGCCTCCGATGAATTGAAAACTGCGGTCAAAGTCAGCCCCGAAATTCTCTCCAAGTACGTCGGCACCTATGTCGAAGGCCCGCGCCTGTGGAGCCATACTGGTGTAGCGCGAGTGGTCGTCATCACGCTCGATGGCAATACGCTCTACGGCGAAATGGACGGCCGCGGCAAAGTGCCTCTGGTGCCTAATTCCGAAACCGGCTTTTCCGGCCTCTACGGCCTGGGCGTCGACTTCGTGAAGGGCGAGCCCTTGCTCTATGTCAAACACGTCTCCGGCGACTACCGCTTTGCCCGCAAAAACTAACGCCGCGTCACGACACCCTGGTAGCGCCGACGCTGTTTGCTGCCGGTGCATTTCAGTGGAGCCGCGACCATCAGGGAGCGGTCTTGCTTCCGCTTCCCACGTTCCTAATACAATTCTGGAGAATCGTTCTAAATGTCTCTTTTGAATCCGCGCATTATGGCCGCATCTCCTCTCGCCCTGCTTCTCGCCCTCGCCGCCCTCTGCTCCGCCCAGCAAGGCCCCAGTCTTCCGCCTGTTCCTCCCGGCCCCGGCGGCGGCCTCTCTCCTTTCGCGACCCTGCCTCCCCCTCCTCCCGGCCCCGGTCTCCTCTCAAAGCTCACCGCCGTCACGGACGCCATGCTCGCCAATCCTCCCGCCGGCGACTGGCTCACCTGGCGCCGCACTTACGATGACATCGGCTTCAGCCCTTTGAAAGAAATCGACCGCGCCAATGCGAGCGCCCTCCGGGTCGCCTGGACCTGGTCGCTCCCGCCCGGCCCCAGCGAAAGCACACCACTGGTACATGATGGCGTCCTGTTCGTATTCGGCTCCGGCGATCGCGTCCAGGCCCTCGATGCCGCCACCGGCGACCTGCTCTGGCACTACGCCCGCGAGCTTCCCAAAGAAACTCGCCCCACCTACAAGCGCAACCTGGCCTTGTACGGCGACAAGCTGTTCGTCCCCACCTCCGATATCCATATGGTCGCCCTCGACATCAAAACCGGGCGCGTCATTTGGGACCACCCCATCGCCGACGCCAAGGACTTCAACATCACCGGTGGCCCGCTCGCAGCCAGAGGTAAGGTCATGCAGGGCGTGGGCGGCCGGGCTGCCGGCGGTAATTTCATCGTGGCGCTCGACGCCAATACGGGCAAGGAAGCCTGGCGCTTCTACACCATCGCTCGTCCCGGCGAGCCCGGCGGCGAAAGCTGGAATGGCCTGCCACTCGAAAAGCGCAATGGCGGCTCCGTCTGGACCGCCGGCAGTTACGATCCGCAGCTCAATCTCGCATACTTCGGCGTCGGCCAGACCTACGACACTGGCCCCCTGCTCCATCCCGTGAAGCAGGCCGGCATCACCAACGACGGCCTGTACACCGACTCCACGCTGGCTATCAACCCCGATACCGGCAAGCTCGCGTGGCATTTCCAGCACGTGCCTAACGATCAGTGGGATCTCGATTGGGCCTTCGAACGTCAGTTGATTTCGCTGCCCTTCAACGGCGCTACAAAAAAGCTGGCCCTTACCTCGGGCAAGATGGCCATCTATGACGCCGTGGATGCGGAAACCGGCGAATATGCGTTTTCCATCGATCTAGGCCTGCAAAACGTTGTCACCGCCATCGACCCCAAGACCGGGGCCAAGACGATTAATCCGAAAATCGTGCCCGGCGACGGCGAGACCAAGACCGTGTGCCCCCACGCCGGCGGCTCCAAGAACTGGAACCCGGCCTCGTACAACACGGGCACGAAAATGCTGTACGTGGCGCTGGTCGAATCATGCATGGACCTCATCCCGACGAAGGAAGGAACGCGCCCGAGCCTTTCCTCCGGCGTTCGTTGGACCGTGCGCCCGCGCCTCGATTCCGATGGCAAATACGGCCGCCTCATGGCCATCGAGATGGGATCCCACAATGTCATCTGGACCCAGCGCCAGCGGGTGCCCATCACCACCGGGGTCCTGGCGACCGCGGGCGGAGTAGTGTTTGAAGGCTCCATGGACCGCTGGTTCCGCGCCCGCGACGATGCTACCGGCGATGTCCTATGGGACATTCGGCTCAACGACGTCCCCAATTCCGCGCCCATCAGCTACACGGCCAATGGAAAACAATACGTCGCAATCGTGGTCGGCAATGGGGGCGCGATTCCCATGACCTGGGCATCGCTCATCCCCGACGTGCAGAATCCGCCAGACCGCGGCGGCGCGGCAGTCTGGGCCTTCGAGGTCCCCTCCAACTTCGCTCTGCGCCGGAGGTAACGTACTAGCGCCGGCGATCTTTGTCTCTGTTTCTTACGCCAACGCGAACCCAGGTAGCCGCGCCGCCTTGCGGTCGAACGTGAGAGTACGGAAACAGCCCGCCTTGGCGCCGAGCGCCCCGATCAGAGCATCGGCGAATCCGCCGCGGCCTTCGCGTAGCGCAGCCGTTGCGGCGAAGACTTCCTGCTCGCTGTCGACAATCAATGTGTCGGCCTGAAGCATTCGCTCTATTGCGTCTGCGATTTCTGCGGGGGCGAATCCATAAGCGCGATCCAGCACCCAGACAGTCTCGACCATTGCGACCACGCTGATGAAACCGGGGTTCGCCGCACTGAGCCGCCTCTCCATAATCCGCGTAGCCAGGGGCGATTGGACGGGATCGTCCTGCGTAAGATAGCGGACCAGAATGTTAGTATCCAGACCGGTCATTTGAAATATCTGGACGGGGGCGGTCCGGCGCTCTCGTCCATTTCCTCAAGGCTTACCCGCCGCCCGGGCTTCAATATCCCGCGCAATCGAGTTATCGGCAATTTCGGCAACAGCACCACCGTCCCATCCGGATGCAGGAAGAACTTCACGCGGTCCCCAGGCTTCAAATGAAGATGCTCCCGCACCGCCTTGGGAATCGTGGCCTGTCCCTTACTGGTAAGCGCTGATTCCATTATCATTACATTCTATCAAATGTAATGCTCAGGAAACTTCCATTCTCTTCAACGCCGCCCGATCCTACTGCCCTTTCGCCAGCCGCTGCGCGCTGGTCATCGGACTTCACCAGTACGGTATAGCCCGAATGGAGGCGGCACATCTCGAATCTCAAGGGATGGAGCCGGAGATTTTCCGCGATATTGAGGAGGCGTGCCGGTGGCTGGCGGCTGCCCGGACTTTGGCCCCGCGTGCTTCGCGGAAGCCGGAAACCATTCCCACCGGAACTACTTCACGAACTTGAGCTGCCGCAGCGTGGCGGCGGGCTCCGAGTCTTCGAACTTCGTGATAGGCGCTTTCTCACGCCCGTTCTCGAGTGCTACGCCGGCCGGGTAGCGCTCTACGAAGGGGAAGATTGCCTTCAGAGGCGCCAGGTCGTTGGAGACCACGGCCTTCAGCTTGGTGATCGCAAGGAACCCGTCGGCGAATTGCGGCTGTTGCGTGGGGATGGCGACCACGCGAGTATCGCCCCAATCGTATTGCGACATGCGCTTGGCGGCATCGAGACAGTGCGGGCATTCGGGGTTGAAGAAGAAAAGGAAGATGCGTCCTTGCCGTAAGGAATACGGCTGCCCCGCCACGGTGATGGTGTCAGGCGCCTTAGTCCCCGTTTCACGAACGGCGCTGACGCCGTAGGACACGCCGGCAAACACGGCGACGGCCGCGAGAATCAGCGTGGCAATACGCAGTCCGCTGGCGGGCTTGGCCCACAGGCCAGCGAGGACTGCCATGAGGAGCATGGCTCCATCTTCGGCGAAAAATGCGGGACCGACCGCGCGCTTGAGCCAGGGGAAGCAGCTGCAATCCTGCCCTCGCAGTTCGCTGTAGTGGATGCCGATGTAAATAATGAAGGCCGTCAGAAGCAATCCGATGGAGATGGCTCCCCACCGGCGGAACCGGGGCACCAGAATGAGAACCGCCCCAACGGTTTCCGCGATGCCGAACAGGACGGCGGCCAAGAGACTGAGATTCTCGGGTACCTTGGCCTGATGCATGAGAACGGCGGCGGTTTGTGAATCGGTGATCTTGAACAGGCCCGCGACCAGAAAGACGATGGCCAGTAGAACGGCTGAAATCCAACTCACGGCAGTTTTCCAGCCAGGCATCTCAAGACTAATGATGGCCGGCTGGGCCTGTGCCATACTTTCGTTCATGGACCTCATTTTAGCCTTTCTGGAAGGGCATAGGAGCGCGTGAGGGGCTTTCAGTCAGCAGCATGATTCCGCTTTCGCTCATTCTCCTGGCTGTTTCCACGCACGTCGACCTGGTGAATGAAGTGGTGCGCATACCCGCCGGAGACTGGCGTTATGTCGAAGTGGGCCTGAAACAGCGCCCGGCGTTTGTCTCGGCGGATTATACCGTGGAGCCAGGCAGCGGAGAAGTGCGGCTGCCGCTCGTCGAGCGGGATCAACTCGACCGGCTGCCGGGCAAGCCGGGGGGCGATGCCCAGCCGGATGGAGCGCTCGCGATTACCGTGCCCGGCCGTTCCGGACGGCTGCGCTACCGGGCGCAAGTGCGGGGACAGTACGCAGTGGTGATCGACAATCGCATGGGAGCTCAGGAAGCAGCGGCTCACTTGCGTGTATCGCTGGATTTCGGCGGGCGCCCCGGAGGCGAAGTGACACGTCTTTCTCCCACGCGCCAGTTGGCGGTCATCATAATTACCTTCGCGGTGTTCTTTGCCATCGTGAGCTATTCGGCGCGGCGCCTGTTGCAAGGTATCCGGCGGTAGGCCAGGTAGTTTGCGGCTGCGGCCGGCGCCTTGCTACGATAAAAACGTTCGTACGGTGGGTGTAGCTCAGCTGGTAGAGCGCTGGATTGTGGTTCCAGTGGCCGAGGGTTCAAATCCCTCCACCCACCCCAAAGAAAACTAAAGATCTTAACGGCGTTTGATCGAATGACATAGCACTGTATGGCGCCGCGCAGCTCGGTTGGTTTATTCATCCGGCCCAGCTTTTAGCAGGCCGGAGGCGAGATACAGTCTTAGCCGGCGCTTGATCGATTCCGGCACCAGAGCCTCCACATCGCAGCCCTTTTCGTCGTAGCGGATCGAAGTCACCTGAGCATTCTCGTGCAACAGATTCAGCGGCGCAAGGTCGGAAACCGAAAAACGGAAGACCGCCGCCGATACCGGATCGAGCGCCAGCACCTGGTCGATCTTCTCTAGCAGTCGCCCAAACCCTGCGCCCGTCGCTGCCGAAATAGCGACCGCCGACGCCGGTTGATGCTGGGGGTCGCCCAGAATTCTTCGCGCCAGCGCCGCCGCCGGATCGGGCTCGGCACCGAGCAACTCCGATTTATTCAGCACGAGAATCTGCGGTGTGGCTGCCGCGCCGATCTCGTTGAGTGTCGCCAGCACGTGCGAGGTATGATGCGGCGCTTCGGGCGAGCTCGCATCTACGACGTGCAAGAGCAGCTCCGCCTCCACGACTTCTTCGAGGGTCGCCCGAAAAGCACGCACCAAAGTCGTCGGCAAATTGCGAATGAAGCCGACCGTGTCGCTTACCAACGCTCGCCTTTTGGAAGGCAAAACGATATGTCTGACCGTCGGATCGAGTGTGGCGAACATTTTCGAATCCGCCAGCACGCCCGCTCCGGTCAGCCGGTTAAAGAGCGTCGATTTTCCGGCGTTGGTGTAACCGACCAGCGCGATCGTCGCCAGCGGCACGGCCTGCCGCTGACGCCGCTGTGTGGCGCGTCCGTCGCGAACGCGTTCGAGGTCCCGTTCGAGCGAGTGAATCCGCTGATGAATCCGCCGGCGATCCGTTTCGAGCTTGGTTTCACCGGGTCCCCGCGTTCCGATTCCGCCGCCGAGCCGCGACATCGCCGCGCCGTGACCGGTCAAGCGCGGCAGCAGGTAGCGCAATTGGGCCAGCTCGACCTGAAGCTGCCCTTCCCGGGTGCGCGCGCGGCGGGCGAAAATATCGAGAATCAATTGGGTGCGGTCGAGCACCTTCACGTCGAGCGCTTTTTCAAGGTTCCGCTGCTGCGTCGGCGACAATTCGCGATCGACGATGAGGGTGGTCGCTTGGTGCAGCTCAATCTGCGCCTTTAGCTCGTCGACTTTTCCCGAGCCGACCAGCGTCGCGGGATCGATGCGCGGCCGCGTTTGAATGGATGTTTCGGCCACACGCGCCCCCGCGGTCGCCGCCAATGCGGCCAACTCTTCGAGAGACTCCTCGGCAGAAAGCAGATCGCCGTCCAGCGGCGACAGCCCATGCGGGGAGCGGCGCGATGTTACGCGCAGGCCCACAAGTAACGCAACTTCTTGCTGGGGCAAGCGGTCAGTCATCGCCGTAACCTACCGGCGCGCCGGGCACGGAGTGCGATGCGGCGGAGGGGGCGTTGGTGTGCATGGGCCCATGAAACGGAAGAGTTCGTCGAGGAAACGCCCCGGGGTGCATTTGGATATTTCGATACCACGATCGTTGAGATCGCGTACTTCAAGATCAGTTGTGACTGTTGATTCGTTTCGAGAATTACTGAGTATTTGTCGTTCCGGATAGTTTCACCCTACACATCAAATCCTTTTAGACAATTTCAGCATACCTGTTTGGTCAACATTCTTAGCGGCAGTGATTCGCCGCGCGCAAAACGCGCCGAAAGGCGCCTGGCCGCGGACGCGGTTGCGCACACGTGCCCTGCCGCCGGGCCACCGTGGTACGGCAGGCGTGAAGCCGCTGCCGGCACCGCAAACCGAGTGAAACATTCGCGCCATAGTCGGAGCGGATCGACGTCTGCACACCAGCCCGTAATTCCACAGGCGCGATATGGCGGCCGATTCTTAACGGGACGACGGTCGTTGAACCAACTCGATGCGTGTGCCCCAGGGATCGGTTATATATGTGAGCGAGGCGCCCGCATCATTCTTCCGGATAGGCTCATCGAGCTTGATGCCCTCCGCTTCGACCTTCTTGGCAAAGGCTTCCAGGTCTTTCACGTCGAAGCCGATGTGGTCGAGAACGCGACCTTTCGTGGGAGCCTGTGCAGTGTCGGCCTTGGCAAACCGCAACTGGCCGCCCGGGATGTCCACGACCGGAGCATTGTTGCGGGTTCCTGCCTTTCCGCCAAAAGTCTTTGCATACCAAGCTTGGGCTTTGGGGATCTCCGATTCTTGCAGGGAGAAGTGGACGTGTTCATGCCGGATAGGCACGGTCTGAGTCTTGTCTTCCAGGATTTCGATGCGGACGCCGTCCGGCGTTACGACGAAGGCCTGATCCAGGCGGTTGTTGTTGCCGGGCAGCACGGGAACGCCCTTAGCCTTCCACTGGGCCGCCTGTTCCTGGACGTTCTTCACGACGAACCCAACGTGGTTGACCACCGATCCGACTGTTTCTCCCGACCCAGGAGCATTCCCCAAGACCAAATTGACACGCACGCCCGGGAACTGGATGGCCTCGTTGCCGCCCGTGAGAGGCGTGCCGCCCATGGCGATGAAGATCTTCTTGTTGGCCTGAACATCGCGCGAAGCGATGTGCCAGTGACCCATGGTCACACCCGCTTCGTTGAAGGGGAACGACTGCGCGACGGCAGCCCCGGTAGCCAGCATCGACGCAAGCCACAAATTAACGCTAAGCGCTCTCATTAGATGCCTCCATTTTTGTGCCGTGCCCGATCGTCGGCCGGCGTTGAGTCGTACCAACCGGAATTCCCAGGAGTGATCTCCTGTTTCCGACCTGGACCATCTTTCGGAACAAAGGAAACACGTGCAATCGCACGATCCCTGCGGGAAGACAACGCGTGAGCGGATCGTTGGGACGGTTGGCTGCCCTGGTCCTCTTGACAAGGTTGATACGGCAGACCATCTTTGAGGCTCCGGCCGATGTTCGCAAACTCCGCAGGGACGGCGACCTCGGTTGCGCAATATACGTTCGCCTGACCAGCAATGGCAACGTCTACTGCGTTGGTAACTGGGCAAGATAAGCCCCAAATTCCCGTGAGATCGGGCTGGCCGTCAGAAGTCCTGGGTGCGGGTGCAACCAGGTTGCCATCCGGCAAGCGAGGAAACCCCGGAGTCGGGTAATGGAGCCACTGGGCTGAAAGAGGCGTAGAGAACAAGCAGGAGAAGATACCAACGCCAATTCGCATTTCGGGCGGCATCTGAATGATTCAAGAGTTTACCCGATCAAGAAGCAGATAGCGAATGAACAGGTATGGATGTATGGATGGACGTGGCGACGCCGACCTGCGGCGCTCCCGCGCTGGCGGATTCGAAGGCGCAGCACCCGGGCCGTTCTGCTTCGACCCGAATAGATACGGATCGCCCCAGGCAATTTGATTAAAACCGCCCTCAGTGGCCCCACCTCGATAACTGGCGCAGTAGTCGAAAAGCCGGCACCGGCCGATAAGGACAATAATGAGGACCCGGGAGGCGTTCCCGTCCCTTTGGCACATGTTCAGGTGGCTGTGCCGGGCGGCTATAATCACATTCACCGTCCTTCCTGCGTGGCCACTCGAGCCAGGGAAACAGTTATCGCAGTACGTCTTGAGTGCCTGGACGAGCCGCGAGGGTCTACCACAAAACAGTATTTACTCCATCGCCCAAACCCACGATGGATATATATGGGTGGGAACCGAGGAAGGACTGGCAAGGTTCGATGGCCTGCACTTTGTTGTGTTTGACGACAGCCGTCCAGCCAAACTCCGCAACAAATGGGTGAGGCGACTGTGCGCGGGCCCGGACAACAGTTTATGGCTAGGCACTCGCGCGGGACTGGTGAGATATCGGGCCGGCGTCTTCCATACGATCACAACCGCTGACGGGCTTGCGTCGGACGATGTTACGGCGATTTACGCAGCCCATGACGGATCAATTTGGATCGGCACAGCCCAAGGCCTGAATCG
>CAZKVF010000191.1:0-27443 GCA_964556085.1 uncultured Solibacteraceae bacterium
ATTGATGTTTACTAATTAGCAGGACACCCCCTGCCGTCGCGGCTCGATAGCGGTGCGGCTGGGAGTCGGCCGTGGCCCGGGACGCTACAATCGTTTTCATGTACCTCGAAAATATGCGCCGCCTTTTCTATGCAGCCCTGCTCGTAGCCTGCTCGATCTCCGGCACGCGCAGAGGTCTCACCGCGCCACAGCAAACCGCCCAGCCTGCAGCCGCCAAGGACGCCGGGATTCTTTTCCCCGCAGGCGGCGACATTCCCAAAACCTTTAGCGTTGAGGCTTCCGGCGACGATTACATCAAGCGCGAGGTGATGATCCCCATGCGCGACGGTGTCAAGCTCCACACCGTGATCGTCATTCCCAAAGGCGCGAGGAACGCGCCCATCGTGCTCACCCGCACGCCATACAACGCCTCCAAGCGCGCCTCCCGCAACAGCAGCCAGCATATGCTGGCCGCGCTACCGCAAGGCCACGACGTGTGGGTCGAAGCCGGTTACATCTGCGTGTTCCAGGACGTGCGCGGCAAATACAAGTCCGAGGGCGAGTATGTCATGACGCGGCCCGTGCGCGGCCCGCTCAACAACACCACCACCGACCACGTCACGGATGCCTACGATACGATCGACTGGCTGGTGAAGAACACACCCGAGTCCAACGGGCGAGTGGGCATGATCGGCTCGTCATACGAGGGCTTCACGGTAGTGATGGCTTTGCTCGGGCCGCATCCCGCGCTCAAGGTCGCCGCGCCCGAGAGTCCCATGGTGGATGGTTGGATGGGCGACGACTGGTTTCATTACGGCGCTTTCCGCCAGAACAATATCGACTACTTCTCGGAGCAGACAACCAAAAAAGACGAAGGCCAGATGGTTCCGCGCGAGGCCTATGACGATTACGAAGCGCTGCGCAGTGCGGGCGCCGCCGGGGAATATGCTCATGCGCACGGCATGGATCTACTGCCGTGGGCGAAACGGCTGATGGAGCACCCCGCCTATGATGCTTTCTGGCAGGGCCAGGCGCTGGACAAGCTGGTGGCCGAGCGCCCCTCCGCGGTGCCCACCATGTGGCTGCAGGGTTTGTGGGACCAGGAGGATATGTGGGGCGCGATTCACTGCTACCTGGCGCTGAAGGCCAAGGGGCAGGCGGACCACAATTACCTGGTGATGGGCCCCTGGCGGCACAGCCAGGTGAATTACGACGCCTACAATCTCGGCCCTTTGAAATGGAGCGGCGACACGGCGCTCGAGTTTCGCCGCGATGTGCTGCGGCCCTTTTTCGACCAGTATTTAAAAGACGGCGCGCCCAAGGCCAACACGCCGCCCGTGTTCATCTATAACACCGGCGAAAATCATTGGGACCGGCTCAAGAGCTGGCCGCTGGCTTGCGAGAGCGGCTGCACGGAACCCCTCAAGCCGCTTTATCTACAGACCGGTTTCGGTTTGAGCTTCGAAAGACCGTCGGGCGGCGGCGCTGCCGCAGACAGTTATGTCTCCGACCCGGCCAAGCCCGTGCCGTACTTGCCCCGCCCCGTGCATTTTCCGGACTCCGATCGCTGGAAGACATGGCTTGTCTCCGACCAGCGTTCGGTGGCGGATCGCCCCGATGTGCTGGTTTACGAGACGCCGCTGCTCCAGGCGCCGGTGCGCATCAGCGGTGCGCCGGTGGCCGAGCTTTTTGCCGCGACCACTGGGACCGACTCAGATTGGATTGTGAAGCTGATCGACGTCTATCCCGACGAGACGCCTTCCCAGCCCGAGATGGGCGGCTATCAACTGGCGGTATCGATGGACATTTTCCGCGGCCGCTATCGCCAGAGCTTTGCCAATCCCTCGCCCGTGCCCGCGGGGAAGCCGCAGCAGTACCGCTTCGTCCTGCCCACGACGAACCATGTCTTCCTGCCTGGTCACCGGATCATGGTGCAGATTCAGTCGAGCTGGTTTCCGCTGTACGATCGCAACCCGCAGACGTATGTAGAGAACATCTTCTTCGCCAAGCCTTCGGACTACGTGAAAGCGAATCAGACCGTCTTTCACTCAGCCGAACAATCGAGCGCGGTGTGGCTGCCGGTCGTGCCATAGGTTGGTTTGTTGGCAGGCGGAAGCGCCAGGCGGAAGCGCCTGCCCCACCTAGATCACCGGCGCTACCGCCCAGGATCACCGGCCCCGCAGGGCGAACAGCTTGCTTACGGGTCGATTTGAAACGAGGTATAGGCGCCAGGTTCCGCCGCGCGCTCTTCGACCGTACGGACCTCAGCCATGCGCGGACCGCGGCGGAGGAGCGCCGCGAAGCGAGAGATTTGCGCTTCCGGGCCCGCGGCATAGGCTTCCACACCGCCATCGTCTAAATTCCGGACATAGCCCGTCAAGCCCAGTTCGACCGCTGCGCGTTGCGCGAAGTAGCGGAATCCCACCCCTTGCACCCGCCCGCGAATGAACCAGCGTCGTGCCGTTCGGGGGTTCGCCGCCATTCGCTGGAGAGGATAGCACGCATCCGAAGCGATAAGCTGTGACCGATCAGCGTAAGCTTAGAAGCGAAGCGCTGAGCTGAACGACTGCTGAGGCTCCGCGTCAAAAATTTGTCGCGCGCCAGATTTTTGCCGCCTAATCTTCTTATCGGCACAGATTCCAAATAGCTTGTTCGTTGGTCCGCGGCGTGCAATTCCGCGGGTAGCATGCTGGATCGCGTTGCGGGACAGTTGGAAAGGTACATGGATCTGTTGAGCGCCCGCCAGAAACTGGTGGCTACGAATATCGCCAATGTGGACACGCCCGGCTATAGCACCCGTGACCTCGATTTCCAAGGCGAATTGCAAAGCGCGATCGGCCTGACCCCGGAAGTCGTCCAGGTGACGGGCTTACCGGTGAAGAACGATGGCAATAACGTGAACCTGGATCGCGAGTCGCGGCTCCTGGCTGAAAACGCCATGCGGTTTCAGGTGGCCTCGAGCCTGATGCGGGCACAGATCCACACGCTGGAATCCGCAATCAATGGAGGAGGCCAGTCGTCGTGAGTCTGTTTTCGGTTCTGTCGATCGGAGCTTCCGGCATGGCGGCGCAGCGGGTACGCGCGGAGTTGCTCACGGAGAATCTGGCTAACGCCGAGACCAGGCGCACTCCCGAAGGCGGCCCTTACCGGCGTAAGGACGTGATTTTCACATCGACCGAGGTAGGATCCCCGTTTGCTTCTGTTTTCAGCGGTGAATTAGAGAGCGCCGGCGGCGTGTCGGTGGCCGGTGTGGTGACCGACACGCGCGACCCCGAGCGGCGCTATTTGCCCGGGCACCCCGATGCCGATGCGGAAGGGTATGTCGCTTTTCCCCGTGTGAATCCCGCCGAGGACATGGTTGATTTGATGGGTGCGGCACGCGGTTACGAAGCTAATGTCGCAGCTATTTCCGCTGTGAAGGATATGATTGGCCGATCTCTGGATTTGTTGAGGTAGGCCGTGAGGTAGCGTTTTATGCCTGCACCCATCGCCCCGATTTCCCAGCCCGTTCTGCCCGAAACTTTCAGCCCCTCGACGGCCTCGAGTAGCGGCAGCGGTTTCCAGGACGCATTCGCCGCCGCCATTCGAGCAGTGGAAAATTCGGGCCAGCAGGCGTCCAGTTCCGTTGAGCGATTCCTGACGGGCGAAGGGGAAGAGCTCCACACCACCCTCCTGGCTACGGAAAGAGCCCAACTCACATTCGAGCTTTTCCTGCAGGCCCGCAACAAGGCTATCAGCGCCTACCAGGAAATCATGCGCATGCAGATGTGACGTTTTGCGCGCGATCCGCCGATCTATAGCGTGTGGCCGGTTCCCAGCCTGCGCATGAGACAGCAAATGGACGCGCGATGAACAAGCTTCTAGCCAGCCTCTCGATCCGGCAGCGAATCACGATCGCCATGATGGCGGTGGCCGTCGCGGCCGGCATTTATTCGCTGGTTCATTGGCGGCGGGAAGCCGATTTCAAACCTCTGTTCACGGGGCTGGCGCCTGAAGATGCTGCGGGCATTGTGCAGAAGCTCAAGGAAGGAGGCGTGGAGTATCGTCTCGCAGACGCGCCGCCGTCAGGGCCCGGAACGCTGCTCGTCCCATCCGCGAAACTGGCCGAACTCCGTCTCACCTTGGCGGCCGCGGGATTGCCAAAAACCGGCCGGATCGGCTTCGAAATTTTCGACAAAACCAACCTCGGCGCCACCGAATTCACCGAACACGTGAACTACCGCCGCGCTTTGGAAGGGGAGTTGGAGCGGTCGGTGATGTCCCTGGCCGAGGTCGAACAGGCGCGGGTGCATATTACATTTCCCAAAGAATCCGTGTACCTGGATGCGCAGCAGCCAGCCAAGGCCAGCGTGCTGGTGCGCCTGAAGAGCGGGGCTCATCTATCGCCGCAAAACGTCCTGGGAATCAACCATCTCGTGGCAAGCGCGGTGGAGGGCCTGACGCCAGAGGCCGTATCCGTGCTGGACATGAACGGCAATCTGCTGGGAAAGCCGCGACCTCCGGGAAACCCGGATGGCTCCGAGCCTTCCGCCGCGGCGCTGGATTATCGCCACCAGGTGGAAGCAGACATGCTGACCAAGGTCAATTCCACGCTGGAACCTCTACTCGGGCGGGAGAAGTTCAAAGCCGGGGTTTCCGTGGACTGCGATTTCTCAGGCGGAGAGCAAAGCGAAGAGATTTACGACCCGGCACATTCCGTGATGCTCAGTTCGCAGAGAATGGAAGACAGCGTCGGTTCGGCCGGAGCGAGCGGCGTGCCCGGTACGGCATCTACGCTCCCGCGGCCGACTTCCCGGCCCGGCAATGCGACCAGCCGTACCTCTCGTGTTTCCGAAAATATCACCTATCAATCCAGCAGGACCGTAAAGAAGACGCACTTACCGGCCGGCGTGGTACGGAAAATTTCCGTGGCCGTTCTGGTTGATCAAGACCTGAGCTGGGAGCGCGACAAAAACGGATTCCGGAGGGTCCTGACGCCACCGTCTCCTGACAAGCTCAAGGTGATCCACGATCTGGTCGCGGGCGTCACCGGGTTCAGCGCAGAACGCGGGGATCAGCTTGTGGTCGAGACGCAGCCTTTCGAGACTACGCTGCTGATGGAACCGCCGCCCCTGCCCGCCGCCCCAGTCCAGGCTCCAGCGTCGAAAACACCTCGAGGGCCACTGCCTCTGGATCAGAAAACGCTAGTGATCACCGGCGCTGCCCTGGCGGCGGCTCTCGTTTTGGGCATTGTTTTTTTGATGTTCCAGCGGCGCAAAGCGCGAAGACCGGGGCCGGTTACCACTCCCGCCGAGCTACCTGCAGGCGCCGGAATCAGCCCGGAGCAGCGGATAGAATCCCAGCTGGCCGAGCATGCGGCTTTGCAGCAGCAGGCCGATGCCAAATTGCTGAACTCCCTTAAGCTCGCTCCTGTAATAACAAAAACGGCGGAAGTCATGGCCAAACATCTACGGGAGAAGATTGCACAGGAACCCGATGTCGCGGCGCAGGTCTTGCGGACCTGGATACGTGAAGAGGAAACCTGACCTTGATCCTGAATACGACCAAGTCGGAAGAAAGCCTGTCGGGCGCACGCAAGGCGGCCATGCTGCTGATCGTGCTCGGCGAGCAGACCAGCGCCGAGGTGCTGCAACACCTGGCCGAAGAAGAGATCCAGAAGGTCAGCCGCGAGGTGGCCAAAATCACTGCTATTTCCGCCGAACAGGCGGAAACGATTCTGCAGCAGTTTCATCACCTTTCCACCGCGGGCGATTATGTCGCACGGGGCGGCATGGAGTTTGCGCGCAACCTGCTCCTTCGCGCCTTCAACCCCGAGCAGGCGAAACGCTTTCTAGACCGGCTGGCCAAGGCCCTGGGAGCGGAAGGAGCTTCTTTCGATGCTCTCGATAAAGCGGACCCGCAGCAACTGGCAAAATTCATCCACAACGAGCACCCGCAAACGATCGCCTTGGTTCTGTCCCACCTCAATGCCACACAGGCAGCTTCTCTGCTTGGGTCGCTGCCGGCGGTACTGCGCGCCGATGTGGCTCAGCGCATGGCCAGCCTGGACCAGATCTCGCCCGAGGTGATTCACAAGATCGCGGCAGTTATCGGACAGAAATTGAGTACGCTGGGACAGTTCAGCCGCGAAGCGTATGGAGGCGTGCGAGCCGTCGCCGAGTTGCTGAACCGGCTCGATTCGGGGACCAGCCGTGAAATCCTGGATGCGATCGAGAAGCAGGATCCCACTCTTGGCGAGACGATCCGCCACCTCATGTTCGTGTTCGAAGACTTGCTGTTGATTGATCAGATCGGGTTGAAAGAAGTGCTCAGCAAGGTCGATCGCAAGATTTTGACCGTAGCTCTCAAGGGGACGAGCGAACAACTCCGGGGTCACATTCTGGCCTGTCTCTCCCAACGCGGCGGAGAAATGCTGAAGGAGGACATGGACGCTTTAGGGCCCGTGAAAATCAAGGACGTGGAGGCGGCGCAACAACAGATCATCTCGGTTGTGCGTCAACTAGAAAGCGACGGCGTTCTCAGCTTGAAAGGCACGGTTGGGGAGCAGTATGTCGTCTGATCTCGCGCGTCCAGGCGATCCCCGATCCCCTACCCCGATTACCTGGCGGAGAGTGGGATCGCCGGCGACCGGTATCGCAGCCCTTCCGGAAATGGCAGCGCCGGCTTCGGCAGTTCCCCTTCCGGCCGGCGCGAATCTCGAGGAGCGGATCAAGCAAGCACACGCCTCGGGAATGCGGGAGGGCGAAGCCGCGGGGCGGAGCCGGGCGGCGGCCGAATTGCAACCCGTCCTGGAGCGGCTCCAACGTAGTATCGCAGAGCTCGCCGGATTGCGGGCGCGGTTCCGGAGGGAGGCCGAAACCGACCTCATCCGGCTGGCGCTTGCCATTGCCCGGCGGATCTTACGGCGGGAATTGGCCGTTGATCCGGATGCCATACACGGACTGGTATTGGCTGCGCTGGAGAAACTTCAGGGGCAGGAGATCTGCCGCGTACGCGTGCATCCGGCTCACGCCGGAATCGTCAGCGGCTGTTTGCGACAAGTGGCCGCGGCGGCGGCCGTCGAGGTCCTTCCCGACGCCTCCCGCGAGTTGGGCACAGTAATCTTCGAAACAGAACGCGGCAACCTCGACGCTTCGGTTGAATCGCAACTGCGGGAGATCGAGCGTGGTCTGAGCGATCGCCTGGGAGGCTCGCGATGAGCGAAGGCCTTTCGCTCGAACCCTATCTCGCTGAAGTGGAGCGCATTCCGGCCATGGCCTGGGTCGGCCACATTACCCAAATTGTCGGCCTGCTAATCGAATCCCGCGGCCCCCACGTGGCGATTGGCGATTTCTGCGAAGTGGCAGCGAGCAATGGCCGGCCGATTCGCGCGCAGGTGATCGGTTTTCGTGACGGTCGCGTTCTCTCCATGCCGTTGGAGGAGACCGACGGATTGCAACTCGGCGACCCGATACTCGCGCGACCGGAACAGGCGCGGGTGGAAGTCGGACCGGGCCTGCTGGGGCGAGTGATCGACGGATTCGGCAAACCCATTGATGGCGGCCCTGCAATAGCGTCCGAGGATGCCTACAGCCTGTATGGGATGCCGGGCAACCCTTTAAACCGCGAACACATCACCCAACCCCTGATTACGGGTATCCGCGCCATCGACGGCCTTCTGCCCTGCGGCTTGGGACAGCGAATCGGAATATTCGGCGGCAGCGGCGTGGGCAAAAGCACGCTTCTTGGCGCCATGGCCCGGAACAGCTCCGCGGATGTTTCCGTCATCGCTCTAATTGGCGAACGCAACCGCGAAGTGCGCGGATTTCTGGAACAGGAACTAGGTCCGGAGGGCCGTAAGCGGTCCGTGGTGGTGGTGGCCACGTCCGATCGTCCGGCCCCGCTGCGCGTGCGCGCCTCTTTTATGGCGCTGGCGGTCGCGGAATATTTTCGAGACCAGGGCGCCAACGTTCTGCTTGTGATGGATTCGGTGACGCGCCTGGCCATGGCCCAGCGAGAGATCGGATTGGCGGCCGGCGAACCGCCCAGCCAGAAAGGATACACGCCCTCCGTATTCAACATGCTGCCCAAAGTACTGGAACGGGCCGGGAATTTTCCGCGAGGTTCGATCACCGGGTTCTTTACGGTGCTCGTCGAGGGCGACGATTTCAACGAGCCGGTGGCGGACGCCGTCCGCGCGATTCTCGACGGACATATCGTCTTATCGCGACAGCTCGCGGCCCAGGGACACTATCCGGCCATCGACGTCCTGCATTCGGTCAGCCGGCTGACCTCGCAGATCGCCTCCTCCCAGCAGAAAGATGCCGCCCGCAAGATGCGCGAGGCCCTTTCCGCTTACCGGGATGCGGAAGACCTGATTCAGCTCGGGGCTTACGTATCCGGCTCTAACTCCCTGCTGGATACGAGCATCCGATTGCGGCCGGAATTGCTGGAATTCTTGCGCCAGGATCATACTGGCACAGCCAGCTTTCCGGACACCATGAGCCGCATGCAGGATCTGGCATTACGCCTGAGCGCCGCGCGCGCCCCAGCTCCCGCTCAGCAAGCAGTGAAAGTTAAATGAAAAGCTTTCGTTTCCACCTCGAAAGAGTCCTGGAATGGCGGCACAACAAGCTCGAATTGGAACAAGCGAGGTTCGAACAGCAGAAGAGGGAGGTGCTGCAACTGGATAGCGAGCGCGCCAATATGGAAGCGGCGGGCATCCGGTCGGAAATTGAGGTGCGCGCCTGGCATCCGCTCGCAGGCAGCGACCTGACGGCGCTGGCGGCCTTTCGCCGGCATGTTGCCGCCAGGGAGAAGGAAATCGATGCCCGGCGCCAAGACGCGCGCCGGAAACTGGAAACCCGGAAAACGGCCATGATCGAGGCGCGGCGCCGCTGCGAGCTGCTGGAGCGGCTCAAACAGCGCCGGCTGAGGGAATGGCAGGCCGCGGCCGATCGCGAACTCGAACAACTGGCGGCCGAATCCCACCTGGCGAGGCTCGCGCGGCGCGGCGCCTCGGATTAGGAACACAGAAAAAGAATTCAGAAGAGAGCCGGGAATTCACGACACACGACGTCCTTCTCCGGCGCGGCAGAGAAGAACCGCTCCGTTGCCGGAGTTCGGCTATTCTGCTCGGATCTTCCGCCCTTCTGAATTTTCACTTCTGCATTCTTACATTCTGTGTTCTACATTCTGTATTCTGTATTCATGATCCCCGAAACCCTGGTCGAAACCGCTCTGCCCGCCGTTCCGCTCACCGTCGAGGGAGCGAGCGTGTTGCATCAGATGATGCGCTTCCGTTGGACCGCCTGGCGCGCCCTTTCGCCGGAAACGCGCGCGGCTATCATTGAGGAAGCCGTCCCCACGCTTGAAAATTGGGAACAGCCTTCACACGGGCGGCAGAGCGGCATCTATTCACTTCTCGGCCATAAGGGTGACCTGCTAATCATCCACTTCCGCCGCAGCTTCGAAGAATTGAATGAGGCACAACTCGAGCTTTCCCGGATGCGCTGGAACGATTACCTCGAGCCGACAGGGTCATATCTATCTGTCGTGGAACTCGGTCTCTATGAATCGACCGCTAAGGTCTACGGCGACCTGGCAGGGAAAGGTGTCACGCCGCATTCGGAAGAGTGGAACCATGAAATCGAGAGCGTACTCGCGCGCCAGAAGCAGGCCATGGCGCCGCGATTGTGGCCCGAAATTCCGGCTACCAAGTACGTCTGTTTCTATCCCATGGACCGCCGCCGCGGCGAATCTGTCAACTGGTACCGCGAATCCATGGGCGAGCGCCAGCGCATGATGCATGAGCACGGCTTGGTGGGCCGCCGCTACGCCGGCGAAGTGAGGCAGATCATCACCGGCTCCATCGGCTTCGACGATTGGGAGTGGGGCGTTGATCTGTTCGCGGAAGACCCTCTGGTCTTCAAAAAGCTCATTTACGAAATGCGCTTCGATGAAGTCAGCGCGGTGTACGCGCTGTTCGGTGCGTTCTATGTCGGGGTGCGCACGCCGGCATCCGCACTGGCCCATCTGCTCCGCGCCTAAGCTAACGGCGGGCAATCCATGCGCCCGTGCGAGAATGGACACCATGCGCGCGTGGCTGATGCAATCGTACGAAGGCGTTGAGAAGCTCGAATTAAAGGAGGTCCCGGACCCGCAGCCCGGACCGGGCGAAGCGCTGCTGCGGACACGATTCGCGGCGCTGAATCCGGCCGATGCCTTCCTTGCGCGGGCCATGTATCCCGCCAACCCGCCCCTGCCGCACGTTCTGGGAAGGGATGGCGTGGGTGAAGTGGTTGCCGCCGGCGCTGGGGTTGACAGCGTTCGCGCGGGCGACACGGTCGGCGTGCTGCGCTGCGATGTCGGCGTCTCGACGTGGGGCACCCTGGCTGAGAAAACCGTCGTCCCCGCGGCGAGCCTGGCTCCGGTCCCGGCTGGCTGGTCCGTGGAAGAGATGGCGGGCGCGCCGCTGGCCTTTTTGACAGCGTGGCAGGCCCTTACGCAGTGGACCGATCCGGCGGCGCCCCCCAAGGCAGGTTCTGTGGTGCTCGTCACCGGCGCGTCGGGCGGCGTCGGTATTGCCTCCATTCTGCTCGCGAAATCCATGAATCTTACCGTCGCGGCACTCTCGCGCAGCGCACAGAAAGGCGCCAGGTTGAAGGAACTGGGCGCGGATTTCGTATTCGACCCGGCCGACCCGAATCTCCGTAAGGCGGTGCTCACCGCACTGTCTCCCCGGCGCGTGGATCTGGCGGTCGACAACATCGGCGGCGCGCTCTTCAACGAAGTGATCGCGATGTTGGGCTACTCCGGCCGCATCAGTGTGGTGGGCCGGAGCGCTGGCCCGGTCCCCGAGTTCAATACCGCGAGCCTGTTCTTCCGCAGGAACCGCGTTGGTGGCGTTGCGGTGAGCGACTACTCGCCGGAAGCCGCCCAGGCCACGTGGAATGAAATCGTGCGCCGGCTAGAAGCCATGGGAAAGCGGCCCGTCATTGACCGGATCTATCCCTTCGACGAAGTGAAACAGGCCTTCTCGCGCCTGGCGCAAGGACCGCTGGGCAAGGTGGTGGTGCGAGTGGCGGGATAAAAATGGGACGGGCGGCTGCTGGTGGTGGCTTATACTGAACGTGGCGGCCGTACCCGTCTTATCAGCGCGCCAGAGGCAACGCCCAAGGAAAGGAGAGACTATGAATCAGGCCAGCCCGGATAAAGGAGATGCGATGCGGCCGGAGTATGATTTCTCCAGCGGGGTGCGCGGAAAGCATCACGAACAGTACAAAGCCGGAACCAACGTCGTGTTTCTCGATCCGGATATCGCTGAAGTCTTCAAAGACTCTGAATCAGTAAACCGTGCCCTCCGCCTCCTGCTCGATCTCGCCAAAAGCCAGTTGCCGCCCGATCGCGCAGCGTAGGCCGCGTGGGTTCACCGCCCGTTTCGTTCCGGCGCCTTCTGAATCTCCACGAACTGCCACCCGAATCGCCCCTTGATGCACAGGTTCCCATGCGTGACGCTGTGGTCGAGCGGCGAGGTTACGCGCACGATGCGGCCATCCTGGGCGCGCACGGTAAGGTCACAGCCCACGCCGCAGTACGGGCAGATGGTGTCGGTCACGGTCTGGCGCGATTCGTCCCACGTGCCCGCCTCGCGCATGTCGTGTTCGGTCTTGAACATCAGCGCGCCCGTGGGGCACACGCCGATGCAGTTGCCGCAATAAACACAGGCCGATTCCGGCAGGGGCACGTCGAACTCGGTGGCGATGTGGGCGCCGAAACCGCGCCCTGCCACCGCGATGGCAAATGTGTTCTGCGCATCCACGCCACACGCTTCCACGCACTTGTAGCACAGGATGCATTTGGAATAATCGCGAATGTAGAGGTCGTTATCGATCTTCACCGGCTGCGCGACAGTGGCACGGCTGTCCCCGTACCGCTCCGGCCGCGCGCCGTAGCGGCCCATATAGTCCTGGAACGAAGGCGCGGTCGAAACATCGACAGATGAGGCCAGAAACTCGAGCACCATGCGGCGGCTGAGCCGCACACGCTCGCTGTCGGTGAGGATCACCATGCCGGCTTCGGCTTTGCGCGAGCACGCCGGAACCAGCGTGCGCGATCCCTGCAACTCGACCACGCAAACGCGGCACACGTTTACCGGTGTGAGGTTTTCCAGATAGCACAGGGTTGGAGTATCGATGCCAAGGGCGCGCGCGGCTTCGAGAATCGTCGAGCCTTCGGAGACGGATACCTTCTCGCCGTCGATGGTGAGCTCGATTTCGCGGCGGGCGTGCAGCGGCGCCTGGGGCACAGGCCCGCGCGAGATCGGAATCGTTGCCGTGGGCGCGGCGGCGTTAGTGGCTTGCGCGTCGATCATGAGAACAGGCTCCAACGGTTCAAGGCGGATTCGAGCGCGCTCGAAGCGGTTTGGCCCAGACCGCAAATGGAAGCGTCTCGCATCGCCTGGCCCATTTCGCGCAGCAACTGTACGTCCGCGGCTACACTGCCGATCGGGTGACCTTCGATTAGACGGTGCAGCATTTCTTCCTGGCGGATAGTTCCTACGCGGCAGGGCACGCACTGGCCACAGCTCTCATCGCGCATAAATGAGGCGATGCGCGCGAGAATCCGCTTGAGATCGACGCTCGAATCAAACAGCATCACCACTCCCGAGCCGAGCGTAGCGCCGATGGCGCGCGTGCCCTCGAAAGTCAGCGGCGTGTCCAATTCCTTGGGCGCCACAAACGCCCCCGCGGCGCCGCCCAGCAGGACCGCCTGAAGCTCACCGTTGCCGCCCACGCCACCCGCCAGATCGATCAATTGGCGCAAGGTAACGCCGAACGGAACCTCGTAGACGCCCGGCCGTACTACATGGCCGGAAAGGCAGAACAGCCGGTAGCCGGCCGATTGCGCCGTGCCGATGCGTGAGTAAGCCGCACCGCCGATGCGAATGATTTCGGGCACATTGATCAAGGTCTCCACGTTGTTGATCACGGTTGGCTGGCGGAACAAGCCGGCTTGCGTGGGAAACGGCGGCTTGTTGCGCGGCTCGCCGCGATAGCCTTCGATGGAGTTGAACAGCGCGGTCTCTTCTCCGCAGATGTACGCTCCCGCGCCCCGGCGCAGTTCGATATCGAATTGAAAATTCAGATCAAAGATCCGGTCGCCCAGCATACCGTGGTTGCGAGCAACGCGGATGGCGTGCCGCAGCGTTTCCGTGGCCAGCGGATATTCGCCCCGAATGTAGATGTACCCCTTGCGCGCGCCGGCTGCCAGGGCCACGATGGACATCCCTTCGATAAGGGCGAACGGATCGCCCTCCATGATGATGCGATCCTTGAATGTGCCCGGTTCGGATTCGTCGGCGTTGCAGATCAGGTAATGTGTTTTGCCCAGCGGAATCTGCGCGTGCAGCGCTTCCGATTTCTTGCCAGTGGGAAAGGCTGCGCCGCCGCGGCCCAGCAGCCGCGATTCCAGCAACTCGCGCAACACGCCCTCAGGGCCAAGATGCAAAGCGGCACGCAAAGCCTGATAGCCCCCAAGCCGGCGGTAGTCGTTGATGTCGCCAGGATCGACTTGCCCGAGACGATGCAGGAGGCGCAATTGAGGCTGTCCGGCCTGTGGCACGGAAGCGGCAGTCGATAATTTGTCCGCGTCGGAGGGCAAGCTGCCGGCAACGGCGTTTTCGACAACCTTGCGCAGAGCATCCGGTGTTGCGGGAGCCAGCACGTGTTCGCGCGGCGTCTCCCCGGCGGCGGTGACCAGAACGGCAGGGGCCCGCTCGCACAGACCAAGACAAGGGCTGCGCTGGAGAACGGCATTGGCAGTTGAAAACGCCTGCCCCACCAGAGCGCCAGCGCCCTTAATCATGCATGCAATGTCGTCGCACACGTGCACCACAACCGGCGGGCGCCGCTCGAGAGAGAACATTCCATAAAATGACGCCACGCCGTACACTTCGGCCGGCGCGATATCCAGCCGCTCGCCGATATAGTTCACAGCCCCTTTGCTGATCCAACCGGCGCGTGCCTGAACCGCGTGCAGCACCGGCAGTAGCAGGTGCCGGCGGGAGCGCGATTCGTGGCCCGAGTACGCGACGCGTCCATCCAGCCCCGATGCCGGCCGGCCTTCATCACCCAGTTCCGAATCGACCGCGGCTTTCTCCTCCGAGGTGGGCTGGTCGGCAGTCAGATGAATATCCAATCAGTTCTCCTGGTATTTTTGAATGCGGATGGCCGTCGCTTTAAATTCCGAAGTGCCACTCTTAGGGTCTACGGCGTCGATGGTCAGGTCGTTCGTGGCTACCTGTTCGTGAAAGTGAACCGAGAGGAAAGCGAGCCCGGGGCGCAGCGCCGGGTCGAAGTGAACGGGAGCCACCACCGAGCCGCGCCGCGAGCTGACCAGCACCTTCTCGCCTTCGTTAACGCTATAGCGGACGCCATCCTCGGGAGCGATGTCCAAAGCCTCCGGGCGCCGGAGCGGCGAATTGTAGCCTGCCGTCTGCACGCCGGTATTGTACGAGTCGAGACGGCGGCCGGTCGTCAGCCGGATCGGATATTCCTCATCGAGTTGATCGACAGGAGGCTCGTATTCCACGGGATGGAACGGCGCGCGCGGCCCCACCAGCGGCTCCTGCCAGAGCCGGCCGTGGAGGAACAGTTCACCGGGGTGCGATTCGTCATAGCACGGCCATTGCAAGCCGCCGGATTCCTCCAGGCGGCGATAGCTCATGCCGGCGTGCATTGGGCTCAGGCGGCGCAGTTCGTTCCAGATGCATTCGGCGTCCGGCGGGCCCCACTCGCGACCCATGCGGCGGGCGATTTCATAAATGACTTCGATGTCGTCGCGCACACCGGGGGGCGGCGGCACGGCGCGGCGCACGCGCTGCACGCGCCGCTCGCTGTTCGTCACAGTCCCCTCGGTCTCGCACCAGCCGGCGCTGCCGGGGAGCACCACGTCGGCCATCTCCGCAGTCTTGGTATAAAAAAGGTCCTGCACCACCAGGAATTCCAGGCCCCCCAGAAGGCGCAGCGCGCGATTGCGGTCGGCTTCGGAATCGGCGGGATTTTCGCCCAGCACATAGCAATAGGTCATCTCGCCGTGTTCCATGGCCTCGAACATGGCGCTCAAATGGCGGCCGGGTTTGGGCGGGATCTTAACGCCGTAAGCCCGTTCGAACTTGGCGCGCAACTCATCGTTTTCCACATGCTGGAAGCCGGTGAGCCGGTCGGGGATGGCGCCCATATCGCCGCCGCCCTGGACGTTATTCTGGCCGCGCAGCGGATTCACCCCGCTGGCATAGCGTCCCACGTGTCCGGTGAGCAGCGCAAGATTGATGAGGGCAACTACGTTATCAACCGCGTTATGGTGCTCCGTAATTCCCAGCGTCCAGCAGATCTCGGCGCGCTCGGCCTTGGCGTACGCGTGCGCGGCCTGGCGAATTACCTCGCCGGGCACACCGGTCTCGCGTTCGGCGCGCTCCAGCGTATATTTCTCGACGCAATTCTTGAACTCTTCGAACCGGCTGGTCGCGTGCTCGATGAACCACTGATTCGCCAGGCCGGCCACGATGATTTCTCGAGCCATAGCGTTGGCAAGCGCGATATCCGCGCCGACATCCAGTCCCAGCCACACATCGGCCCACTGCGCCGAGGACGTGCGCCGCGGGTCCACCACAAACAGGCGCGCGCCGTTCCGCATGCCCTTCAGCACGTGATGAAAGAAGATCGGGTGCGTCTCCCGCGCGTTCGACCCCCACAGCAGGATGACGTCCGTCTCCTCGATCTCACGATACGAGCTGGTGCCCCCGCCCGCCCCGAATACCGCCGCCAGACCGGCGACGCTGGGGGCGTGTCAAGTGCGGTTGCAGCTATCAATATGATTGCAGCCGATCACCGAGCGCACGAACTTCTGCGCGACGTAGTTCAACTCGTTGGTGGTCTTCGAGCAGCTGAACATGCCGAACGCATCAGGTCCGTGTTTGGCCTTCTGGCTCTGAAATCCCGAGGCCACGCGGTCCAGCGCCTCATCCCAGCTTGCGGGGCGGTGGCCGCCGTTTTCGCGAATGAGCGGACGGGTCAGCCGTTCTCTGGGTGAAATCGTCATACTCTTGAGTTGTGCCCTCTCGGTTCCGTTTTATCACATCGGAGGATTCGCTCACAGGAATTGTGGCGGCTGCCGCTCTATCAGCATCACTCGCGCTGCGAGTGCTGAAGAGCGTCATGGAAGTCACGGCCCGTAAGCAGGATTCCGCGCAGCTGCGGGAACTAATCTCCGCGGCGGCAGGCGCCGCGGAGAGCCTTTTAACGCTTGCCTCTGACGATGGTGAAGCCTATGCCTCTTATATGCAAGCTCGCCGCCACCGCAGCCCGGAGGTTCAGGCGGCGCTCCGCCAAGCCATCGAAACACCCATCAACGCGGCGCGCGCCGCCGCCGGAGGCATCGAGCTTTGCCGGGCGGCGGCAGGCTATACACGCGGCGCGATCGCGGCCGACGCTGCCGGTGCGGCGCTTCTGCTGGCGGGTGCGGTTCAGGCCATCCTGTGCAGCGTGGACGCGAACCTCGTCGGGCTCGATGACAAGGCGTTCGCGCGCGAGATCGCCAACCAACGCCAAACACTGGAAATGCATGCAATCCGAGAAGCCGAGGCGGTGGTTGGAACCGTCAAAACTGCGTCAAATTCCGGCCCGCAGCACCCTCTAGCTTGACCACGGCAACCCCCTCCGATACAATCGCGTGACGCCGGATTGTCACGAGTCCGGGAAATTGCTTCGATACCAATGGGGGGCTCTATGCGAATCCTGAAGACCACGGTTTTGGCATTCATTATTACTCTGGGCGCTTTCGCTCAGACCGATCGCGGAACCATTACCGGCACCGTTTCAGACCCGGCCGGCGCGGTCGTGGCCAACGCCGTGGTCGAGGCGAAGAACACCGAAAGCGGTGTCACTTTCCAGGCCGGTACTTCGACGACCGGTAACTATACGCTGGCGCAAATGCCGGTCGGCACGTACGAAGTCAGCGCCACCTCGGCGGGATTTAAGAAAGCAGTCCGGCCCGGTGTCGTCGTCAGCGTAGCCGTAACCGTCCGTGTGGATTTCGCGCTCGAGGTCGGAACCTCCACCGAATCGGTCACGGTGCAGGCCGAAGCTCCCCTGTTGAAGACCGAAAGCGGCGAATTGAGCCATACCGTCGACACCAATCGGGTCGATAACCTCCCGCTGTTGGACTTGAACGGGGCCGGCAACGGAATCGGTAACATCCGAAACCCGTTGTCCATCATTACGCTCCTTCCGGGCGCCTCTTTCCAGACGGACAATACCCTGCGTATCAACGGCATGCCGTCCAGTTCCGCGGCCGTCCGCGTAGAGGGGCAGGACGCCACCAACGGCATGTGGAAGCAACTCACCCAAGCCACACAGTCGGGCGTAGATTCCATCCAGGAAGTCAACGTACAAACCAGCAATTTTGCCGCGGAGTATGGGCAGGTCGGCGGCGGATATATCAACATGACCATGCGGTCCGGCACCAACCAGATCCATGGAAGCGCCTACGATTACTTTGATAACGAGGCCCTGAACGCCGGTATCCCCTTCACCAGCGATGGCGCCGGCCACCTGCTGCGAAATGCCGTTCGCCGCAACGATTTTGGGTTCACCCTCGGCGGACCAGTCGTGGTGCCCCACTATAACGGCCGCGACAAGACGTTCTTCTTCGTCAACTTCGAACAATTCCGCGAGGATCAGTTCGTGAAGAACAGCGTCGCGACCGTTCCCACAGCGGATTACCGCAACGGAAATTTCGGCGGCGCGGTTTTCCCAGTTCCTCCGCTGAAAACACCGCCCGATCCGATGGGCCGCAGCTTCTTCCCGTTCACCGTATTCGACCCCAATAGCACTTTCACCGGTCCGGGCGGCGCCCTCCTACGCAATCCTTACCCGAACGGGATGATACCGAAATCGGACTTCGATCCGATCGCCCTAAAGCTGCAAGCGCTCATGCCACTGCCCAATGTGCCGAACGCGCTCGTCAATAACTACGCCGTCCCCGGCTATGCCAATTTCCAGCACACCACCATCCCCTCGATCAAGATCGACCAGTCGCTCAGCCCGACGATGAAAGTCGCCGGATACATGTCTGTGACACGCACGGAGTCGCCCAACGCCAACGGTTTCCCGCAACAGACGCTCAATACCATACCTACCGACGATACGACGTACACAACCCGGATCAATTTCGACGACACTCTTAAGCCGACGCTGCTCTTGCACCTGGGTATCGGCCTGCTCTATTACCAGCACCCGCAATACACGCAGCACTTCGATCAAAGCAATTACTGGCCGGCCAACGCGCAATTCGCAGCCAATACGTATGCGCCCTCCATTGGAGCCGTCGAAAACTTCTTCACGGGCGGCGTTTCCATGGGCACGGGCTTGTTTGGCGGCACCGGTCCTGGCGCCCCGGGATTTGCCAATGTCGACTTGCGGGACGTCAAGCCGACGGCCAATGCCAGCCTGACATGGGTCAAGGGCAATCACACATTCAAGTACGGCGGCGAACTGATAATTGAGGGCTTCCCGCAACCAAGCTCCGCGCGCGCCAATGGCGGCTTCAACTTCACCAACGCCGAGACGGCCAACCCGTGGGACAACGGCAACGTCAATCCGACCTTTCAAACTGGTTTCCCATATGCAAGTTTCCTGATCGGGGCAGCCAATAGCCTGACTCATTCCGCCATCACCGATTCGCGGCTGGGTAATCATGCCATCGGTCTGTTCGCGCAGGACACCTGGAAAGTGACCCGCAAGTTCACGCTCGATTACGGCCTGCGATACGACTATCAGACGCTGCTCACGGAAGAATATGGCCGAATGCAGGACGCCGCGTTCAACACGCCAAACCCGGTCGTAGGCGGCCGCAACGGCTCGGTGATCTATGGCGCCACTTGCAATTGTTCGCTGAATCACAACTATCCCTATGCCCTCGGCCCCCGGCTGGGTGCTGCTTACCAGATCACACCGAAGACGGTGTTCCGTGCCGGCGGCGGCATCGCTTACTCCGCTTCGGCGAACAACGCGTTCCTCTCCTACAGCGTCCCCGATTTCTATACACTCGGTGAGCCGTCCTGGGGGTTTGCAGCCGGGCAGCTCTCTGCCGGAAACCCGTACGCGCCCGGCAACCCGTATGGTAATCCTGTTGACGTTTATCCAAACTTTACTCCGCAATTCCCGCAGAAGACCGCTTCGGGGAGCATCACGCCGGCATCACCGTTTATCTCGATTGACCGGAACGCCGGCCGTCCCGCGCGCACCGTTCAATGGAGCATCGGCATACAGCGGGAAGTGGTGCGCAACCTTGTGGTGGAAGCCGAATACGTCGGCAACCGCGGCGTCTGGTGGACCGCGCCGGTGCTGGCCGGCCAGAACTACAACGCGCTAACGCCGCAAGGGCTGATGCAGAACTGGGGAATTAACGTAAGCAGCGCGGCCGATCGGGCGCTGCTGACCACGCCAATCAGTTCGCCTGCGGTAATCGCCCGCTTCCCGTTCCTGGCCAACCCTAACAACGTGTACCCCGGCTTCCCCGCCAACGAGCCGCTGAACCAGGCGCTGCGCCCTTATCCGCAGTGGCTGGGTGTGCCGCCTTTCCTGGGGCCGCCGCTCGGCGATACCTGGTACGACGCCCTGCAGGCCAAGTTGACCAAGCGCTACTCCCACGGCCTGGATGTCCAGGCAGCATTCACCTGGCAAAAGGAGCTTACCAACGGCGCCAACTCCGATACCTCGTACTTTACGCCTGGAAACCTGCTGATCAACGACGTTTTCAACTACGTGCAGAACAAGCAGATTTCCGACCTAAGCCACCCATTCCTCCTGGTGATTTCGTTCAACTACACGACGCCCAAGTTCAATGGCGCCAATACCGGAATGAAAGCGCTTTCGTGGGCGGCGCGCGATTGGGTCTTCGGCGGCGTTCTGCGCTATCAAAGCGGGAACCTGATCCCCACACCTCCTTCCAGCAACAACTTTTTCACCCAGCTGGCCCGCACCGACAACCCCGCAACTTTCGGCGGCGCCAGTACCTTCGAGAACCGCAGTCCGGGCGTGCCGCTGCTGAGTGTCGACCCCAACTGCCATTGCTTCAACCCGCAGACCACGCTGCCTTTGAATCCCAACGCATGGACCGACGCGGCTCCGGGAACGTTTGGCACATCCGCGGCCTATTACAACAACTACCGCTGGCAGCGGTGGCCGGCGGAGTCTCTCAGCATGGGCCGCCAGTTCCCGCTGTTCAAGGAAGGCCGCGTGGTGCTCCACTTCCGCGCCGAGTTCTATAACATCTTCAACCGCGTGCAACTCACCCCGCCCAGCGTGGGCGGTGCGTTCGCGCCGGTGAATACACTTACGCAGCCGGCGTTGACCAACGGGGCGTATACGGCTGGTTATGGATTCATCAACATGGTTCCGGGCGGTTTCAATCTGGGTTACGTAGAGAAGCCGCGCTCCGGCCAGTTAGTCGCACGCATCACGTTCTAAACACAAAAATAATTGCTTGGTGGGGCAGGCGTTTTCGCCTGCCAACCGCCGTTTTGGATCGGAACCGCGAGCGCAACAGCCCCCTGTTGCTTAACCGCAGCATACGCTTCATACACCCCGGATACTTGACCACCGCCAGCGCCTCCGATACAATCCCCTGACACCCGGCTGTAACGGGTCGGGGGAATTGCGTCGAGCTTGTTTCGGGGGTGACATGCGAATACTGAAAACGACATTTGGGGCATTCATATTCACTCTGGGTGCGCTCGCTCAGACCGACCGCGGTACCATTACGGGCACCGTCTCGGACCCGGCGGGTGCCGTAGTGGCGAACGCCATGGTGGAAGCGAAGAACACCGAAAGTGGCACTACTTTCCAGGCTGGTACTTCCACCACAGGTAACTATACGCTCGCACAAGTGCCGGTCGGTACATACGAAGTCAGCGCTACCTCAGCGGGGTTTAAAAAAGCGGTCCGGCCCGGCGTGATCGTCAGCGTGGCAGTCACGGTTCGTGTGGATTTCGCGCTGGAGGTGGGAACCTCCACCGAATCGGTCACGGTGCAGGCGGAGGCTCCGCTACTGAAGACCGAAAGCGGCGAGCTGAGCCACAACTTCGAATACAACCGTATCGATCAGATTCCGTTGCTCACGCTTGGCACTCCAGGCACGCTGGGCAACGTTCGCAATCCATTGCAAGTGGTCAGCCTCCTGCCGGGCGCCCAATTTGCCGGCGAAAATACGCTGCGCATCAACGGCATGCCCTCCAGCTCGCAGGCCGTTCGGATCGAAGGACAGGACGCGACCAACGGGTTGTGGCGGCAAATCAATCAGAACGTACAGGCGGGCGTGGACGCCATCCAGGAAGTGGCCATCCAGACCAGCAACTTCGCGGCGGAATATGGACAAGTAGGCGGTGGCTATTTCAACTACACCATGAAATCGGGCACCAACCAGCTCCATGGCAGCGCCTACGACTACTTCGATAACGAAGCGCTTAACGCCGGCCTTCCCTTCACGAATAACGGATCGGGCGGCCACATCCGCAACGCGGTCCGCCGCAATGATTATGGCTTTACCCTGGGCGGGCCGATCCGGATTCCGAAAGTTTATGATGGCCGCGACAAGACTTTCTTCTTCTTTAACTTCGAACAGTTCCGCGAAGCCCTGGTGACCCGCAGCGGTGTTGCGACCGTGCCCACGCCAGCGTACCGGAGCGGGGATTTCAGCAAGGCGCAATTAGGGGCACTTACCGTTGCTGGGCAGCCGCTGGTGGATTCCGCGGGGCAGCAGCTTTTCCAGAACGAGATTTTCGATCCCAATTCGACGCGTGTGGGACCTGATGGCGTTATGGTGCGGACTCCCTTTCCGAATCACCAGATTCCGATGTCCGCGATGGATCCGGTGGCCCTGAAGATTCAGAGCATGTTCCCTCTGCCTCTGGGACAAAACGCTAATCAGCTTGTGAACAACTATGCCATTCCGGCCTATAGCAATTTCCGGCACACTACGATTCCTTCGGTAAAGATCGACCACTCGTTGAGCTCGACCATCAAAATTTCCGGCTACTGGCAGCAGACCCACACCCTTTCTCCGAGCGCGAATGGGTTCCTGTTCAGTCAATTCCCGTGGTCCGCTCCGGAGGTCACGGATACTACGAACAACACCGCGCGGATCAATTACGATCACACGATCACGCCGACCATGCTCCTGCACGTGGGTATCGGGTTGTTTTACACCGACCAACCGGCGGTTCCCCCCAGTTATAATCAGAGCCAACTGGGGAGTACATTTGCCCCGTTCTATGTAAATCAGTTCCCGAATATTGGCACGATCATCGATTCGACCATCGCTCCGGTCGCGGGTGGCTTTTATGGCGGCACAACAGCGTCTGTGGGCAATACATTCGGCGTGCTCTACCTGAAGGATGTCAAGCCTACCGCCAACGCAAACTTCACCTGGGTGAAAGGCAACCACACGTTCAAGATCGGCGGCGAGGCGATCGTGGAAGGCTTTCCGCAAGTAAACTACACCCGCGCCAACGGCCAATATGGTTTTGGACAGAATCAAACGGGAGACCCATGGGAATTCCAGAAGGGCGCTTTCGCCTCCACCGGGTTCCAGTACGCCAGTTTTCTGATCGGATCGCCGAACAGCCTAACGGTTTCACAGGTTACCGATTCGAGGATCGGCAACCACTCATTGGGGTTCTATGCGCAGGATTCCTGGAAGGTGACCCGCAAGTTCACGCTGGATTACGGACTGCGATACGACTACGTGACGTTGCTGCGGGAAGAGCACGGGCGGATGCAGAGCGGTTCCTTCAACACGCCGAATCCTCTGGCGGGTGGCCGTTTAGGTAGCGTGATTTATGAAGCGACCTGCAATTGCCGCTTCAATCAGAATTACCCCTACGCCTTCGGGCCGCGGCTGGGCGCAGCCTATCAGATCACCGAGAAGACCGTGCTGCGGGTAGGCGCGGGCATAGCCTACTCCTCCGCGCCCAATAACGCTTATCTTTCGTATAGCGTTCCCGACTTCTATACCTTCACTGCCGCGCCGGGGTCTTATACGGGTGTGGCCCCGCTCCAGGGCGGCAATCCGTTTGCCCCTGGAAATCCCTACGGCAATGCACCGATCGTGTGGCCGGATTTCAGCCCTCACTATCCGGTTCCGTTCAATGGCACCACTCTTCCGTCCTCTCCGTTTATTTACATCGATCCGCATGCCGGCCGTCCGCCGCGGACCTTCCAGTGGAGTGTTGGCCTGCAGCGCGAAGTTGCCCGCAACCTGGTGGTGGAGGCGGCCTATGTGGGCAACCGCGGAGCGTGGTGGACCGCGCCGGTGCTCGCCGATCAGGCCTACAACGCCATGACGCCGCAATATCTGAAACAGAATTGGGGTCTGGACATCACGAATGCCGGCGATCGCGCGTTGTTGGGCCTTCCCATCAACAGTCCCGCGGTGATTGCAAGGTTCCCGTTCCTCGCCAATCCCAATAATGTCTATCCGGGTTTCCCCAAGAATCAGCCGCTGGAGCAGGCGATTCGTCCATTTCCGCAATGGAACTCCGGAGTTCCGCCGTTCCTCGGCCCGCCGCTGGGCGACACCTGGTATGACGCGCTGCAGACGAAGGTGACCAAGCGCTACTCGCATGGGCTCGACATTCAGGGCGCCTTCACATGGCAAAAAGAACTGGCGCTGGGTGTCAATTCCGATACTTCATACCTGACGCCGAGCGGGGCTGCCGGCGGCGGTTTCGGAGCGCCCATTAACGACGTGTTCAACTATTCCCAGAACAAATATCTTTCCGGGTTCAGCCGGCCGCTACTGGCGGTGATCTCGGCCCAATACACGACGCAAAAGCTGAAGGGTGATTCTGCCGGCATGAAGGCGCTTTCGTTAATTGGCCGGGATTGGGTGGTGGGCACGGTTCTTCGTTATCAGAGCGGGGCGTTAATTCCTGTGGCCCGCTCCAACAACAGCTTACTCTCTCAATTGGATCGGGGGGCAACCAACAATCCTGCACTATGGGGAGGGGGCAACACTTTCCAGAACCTGGTTCCGGGCCAGAAGCTGCTGGCGATGGATCCGAACTGCCATTGCTTCGATCCGACCACCACGCTCGTGCTGAACCCCAACGCATTTACGGACGCGCCAGCCGGTCAGTTTGGAACTGCGGCAGCTTTCTACAACAATTACCGCTGGCAGCGCCAGCCGGCAGAATCGATCAGCCTTGGCCGCACGTTCCGTATCAAGGAAAGCATGTCTTTTAACATCAGGGCCGAGTTCTACAACATGTTCAACCGCGTGTTCCTGACGCCGCCATCCTCGGCCAATCCGCAGGCTCAGACAGTGAAGAACACGTTCGGCCTGTTGACTGGCGGTTACGGTTACGTAAACCTGGTCCCCGGAGCCACCGGATATGCCCCCAGTCCTCGCACAGGCCAGATCGTGGGCCGATTCGTGTTCTAATAGCTGATCGCAGCCGCGACCATTAGGGAGCGGTCGCTGGCCCGCTCTGGTATATCCTGGAATGATTCCAGGAGGTAGTAGATGCGTTCTGTGCGCCTCGAATTGCCGGCGCTTCTCTTCTGCTTCGTCGCGCCTGCAACCGCCACCGTTTACCCCATCATCGTGAAGGGCAAAGTAACCATGGAAGATGGTTCGCCTCCGCCGTTTACCGCCGGGATCGAGCGCGTCTGTTCGGACGTGGCGGGCTCCGCCCCTGGTCCCACCACCAACAAAAAGGGCGAGTACCTCTGGCGCATGGATGTCGACCCTCTTGCCGTACGATCCTGCTTCCTTCGCGCCACACAGAAGGGGTATGTCTCGACGACCATTGATATTTCGGCCCTCGACACTACCAAGACTGTCACCGAACTTGCGCCTCTGGTGCTGAGCGCACCCGGCTCGGATCCCTCCGCCATTGACGTTTTGACGGATAGTATTCCTTCGCGCGCCAGTTCTTCCTTTAACGCCGCCATGAAAGCCCTCGACAAGCCCGACTATGCCGAGGCCGCGAGCCAGCTCCAAAAAGCCGTCAATGCATCCCCCAAATTTGCGCAGGGCTGGCACGCTTTGGGGGCCGTGGACGAGCGGCTCGATAAGTCAGCTGATGCTCGCGCGGCCTATGAACATGCCATCGAGGCCGATCCCAAATTCTTCAAGCCTTACGTCATGCTGGCCCGCGTTTGCATTAAGACCGGCGATTGGGCCTGCGCTTCCAAAAGCGTCGAGGCCCTGATCAAAGTCGAAAAGAAGGCGCAGTACCCCGAGATTTACCTTCACCTGGCGGTGGCGCGCTATCAGCAGAAGGATCTGGCCGGTGCTGAAATGAGCATCCAGGAGGCCATCCGCCTCGATCCCGGACATAAGCGCCCGCGCGAAGAGTACGTGCTGGGACGCATCCTGGAAGCCAAGGGCGATCTCGATGGCGCTCGCCAGCACATGACAAAATACCTCGAGCTGGAGCCGGCTCCCCTCGACGTCCAGCAGGTGAAGGCGCACCTGAACAGCCTGGGCAAGCCCGAAGCGGCAGCAGTGGATCCTCAATTGGAAGTGCTCTGAGTGGTGCTTGTCCCGGTAGCGCCGGCGGTCTTGCCGCCGACAATACTCGCGTAATCTAATGAGTGAATGCCCCGTCGTGCCTCAGTAATCCGCCGGGAACCTGTCATAGCCACACCGGTCGAAGTCTTATCAAAGGAAGCCCCGCCCGGTTCCGGCTTGGTTTTCCCCTGGCTGCTGCTGTTGCTCGCCGGCAGTGGCTGCGCCGCCCTGATTTACGAAATCGTCTGGTTCCAATTGCTGCAACTGGTAATCGGCTCCTCTGCCGTTTCGCTCGGGCTTTTGCTAGCCGCGTACATGGGCGGCTTATGCCTCGGCAGCATTCTGCTGCCGCGCTTCATCCAGGGCCGTCGGGCCGTGCTTTGGACCCCGCTTCGCACTTACGCCGCCCTGGAACTGGGCGTCGCCGCGCTCGGCATCATCGCCCTTTTCGGCGTTCCGCTGGTAGGCCGCATCTATCTCGCGGGCGCAACTACGGGCACGTTTGGCCTGATTGTGCGGGGCCTGGTTGCCGCAGTATGCCTCCTGCCGCCCACCGTCCTGATGGGCGCTTCGCTGCCTGCCATCAGCCGCTGGGTCGAGAGCACTCCCAAGGGAGTCTCGCGCTTGGGCCTGCTGTATAGCGCCAACATAGCGGGCGCCGTTTTCGGTTGCCTCCTGGCCGGCTTTTATCTGCTGCGTATTCATGACATGGCCGTCGCGACCTACACTGCGGCTGCCATGAACGCTGCTGTCGCCATACTAGCCTTTGCCTTGGCGGGCTTCGCCAGCCAGCGGCCTGCTGAAGAAAAGGAAGCGCCCGCCGCCATGAGTCACGTGGCGCGCGCGCCCGGCGCGGCGCTCGTGTACGTCGCCATCGCTTTCTCCGGCCTTGCCGCACTTGGCGCCGAGGTTGTCTGGACCCGGCTGCTCTCCCTGCTGCTCGGCGCGACCGTCTACACGTTCTCCATTATTCTGGCAGTCTTTCTGGTGGGGCTATGGGCCGGCAGCGGCCTGGGGTCGCTGCTGGCCCAGCGAGTAGAACGGCCCGGGCTTGCGCTGGCCGCATGCCAGTTATTAGCTGCGCTGTCGATCGGGTGGACGGCTTTCCATTTGGCCTCCGTACTGCCCTACTGGCCCGTGGACCCCTGGCTCTCCACCAGCCCCTGGTTCAATTTCGATCTCGATGTGACACGCTGTTTCCGCGCCATTTTCCCGGCGACTCTGCTGTGGGGCGCCAGTTTCCCGCTCGCTCTGGCCGCGGCTGCCGCGAAAGGCCAGGATCCCGGCCGCCTTACCGGAGAAGTCTACGCAGCCAATACTGCGGGCTCGATCGTCGGCGCGCTCGTGTTTAGCCTCGTGCTGATCCCCACTGCTGGTACGGCCGGATCAGAGCGGCTGCTCATCTGGCTCGCGGCAGCCGCGGCGGCCGTAGCTTTTGGTGGGGCAGGCGCTTCCGCCTGCCAAAAAATGGGACAATCCTCCCGGCCTGTCGGCTCCTACGGCAGGCGGCCGCTAATCACGGGCCTCGCCCTCGCCGGAATCGCCTTGCTCGCTTGTGGCCTTGCGGAAACCGTATCGCCGGTTCCCTGGCAGATGATCGCTTACGGCAGGCGTGTGGCGCCGATTCTGCGCGGCCTCAATGTGGTCACCGACGTTAAGCCCATGCCGCTATTTGTGGGTGAGGGCGTCAGCTCGTCGGTTGTGATTTCGCAGCGCGGCGACCAGCGCTTCTTCTATGTGAGCGGCAAATCGGAAGCGTCGTCCGCCCCGCTCGACATGCGCCTGCAGCGCATGATGGGGCATTTGCCTGCCCTGTTTCACCCCCGCCCGCGATCGGTGCTGGTCGTGGGATTTGGCGCGGGAGTCACGGCCGGCTCTTTCGTCCCCTACCCCGACGTGGAAAGCAT
>CAZKVF010000192.1:0-6077 GCA_964556085.1 uncultured Solibacteraceae bacterium
GCCCTTTGCACGCGACGAAGAAAAAGCCGAATCCATGAGATTACGCATATCATCCTATGAAGCGAAAAGGAGAACTTCGATGGCCCATCCAATTTTGGTGACCGGCGCGGCAGGTGGAGCGCAAGGCTCAACCGGACGCAAAATAACAAGCCTGCTACTGCAACAAGGCTTCCCGGTTCGCGCCTTGGTTCACAAGCTCGATTCGAGGTCAGATGAACTCCGTCAACAGGGTGCTGAAGTGGTCGAGGGAGACCTCCTGAAACCCGCTTCCGTCCGGGCGGCGATGCGCGATGTGAAACGGGCCTACTTTACCTACCCCGTAGTCGACGGTCTGCTTGAAGCCGCTACGATCTTCGCCGCAGCCGCTCGCGATGCCGCCCTGGAACTTGTGATCAATAATTCGCAGTTTCAGGGCAGGCCTGGTGATCCCGCGTTTCGAGGTTTATCGCGTGCCGCCAGCTTCCGCAATCTGCAGCATCGACTGGCCGATCGCATCTTCGACTGGGCGGAGGTGGGCGCTGTCCATACAGACTGAGAAGGGAACATCGGCCTGAGAAGGGAACATCGGCGACGATGAGCGCGTCTCACAGTAAAAAGCCCGATCAAGAAGATTGCACCCCCTAGGCCGATAGTTGGCCTCGAATTGATAAGGGCAAAGACGATTCCACCCAACCGGAGTACGGCCAACAGGCGCCCAGCCCAGTCGAACCGACGGCGTTGATCGGCTCCAGAGCTCTTTGGGACTCTCCAGACCGTCAGTAACATGACTGCGAGCCCTACCGGCACATTGATGAAGAGGGATTGCGCGAAACCAGGCACGTGGTGGATGCGCTGGACAGAAGCATCGCCTGGTACGACCGGCGCTTCAGGAAAGCGCCGTGAGCGAATGCTCCGGTCGCAGCAAACTCTTACAATGGTTACGATTGAAGGGTTTTTCCCAGCAGCTGGCTCCTGAACGGCGCGCTACTGCCCTACGGTTCATTGTATGTCTCGGCGTCGTGAGTCTTTTCGCCGATATGACGTACGAAGGCGCGCACAGCATCATTGGACCGTTTCTAAGAGATCTTGGCGCCTCCGCTATCCAGGTGGCAATGATTGCCGGGGTGGGGGAAATGTTGGCCGCCAGCCTTCGATTCTTTTCCGGACGATTTGCCGACCGCACACGCGCGTACTGGACCATCACGTTTCTCGGTTACTCCATGAACGTCATCGCGGTGCCGGCCCTTGCCCTCGTTCCCACCTGGCAGACGGCCGCGGTCCTCATCATCGCAGAGCGCACCGGCAAGGCGCTGCGAGGGCCTGCGCGCGACGTACTCCTTTCTGGCGCTACTCAGGACGTAGGCCACGGCTGGGGATTCGGCCTCCACTCGATTATGGACCAAACGGGCGCGGTGATCGGTCCGCTGCTGATGGTGGCCGCAGTCGCGCGCTCCCACCACTTCGGCCCGGGTTTTCTGTGGCTCGCGTTTCCCGCGGTGGGAACGATGATCGCCCTATCCTCCGCGCGCTTGCTGAATCCCGAGCGATCGCGGCCAGTGAAGACGCCAGGCGCTCAGAGACTACCACGCGTATTCTGGATTTACGTGGTGGCGGCCGGACTGCTGGCGTGCGGAATGGTCGATTTTCCGCTGCTGGCGTATCACTTCGAGGGCGCGAAAATTGCAGCGCCTGCCGAGATCCCGCTACTCTATGCCGCCGCGATGAGTGTAAATGGGTTGACGGCGCTGCTCTTCGGCCGGCTCTTCGACCGCTTTGGTCTCGCTACTCTCACATGCGGAATTCTCATTTCGCTGCTTTCGCTGCCCTTGGGATTTCTGGGCGGCGTTACCGGCGCGATTGCTAGCATCGCGTGTTGGGCCACCGGCCTTGGAGCGCAGGACGCGTGCTTGAGGTCCGGCATCGCGACGGTGGTCTCGATGAACAAACGCGGCTGGGCGTTTGGCGTTTTCAACGGCGTTTATGGAATCGCATGGTTTCTCGGGAGCGCCGTCATGGGGTTGCTTTACGGCCGCTCTCTGCCGATACTGGTTGTGTTTGGAATCATCGCGCAGCTCGCCGCAGCCGCGATGTTCTTCAGCTTGCGCGCCGAGCTTCAGCCTCAGCCGTGACCTTCAGTTATCTCGAGCACTGACAACAGGCCAAGCAGCAACAGCGCGCTGACTCCCACATAACGAACCGCGCGCGGCGGAATCCGGGCAACAATCCACTGGCGCACTCCTGCGCCGATTGATGCGGCGAGCGCGCCTTTCGTCACCATAGCGCTTACCGCTCCCGCCCAGACCATCAGCGGAGCGCCGAAGCGAGCTGCCATCGTAGCGGCTGTAATCTGTCCGACATCTCCCCATTCGGAAAAGAAGATCGCCGCGAACGAAACCATCGCGGCTTTCGCATATTTTTTGTCCATCTCCTCTTTAGTCCGTTCTACCGGCTTGCGCCACAGTACTGTCGCCACACTGATAAAACTCAGGCTCGTCACAGCGGCGACTAACAGCGGAGGCAATTTCGCGATTGCGCTACCCACCGCCACCGCCACCGCCATCTTTCCCATAAACGCGGCCAGCATGCCGATGATGATTGGCACGGTGCGGTAGCGAGTGGCCAGAACCCCGGTCGTATACAGCAGCTTGTCCCCCACGATCTCAGTGACAAACACCGCTGCGTAAGTCGCAAAGAAGATTGCAATCATTCTTTGGTGGCCTCCGCCTTCAAAGTGGCCCACTTTGCCACGAGCGCAGTGTAAGCTGCCTGCTGCTTCGCGCACGCCGCAAGTTCCGCGGCGGTGGGAGGCATATCGGCGGCCTGCATCGGCATGACGGAACCAACCAATCGTCCGCCAATGTCCGTAAGAGTGGGCGGAGCCTCCTCGGCCACCGTGGCAGCTATTCGCGCCTCGGCCGGAGTTGGAGCAGGAGACGGCTCGGGAGCGATCTCTTCCAGTTTCCGGATGCGCGCCTCACTCTCGGCTGACTGCGGCCCGGCCTTCAGCTTGTCTATAAGAGCCCGTGCTTCCTTCCGCGCGCTTGCGGCGCTTGCCGACTCATTCTCCATCTGCGTGGTCAAAGCAAAAACTCGCTGTAGCGCCGGCGTGATCTTTACTCGCGGATCCATCCGGACGGTGATGGGCTGCGTCATACTCTGTCCATTCACTGCAAGTCGCACCGTATAAGTGCCCGGCGGCACCCAGGGCGAATTGAGATTCGGATACGTGCGATGCGGAACGGCTCCGACCTCGCCACCGCTGCCACCGCGCGCGCCTAGAGTGCCGGGCACGGGATCATAACGCAGGTCCCAGGTAAAGCGATGCATCCCTGCTGAAGCCTCCAGTACTCTGGGCGGGGCCGGCCAATAGAGCGGCAGGCCGCAATCCTGCTCGCTGGGCGTTTCCTGACAGAGTTTGTTATAGGCAGCGGGTTCGATTGCCGGATCGGGCCTTCGTGCCGGATCGGCGGTGGAGTAAGCGCGAACCACGCGGCCTTGCGAGCTGAGAAATTCGAGCTTCACTTCCTGAGCATCTGCGGGCAAATAGTAATCAACGATGGCCCCCGCCGGAGGATTCTCTCCGGCCGCTAACTCCGGCGGCCAAGGCGTCGGATCGTTGGTGTTGAATCGGATGCGGATCGCGGTTTCCGGCTTGAAAAGGTAAGCGCTCGCAGCCGCAGCCGCTTCGGCTGCCTGCCGGAGGGGCGTGACGTCGTCCAGAATCCAGAAACCCCGGCCGTGCGTTCCGGCGACCAGGTCGGAACACATGCAGGACTCATCGTCTTTGACTTCGATATCGCGCACAGAAATTGCGGGCATATCGAGCCGTAGCGAATTCCAGTGATCGCCATCGTCAGTGGACACCCAGACTTGCGTGTCAGTCGCCGCATAGAGCATGCCTTTCTTGCGTGGATCTTCCCGAATAGAGTTAGAAGGCGCTCCGGGCGCGATTCCGTTGTTAATCTCAGTCCAAGTCTTACCGCCATCGTGCGTGCGCCAAAAATGTGGGTTCAGATCATCCAAGCGCAAGGTATTTGCGGCCGCGTAAGCGGTTTTGGTATCGAAGTGGCCGGCATCCATATTGAAGATCCGCGTCCATGGTTTGATCTGCGGGGGAGTGACATTGGTCCACTTCACGCCTCCATCCGCAGTCACCTGTATGAGACCGTCTCCCGTCCCTGCCCATAACACGTTCACGTCAAGCGGAGAGGGCGCAATGGCGGTGACCGATCCCTGCGCAGCGGGAGTGACGGTCGTCGCGTACTTAGCCGCATTCGCCGGTATTTCCCACGTTTGGCGCGTGAGATCACCACTAATGGCGGTCCAGTTACGCCCTCCGTCCAAGGTTTTCCAGATGCCGGCGGTCCCAAAGAAAAGTACGTTCGGGTCCTTGGGTGACCACACCAACGGCTGCGTACGGACGGTTCTGGCCGGCGGTTCGCCTGCCTTGGGCGCGGGCGGAGCAATGTTCTTATGCTGCGCCGTGCGCCTGTCGTAGACAGTCACTTTCCCACCGTATACCAGATCCGGATTCTTCGGATCAGGCGCGACGAAACCATACTCTTCGACATCCACCGGGTGCCAGTCATGAAAGGTAATTTCGCCATCCATGCTGCGGCTATCGACGCAGGCCGATCCGGAATCCTGCTGGCCACTACATAGCCGGTAGGGAAAGGCGTTGTCTGCGGTCACATGATACATAGCGGCGGTCGGTTGCGAGTACCAGTTACTCCAGGATCCGCCCCGGTTCGCTGAAACTACGCCACCTTGGTCACTCACCAGGAGGATAATATCGGGGTTATTGGGATTGATCCAACTTTTCTGATAGTCGTCACCGCCTGGTGCGCCACGGACTGCAGACCATGTCAGTCCGGCATCTTCCGTTCGCCAGAAGACGGTAGAACAGCTGTACACCACGCGTTCGTCTTTCGGGTCCACCGTGATGGTCGGGAGGTCGCCGCCCCCGATACGGCCTAGCGGCCGGTTATCCGGCGGATGCCGGCCCGTAGACCCGGTTTCAAAAACGCGCGTGTCCTCAGTGGCCAGCGCCCAGTGCTCACCACCGTCGGTGGTTTTGTAGAACGAAATATTGCCACCACGGCCTCCGCGCTGAGCGCGTCCCCCGCGTTCCTGTACGGGAGTCTCGGGAGCCTCCGCCGCAATCATCGCGTAAATGGTTTTCGGATTACTGGGAGCAATCGCCAAGTTGGCCTGAATGATGGCGGGGAGACCGCCCGTCAGCTTTTTCCACGTCGATCCGCCATCCGTGGACTTGAAGATGCCGCCGTCTGTGCCGCCGAAAGCGCCGTTCTCAAAGAACCCCTGCTGTTGCTGCCACACCGCCGCGTATACGGTGTCGGGCTGGCTCGGATCGATGCGAACGTCGTTCCCGCTGGTATATTCGTCCACGTACAGCACCTTTTCAAAAGTCGCGCCTCCGTCCACCGAGCGGAAAATGCCGCGCTCCGCGTTGGGCCCGTAAGGATGACCCAGCGCGGCAACGAACAAACGGTTCGGGTTCCGCGGATCGACTTCGATATTGGCAATCATTTCGGAATCGCGAAGGCCAAGATGCTGCCATGTCTTTCCCCAGTCAGTGGACTTATAGACGCCGTCGCCGGTTGCCAGATCCGGCCGGATGATTCCAGCTCCGGCGCCAACGTAAATCACGTTGGGGTCGGAAGGAGCAACCGCGATCGCGCCGATCGAGCCGGTTGGCTGCTGGTCAAACAGAGGAGCCCAGGTTGATCCAAAATCGGTGGAACGCCAGACCCCTCCGTTATCAAAGCCGATATAGAAAACGTTGGGCTGACTCGGCACTCCGGAGAGCGCCCGGGCGCGGCCGGCGCGAGTCGGCCCGATCTGACGCCAGTGCATCCCGGCATAAAGCTTGGGGTCGAGGGGCTGACCCAAGGTTACAGGCGCTGCCTTGGCTACCGGCAGAGGCGCCATCGCGAGCCAGATATACATCCACGGCGATCGCCTAATATGCTTAACAGACATGTCTAGTCACTCCGAATGCGCTCAGTGTAGCATCCGCGGGATGCTATTCTGCGAAGATATTGAGGTTACCCACCGCGATAGTCTAGCTTCTATTG
>CAZKVF010000193.1:0-8181 GCA_964556085.1 uncultured Solibacteraceae bacterium
TGATCGCCCATCCACGGACCGCCGTTGCCTACGCCCCAGAATGCCAGGTTGGTTTGCGGATCGTAATTGCCGGTAACCCACACCGAGCCACCTCCGGTCTTCCACTGGTCGCCTGCGGGCCAGGTCTCGCTTCCGGGCTCACCCGGCGCGGGCACGGTATAAGTCCGCCACTGCTCCTTGCCAGTATCCGGATCGAAGGCTGCGACGAACCCGCGAATTCCGAACTCCCCTCCCGATGCGCCCACCATAACCTTGCCGCCGGCAACGAGCGGCGCGAGAGTGATGTAGTAGCCCGACTTGTTGTCGGCCACTTGTGTGGCCCAAACTTCCTTGCCGGTCTTGGCGTCGATCGAAACCAGCACCGCTTCGGCGGCCGCGAACAGCACCTTGTCGCCCCACAGTGCCACGCCGCGGCTGGTTTCGTGAGGCACAAGCGCGCCGGCCGGACGCGGCCGCTTGTAGCGCCACAGCAGATTGCCGGACTGAACATCGATGGCCAGCACCTGGTTATTGGGCGTCGCGACAAACATCACGCCGTTGTTGATGATGGGGGCGGCTTCATGAACCCTCGGCTCGCCAGTGGCAAACACCCAAACAGGCTTTAACCGCTTGACGTTCGCCGGCGTGATCTCCTCGAGCGGGCTGTAGCCCCAACCATCGTATGTACGGCGGATCATGAGCCAGTTGGCGGCTTCAGGGTTCTTGAGGCGGTCCGCGGTTACGGGCTGATAATTCTTGAGAACCGGCGGAATCACGGTGGGCCCCGGCGAGGAGTCCGGCTGGCCGAAGGACGTGCCGACAGCGCCTGAAAGCCCCAAAATTACCGTGCAAACATTCCGTTTCAGCATGATTGCTCCCGGTCCGTAATCATACAAGAATTCGCGAACGCTCGCATACGCTCGCGGCTCTGAAAGGCTCAGAACCTGATCCGCACTACGGCTTCCACTGACCGCGGACCGCCTGTCTGCAACATGGGCGCGAGACCGCTGCCTGGGCTGCCGGTGCCGAGCATCAGGTTCAGCATGGATGTGGATTGGCCGAAGTAGGGGCTGTTCAGGTAGCGCACGGGGTCGGCAAAGTTGGGGTGGTTCAGCGCGTTGAAGCCCTCGACCCGTAGCTCCAGCGCGCGTCGTTCGGCAAGCCGGAATTCGCGGTGCAGCGAAAGATCCAGCTGCCACATGCCAAAGCCGCTGATGGCATTGCGTCCCAAGTCGCCTTGCTGGCCTGGTTTGGTGGCCGCGAACGCCAGGGGATTCAAGATGCGTCCGCCGGGCGCGTCGGAATCGGCGATCCACACCGGCACGCCGGGAACCAGATCGGGGCGGAAGGCATTGACGAAAGCAATGCCCGCGTACTGTTCGGAGTTGAGCACCGTAATCGGGAAGCCGCTTCGCGCACGGAAGGTTCCAGCCAGGGACCAACCTTTAGCAACGCCGGGCAAGGCGTAATCGAGGGAGGCGCTCAGGGAGTGGCGCAGGTCGAAGTCGGAAGCGCCGCGATCTCCGGCCAGACCCGATCCGGCTCCGGCCCAGAAGAGGAAAGAATCACTGGAAGAGTTGTCCAAAGCATGAGACCAGGAGTAGGAAACCAGGGCGCCCAAGCCTTGCGTTACGCGGCGGCGGTATTGCGCCACCAGTGCATGGTAGTCAGACCTGCCATGGTTGGTCGTCAGTGCCTCCCAATTCGTCTGGGTGCTTCCGGGGCCGCCGATTTCACGCCGGATGAGCCGCCACCCGGCCGATCCGACATATCCCACGGAAACGAAATCGCGTGCGCTCAGAGAATGCTCGAGCGACGCATTCCACTGGGCGATTTGCGGCAATCGGAGATCGGGCATGAATCCATAATTGAGGTAAGTGGAAAACAGGCCGTTACGGGCGCTGTTGTAAGCCAGGCTGAGAGGGCCGCCATTGATCACGTCCGAGGCAATGCTGAGGCTCGAATCGAAGTAAAGGCCGCCGCCCGCGCGAATGACTGTTCGCCCGCTCTTGCCGGGGCTGAAGGCCACACCGAAGCGCGGCGCAAAATGGCCATAAGGTTTGAGCCAAAGTGGACGGACGGTGCCAGACTGGATCGTACCGGTCAGCGGGTTCAGGAAATCGAGTCCCGCTACAGGAGTTGGGGGCGGCGGGCTGTATTCCCAGCGAAGCCCGCTCACGATCGTAAGGTGGGAAGACGGCTTCCAGGTGTCATGCAGCCAGAGCGACAACTCGTCCACTACAGCTGATTGGCTGATTGCTGGAGAACTGGCGCGCCAAAAGCTGTTGCTGTCCTCAAGGGCCGTGAGGCTGTCGGCAATGAGGCTCAGCGTACCGTTAGCGTCACGCCGGGACGCCCGAATCCGTAGAAAGTCACTTCCCGCTTGAAAAACATTCGACCCGCGGTTCCAGGAAACCGAATCCACAGCCTGCCACTGGCGCTGGCGGCGGTCGCCCTCGCGCCCCGAAATCACCTCGCCGACGCCATTGATGTCGAAGCGTATGAGGGCGTCACAAGACGGCGCCGCCGGGAGGAGCAGGGCTGCCAACGGCCGCAGTTCGCAGCCGGCTGCGCCGGCCCAGACCGACTGGGCGGCGGTCGCTGATTCGTTCACCCGCAGGTCCAGCGTGACCTCCGAACCTACGCGAACGTTAACACCGGCGGTGCCGCTCCAGGATCGGAAGTCCAGGTGATTGATTTGGGTGCTGCCGAACTGGTTGTACGAAGGGGAATCGCTGTAGCGGGCGAAGAGCGTGAAACGCTGGGTAACGAGCTGGTCGATGCGCGCGCTGCCGGTCTGGAGACCGCCTGGTCTCGAATTCTGGCCGGTCCATTGGGCCAGTCCGTTGCCCAGCGTCTGGCCGTCTGGTTGGGGAAACAGGGCTAGCGCCGGCTGGGCCCAAGCCGGAGCGCTGGTGCGGGCGTCGAGCGACGGCACCGGTTCCAGCCAGGTATAAGGTTGCATTAATTCGATGCGCTGATAACCGGCGAAAAAGAATGTCCGATTGCGCCAGACAGGCCCGCCTAGCGTCCCGTTCCAGTTATTCTCGCGCGCGGCGGCGCGTGCTTCGCCGGCGCGGTTGGCGATCCAATCGTTGGCATCCAGCAATTGATTTCGGAACGTGTAGGCGGCGGATCCATGGAGCTCGTTGGAACCGGAGCGGCTGGTAATGGCGATGGCAGCACCCGGCAACCGCCCGAATTGGGAGGCGGCTGTGGAACTCCGAATTTCAAATTCCTGAACCGATTCCACCGGAATGAGAGAATCCAGGCTTCCGAACGCGCTGAGAACGGGTAGCGCGCCACCGTTAGTTTGGGCAGGCAAGCCTCCCGCGCTCACGCCATGATTGGCGGAGATACCATCGACGGTGAAGTAGTTGGTATTGGGGCGCTGGCCGTCAGCTACGAATTGGCCGGCGTCGCCTCGTGTCGCGGGGACTACATCCACACCCGGCGCCAGTTCCACCAGGCCCAAGACGCCACGCCCGTCGAGCGGCAATTTTTCCAGATCCTCCCGGACCAGTTTCGTGATCACGGCCACGTCGTCTTCAGGGCGCGCCGGCAATCTATCTTCTACAGTGACGGTTTCCAGCACGCTCCCGAGTGACAGTTGGAAATCGGCGTGTGCCGCTTCTGCTCCCTCCACGCGGACGTGGAAGCGGATCATGGTGCGGAAGCCCTCCTTGCGCACGGTCACCTTGTACAGTCCTGGCGCGAGCGGGCCGACGCAATAGGCGCCGTCGTCCGAGGATGACGCCAGGTGCCGGAAGCCGCTCTCCTCGTTTACAAGAGTAACGGACGCGGATGAAACAGCAGCGGAAACAGGATCCTGGATAAAGCCGCAAATGTGGCCACCGGATTGGCCGGGCGCCGCCGCTCCGCAAATTACACCGACGACGATGAGCGAAACGACGCGCCCAAAGGCCATTCCTGATTCCTAATGCGTCAGAAGTTGTTCACATTGTTGCACGGAGAGTTGTAATTGCGCCAGCGCAATCAGCAGCGCTTGGGAGGTACTGCCGGGCTGCGCTCCCGGCTCGGGCGCCGAAGCTCCGATCAAGGCCGCGATCAGCGAGTCGACTTGCCTCCCCGCACCGAGCAGATTTTCGGCGGCAGCCTGCCACGTTGGCGCGGCGGCCAGCGATGTTGGGCTGGTTGAAGTTCCCATGGAACCGAGCACCGGGCTAGCCCGACGTTGGATGGCGCCAAGTTCGCGGCTCAACGCCTGAGCATGCTCGTGCGCCAAATCATGCAGCACGCGCTGCTCGCCGGGGCTTAGCTGGCTTTCTTCGACAGCAGGAAACTGGATTGCCAGCCGGCGCAAGGCGTAGACGCGCGCCATAGCCGCTTCCTGATGGTCCAGGAGCTGGGAACTGAAGATTTCAAACTGCGCGTGGCCGCCGAGTTGTTGTTCGAGGCGATTCTGTGGCGCAGATGGAGCGGGTGCGGTCGGTGCTACGACGGGTCCCGGCTGAGGTGTGTCTGTCGGGGGGAGTGTGGAGGGCGTGGCGCCGGGTTCAGGGAATCGCAGTTCGACACCGGGCATGGAGAGAAAGGCTTCACGGATCTGCCGTTCCAGGACCGGGGAAAGCCCTGCGCCGCGGACAATCACGCGGCCGCCTTCGCGCGCCACTTCGACGGGATCTCCAAGGTCAGCTCCTAACTGATGGAGCGCGGCAACGGCCCGCAGTTCGTCGGCGAGACTGGCTTCGATAACCACTGGTTTTGGCTCAGTTGCACGGACCCGCGCGGACGGAGCCAGAGCTTCCGTCCGGGCGGGCGTGCCCGCGGGAGGAGAAGGAGCGTCCTGCGGTTTCCTGTTCGCGGGAGTCTGCGGGCGCGATGGGGGAGTTTCCGCAGAGGAGCGGTTCTCCCAAGGTCGAAGGGTAAGCGTGGCAGCGACCAGCGCGGCGGCCGAGGCCGCAAGCGCGGCCCAGCGAAGGAACGGTCGCGAGCGAGTTGCGCTTTGCGCCGCCGCATCGATGCGAGCAAACCCGGAAGAGAGATCGCCCCATGGCTGCGGAGGCTGCGGCCCAGCCCCTTCCGCCTGTCGGCGATAGCGCATGCATTCGCCTACGGTCTTCTGTAATTCTTCCAGTTCGCTGCGGCATTCCCAGCAGGCCTCCAGGTGCCGCCGCACACGTTTGGCTTGCCGCGCCGAGAGTTCCCCATCCAGGTAGGGCAGCAGGAGGTCTTTTTCGGGATGCCGTGCTTCGAGCGTGGTCATCAAGGTCTTCACCCCGCACTCGCGCGGCGCAGGCGATCCACGGCCCGGCGCAGGAACTCGCCCACCGCGGAAGCGCTGATCCCCAGCGCGGCGGCGATTTCGGGATAGCGCAGGCCTTCCATACGGAGGAAGAGGCAGCGCCGCTGCTGATCGGAAAGATTTTGTAGAGCGCGGTGAAACCGGGCCAGCCGTTCTCGCTCGGCCATTTCCTTTTCAGGATCGGCCGCATGGGCGAGGAGGGTCGCATCCAATTCGGGGTCGAATGGCAGCTCGAAATCCTGGCGCGCGCGGATTTTCAGGCCGTAATTGTGCGCCACGCGGAAAATCCAGGCGCGCGGGTTACGAATCGTTTCGCCCTTGCGCAAGGTGGCGTAAAGACGAAGAAATACCTCCTGGGTGGCCTCCTGGGCTTGGGGAGGGCGAATGCCGAGCGTAAGCAGGTAGCGATACACGTCGCCGCGCGCCTCTTCAAAAAGGCGCGCCACTTGCTCCTGAAGCTTTAGGACAGCAGTTTCCTGGCTTCGAACTGCAGCGAGCTCTTTGCCAATCGAGTAGACCGACATGCCCCTTCTACACTAAGACCCCAACCTCGTACGTTCCACTACAGCCCGGCAAAATTTTTTCCTGGCGAATGAACTTTAGTGTAGTTGGAAGCGATAACAACGGGTCTTTGTACTGAATGCCCGACAGGACCGTCAGTGTTTCCATCGTAACCTCGAATAGCGGCCGCTATATAGCGAGGTGTCTGGACGCCGTTTTCCAGCAGAAGGAAACGCACCTGGACGTGGTGGTGGTGGACAACGCCTCGGCTGACGAAACGCGGCGGATACTGGGGAAGTACCGGTCGAGAATTCGCCTGATTAAGAACGAACGCAACCTGGGCTTCGCCGCGGCGCAGAATCAAGCCATCCGCTGCTCGCGAGCGCCGTGGGTTCTGGCCTTGAATCCCGATGTCCTGCTCCAGCCGGACTTCATTTTGAACCTGCTCGAAGCAGCTGCCGAAGCCGACTCAAAGGCAGGCACAATTTGCGGCAAACTCCTTTCCATTGGCCAGGGGTTCACACCTCTTCCCGAGTCGCGGATAGACTCCGCAGGCATCTATTTCACACCCGCCATGCGCCACTTCGACCGGGGCTGGCAACAGCCGGATGACGGCCGCTACGACTGCCCGGAATACGTTTTCGGCGCCAGCGCGGCCGCCGCACTGTACAGCCGCGAACTGATCGAGGATATTTCGATCGATGGGGAATTTTTCGACCCGGATTTCTTCGCATACCGGGAGGATGCCGATATCGCATGGCGGGCACAACTGCTGGGATGGTGTTGTCTCTATACACCCGCCGCTGTCGGCCACCATGTGCGTACCGTTTCTCCGGAGAATCGCAAGTCGGTTTCACCGGCGATCAACATGCATTCCGTGAAGAACCGCTTCCTGCTGCGCATCAAAAATCTCACGCCGGGCCTGTGGCGGCGACACTGGCTGGCTATGACCGTGCGCGATCTGGCGGTGATCGGCGGCTGTGTGGTGACCGAGCAGCGGTCACTCGAAGCATTTGTGCGCTTGGCGCGCTGCTGGCGGCGGGCCTGGGACCGGCGGCGCTGGATCATGAACCGTCGAAAGGTCTCCGAAGAGGCGCTGGCAGCGTGGTTTCGTTTGGAAAATCCAGTCGAACGAACCTCGGGACAAGGGGCTGAGGCTGGCGGCCGGCAACTAATACCGCGTGGAAACTCTGACCGCCTTCGAGGGCCAGAACGGCATGACCTTCCTCTTGTTGTCGGGCGCGGGTTCAGCAACCATCCCGCGGTTCGGGCTTCCGAACCCGGCAGTGGAATGGGCCTTCGCGCCGGATAAGATCCGAAGCGCGGGTCGAGAGTGCGTCGCGATTAGCCGCCGCGCACGCGCGGGGAGATGATACCCGCCACTCGGGCTGGTCGGAATGGCCCCTTTGCTACACTGGGGGAAGCAACTCCAGCGTTTTTGCACCGGGCCGGTAGCTCAGTCGGTAGAGCATATGCCTTTTAAGCATAGGGTCGCGGGTTCGAGTCCCGCCCGGCTCACCACCTTATAAATCAATCGACTACAAGCAAAAGCTTGACTTCGGTGTGTAATAGGCGTGTAGTGGACTGGTGCAAATCCCCTGCCCAGGAGCACCCACGCCAAATGCTAACTCTGTACAGACGCCACACCACGCAGTGCGCGGAAGCGCGCAAAGAGAGAGGGGCCGACCAGAGCGTCGCGGAATTGCGCTGCGATCGGAACTATCGTCGCTGCAATTGCCCCATTCACGCCGAGGGAACTCTCCGCATTGACGGCTTCGTCAGGAAATCAACACGGGAGGTCAAATGGGAAGAGGCGGAAAAGCTGAGGGACCGCTGGCAGGACGCCGGCACACTGAGTGTCGAGCCGCCCCCGCCGCCCGAACCCGATCCGAATGAACCGCCCACGGTGGAGCGTGCGATCGAGCAATTCACGCAGGACCGCAAGGCTCTTAGCGTCTCGCCACGCACGCTCAAAAAGTATCAGCAGCTCTTTGATCTCTTGAAAGAGTTTTGCACGTTCAAGGGGATCGTCCATATAACCCAGTTCAACATCGATCATGCCCGTGCTTTTCGCGAGGGGTGGTCTGGCGCCCCGAGTACTAAGCTCAAACGGCTAGAGCGGATGAAAGCATTTTTCGCGTGGGTAGTGACGCAGCGCTGGATCGAGGTCAGTCCGGCCCAGCAACTGAAGCCTCCTATCATCCACGACCCGCCTGCCGACCCAATCTCGGAGCAAGACCTTGCCGACCTCATCGGCGCCATTGAACGGATGCCGACGCGCGAGGGGGGTAAAAACATGAGCCACAATCGGCTGCTCGCCATGATACTTCTGCTGCGCCACACCGGCCTGCGGATTTCAGATATTGTCCGGTTTTCAGCTGATCGCGTGCAGGGCAATTCGGTGCTGGTACGAATGGCAAAGACAGGCAATCCCG
>CAZKVF010000194.1:0-13231 GCA_964556085.1 uncultured Solibacteraceae bacterium
GCCCGGCCCCTGCACCAGCTCAACTAATATCAACCAGCGCCGCGCTCTCAACTTAGCCCGTCCGGGTACACAGCTCGGATATCTAACTATGTACGATGATGGAGGCACAGAAGGTTACAACGGCCTCCTGTTAACGTCCACCTGGCGTCTCCACAACAACCTCACCTTAAACGCCAACTACACCTGGTCCCACTGTCTCGGAATGCCCGATCTAACCCAGGGCAGCGTTCTGAACCCCGGTCAGAACTATTTGCACCAAGGCTTCGGACAGAACATCGCTCCCGCAGACCGGAACCTGGACTACGGCAATTGCCCGTTGGACCGGCGCCAGATTGCTAATCTTACGTTCGTCTACCAGACTCCGCGATTCTCAGGTTTCGTCGGCCGTCTGGCCTCGGACTGGACTCTCTCGACGCTCATCACCGCTACCACCGGTCCATACTTCTCTGTCTATACCGGTACGACCCCTGACCCGATAACCGGTATTGGCGGCAACCCTCCCGGAAACCAACGTCCAAACCAAGTACTGGTCAACACGGCTTCGCCCAATCGAGGGCGGGCCTGTGCCAATATCGCTCCGTGCGTGCAATGGCTAAACCCAGCCGCATTTGTCCAGCCTTCTTACGGTGGAGTGACGAATGGTGGGTTCGGCAATATGAGCCCCTACAGTCTGCTCGGGCCGGCATTCTGGCAGTGGGATCAAGCGATTGCCAGAAGCTTCCCGATCAAGGAAGGCCATACCCTCCAGATCCGCGCTGAGTTCTACAACATAACGAATAGTGTTCGACTCGGCCTCGGCTATGGTGGCGCCCTCGGAAGCACTACCGGGACGAACTTCGGCACGACATTCGGCTCCGCCACCACGGACGCTACGCCCGACGCGTCGACCACGGCGCCGTCCAGGGTAATACAGTTCGCGGTGAAATACGTGTTCTAAAGGTCATATCTGCGGCGGTCCGCCGCGGCTATGGTCGATGGTCTACGAGTCCGAAGCGCGTCGGCTTGCTGGTTGCGGCAACGTTCGGTCTTATTCTATTTTGTTGCAAAACCGAACAGTATTACTATAATGTTTACTTCCGTACTAAACTGCTGCTGTTGGCACTAGTTGCCGCCGGCGTCGAACGATTTGCCAATACGCCTGATCCACGCCTCAAACTGAAACCTCGATGAATACGCTGCTTCCTACGTCTCTGGTCGGCTCCCTGCCGCAACCCGACTGGCTGGTGAACCGCCAGATGCTCGCCAGCAATATGCCCCCCCGCGTGCGCATGCAGGATTTGTGGCGTGTGTCCCCCGAATGGCTCGAGCAGGCCCAGGACGATGCCACCATCCTCGCCATCCACGAGCAGGAGGAGGCCGGGCTCGACATCATCACCGATGGCGAAATGCGCCGCGAAAGCTACTCCAACCGCTTCGCCACCGCGCTGGAAGGCGTGGACCTCGACAACCCCGGAACCGTGATCAGCCGCAGCGGCCAGACCGTGCTCGTGCCCCGCGTGGTGGGCAAGATCCGCCGCAAGCACGCCGTCGAGGTCCGTGATGTCCAATTTCTGCGCGCCAACACTTCGCGCCCGATCAAAATGACCGTCCCCGGACCCTTCACCATGGCCCAGCAGGCCAAGAACGATTTCTATCCCAGCGACGAGGCCATGGCCATGGATTACGCCGCGGCCGTCAACGAGGAAATCCAGGATCTGTTGGATGCAGGCGCTGACATCGTACAGATAGACGAACCCTATATGCAGGCGCGGCCGGAGCAGGCCCGCGCATACGGCTTAAAAGCCTTCCGCCGCGCGCTGGAAGGTGTCACCGGCCCCACCGCGGTCCACATTTGCTTCGGTTACGGGCACATCGTCAAGGGCAAACCCGCCGGCTACTCATTTCTGGAAGAGTTCGCCGAAACTCCGGTGCAACAGATTTCGGTAGAAACGGCGCAACCGGCCCTCGATTGTTCCGTACTCGCGAAGTTGACAGGAAAGGTCATCATCCTCGGCGTCCTTGACCTCGGCACGCATGTAGTGGAAGACGCCGCGACCGTAGCGGCCCGCATCCGGCGCGCACTGCCGTTTGTCCGCCCTGACGGTCTGATTATTGCCTCCGATTGCGGAATGAAGTACCTGCCCCGCCAATCAGCTCTGGGGAAGATGCGGGCCATGGTCGAAGGAGCGCGGCTGGTGCGCTCCGAACTGCAGGCTGGCGCAGCCGGCAGCGCCTAGGAAGCAGCTGACTGAGCCGCGACCGTTAGGCGGTCTTGCTAACCGCTTGCTCGATACGCCTCAAGCTTTCCGCCCACGCTGCCGATATAAACATTGGTAGCCGGATGACTTCGCCTGTAGTAGCACTGAGCGGCACGTGGGAGTTGCCTCCGCTGATTCTGTATCCCTTCAATGAACGCATTCCACCAAGTGCCCTGCTCGAAAGCTCGAAAGCAGCACTCATGCTGTCCGGAATGGTCCCGAGTGATGGAAGCGATCCCGAGGATCTCCGGCGCCGCCTCCTGGCAGGCCGTTACGCCGAGTTGCGCATGCTCTATTACCTGGGGAAGGATGTGCTGCGCTGGATCGAGCAATGCCAGGACCTCGCAGATCGTACCCCCGAACTTCGCACCAATCATCTCGAACCGCAGAGCTTTGCGGGACTGCTCACGGGCGCTCCTCCCGAAAACGTTAAAGACAAGCTCATGTCGTGGGGTGTGGCCGACTATGGCACGCTCTTTGCCCGCGCCATCGGTTTGAATTCGATCTTTACCGAACCACCCAAAATCGATCTCCTGACCGCCCACTTCCTCGGCAGCTACCACCATTACGGAGACGCCCTGTTTCGTTGTTTTATGGAACTACAGCCTTTTCCGAAAATCTCGGCCGCCAATTTCCGCTTCGATCTGTACGCATCGGGCGAATACTCGCGCCTGCTCGAACAACAATGGGGCGACCCGTAGCCACGCGATTGCCATGCATCGGAGCCGCGACCGTGAGGGAGCGCTCATCGCCGCACGGCGCGTAAGCCACTAATACCCCGCCAACTCTTCGAAATCCACATTCCCCCCCGAGAGCACCACGCCCGCCGAGCCAATCTCCTCGGGCAGTTTTCGGAATAAGACCGCCGCGGCAGCAACCGCGCCGCTTGGCTCGACCAGGATCTTGAGCCGAAGCAGCAGGAACTTCACCGCCGCGCGAATCTCGTCGTCGGTTACCAGCGCGATTCGTTCCGCCAGCGATTTGATAATCGGGAACGTCAACTCTCCCGGCTTGGGCGCGCGCAGCCCATCTGCAATCGTGTCGGGCTGCACCGCGACCCGCTCGCCCGCCAACAGAGAAAGGAAAGTGTCGTTCGCTCCTTCCGGCTCCGCGCCGAAAATCCGAATCGCCGGCTCGATCGCCTTGGCTATCACCGCGCATCCCGAAAGCAGACCGCCACCGCCCACGGGCGTAATCAACGCGTCCAGCGGCCCCGTTTCTTCCAGCAGCTCGAGCGCCGCGGTCCCTTGCCCCGCCATGATCATCGGATGATCGAACGGAGGCACCAGCGTTGCGCCGCTCTCCTCCACAATACGGCGGGCGATCTGCTCGCGGCTATCGGCGAAACGGTTATACGTGACAATGCTGGCGCCCTGGGACCTCGTCGCTTCCGTTTTGGAACGCGGCGCATCCTCCGGCATCACAATCGTGGCCTGCGCGCCCTTGTGCCGCGCAGCTATCGCTGTGGCTTGGGCGTGGTTCCCGGAAGAATACGCCACCACGCCATGCGCCAGCGCGCCTTCCGGCAGCGACAGAATCAGATTGGCCGCTCCCCGGATCTTGAAGGCCCCGCCGGTTTGCAGATTCTCACATTTGAAATACACGCGCTTGCCGCACTCGGCATCGAATGCCGCGGAAGTGAGCACCGGCGTGCGCCGCGCCAACGGCCGGATCCGCTCGGCGGCCGAGCGAACATCATCAGCTTGAATCACCATTCGATCTAAGGGTTAATGATAATCTCCATACACTTTGGCCCGTTAGTCGGGCGCTTCCGCGCTAATTTGGTACTATGTTGCCTCATCCGCTTGCCGGAAAGCCGGCGCCGGTTTCCATGCTGGTGGATATTCCACGGCTGATCACCGCCTACTACACCGAGAAACCCGACGTGTCCGTGAGCTCACAAAGAGTGACTTTCGGCACTTCCGGCCACCGCGGCTCTTCTTTTCAGACTGCATTTAATGAGAACCATATCCTCGCGATCACCCAGGCGATCTGCGAGTACCGAGGCAGGCAGGCAACGCCGGGGCCGCTCTTCCTGGCCAAGGATACACACGCGCTTTCCGAACCGGCATTCGCCAGCGCGCTCGAGGTGCTGGCCGCGAATTCGGTTGAGGTGATGGTCGATTGCGATCTGGGCTATACGCCCACTCCAGCGCTCTCGCATGCGATTCTCACCTACAACCATGGCCGGCAGGCGCTCGCGCCGGCAGCGATGAGCAAAGATGCGCTGGCGGATGGCATCGTGATCACGCCGTCCCATAATCCACCGGACGACGGCGGTTTTAAGTACAACCCGCCCAGCGGCGGGCCGGCGGATACCCACGTGACCAAATGGATTCAGGACCGCGCCAACACCATCCTGGCGGAAGGATTGCGAGCTGTGCGCCGCTGCCCGTTCTCCCGGGCGCTCGCCGGCGCGCGACGCCACGACTACATCTCGGAGTACGTCAACGACCTCGCTTCCGTGATCGACATGGAGAGCATCCGTAGCGCGCGGCTCTCGCTATGCGCCGACCCGCTCGGTGGCGCGGGCGTGGCCTACTGGGGCCGGATCGCCGAGCGCTACGGCCTTTCGCTGACCATCCAGCACGATGTGGTCGATCCCACTTTTCGTTTCATGTACGTGGACTGGGACGGCAAAATCCGCATGGATTGCTCCTCGCCCTACGCTATGGCCGGATTGATCGCCCTCAAGGACAAATTCGACGTCGCGTTCGCCTGCGACACCGATCATGACCGCCACGGCGTGGTGACGCGCAGCGCCGGTCTGCTCAACCCCAACCGCTACCTCGCCGCCGCCATCTCCTATCTCTTCGCCAACCGGCCCCGATGGCGGCCCGAAGCCGGCGTCGGCAAAACCATGGTTTCGAGCAGCATGATCGACCGCGTGGCCGCGAAGCTCCAGAGGCCTCTGGTGGAAGTGCCGGTCGGGTTCAAATGGTTCGTACACGGGCTGCTTGATGGCTCGCTCGGATTCGGTGGAGAGGAAAGCGCCGGCGCGTCTTTCCTGCGAATGGATGGCAGCGTTTGGTCTACCGATAAAGACGGTGTGATTCCGGGACTGCTTGCCGCCGAAATCCTGGCACGAACGGGCAAGGATCCGGGCGAAGTATATCGAGATCTGACCGAAGAGTTCGGCGCCCCAGTCTACGAGCGGATCGACGCGCCGGCAACTCCCGAGCAGAAAGCCAAGCTTCAGCAGCTCTCGCCCGACCAGGTAAGCGCGAAGGAGCTTGCGGGCGACCCGATTCTTGAAAAGTTGAACGCCACCCCGGGTTCGGGCGCGCCGCTTGGCGGATTGAAAGTGGTCACGAAGCGCGGCTGGTTCGCGGCCCGGCCCTCCGGCACCGAGGACGTCTACAAGATCTATGCCGAAAGCTTCGCCGGCGAGGACCATCTGCACCAAATCCAGCAGCAGGCCCAAAAGCTGATCGCCGGCGTTATAGGGTAGGACAGGCCCCCTGGCCTGTCAGCCTCAATACGACGGGTTCGCGAATTGCTGGTATACCCAGATGCCCGCGGTCGCCACCAGCAGCAGCCCCGAAGTCACACCCAGAATGGCGGTGTAGGGCGTCAACTGCGCCAGCCGCGTCCGGACCTCCTGCTGCTCTTTCTCCAGGTTCGATTGCGCCGAATCGAGAAACAGTTGATCATCCTCTTTCATGGAAATGGTCGAACGGTAGATTAGCAATACCGCCAGCGCTGTCGTTACGATGCCCCACAACACCAAAACCGTACTCAACGTTGAAAGACCAAACATGGAAGGAGCCTCCTTCGGGCGATAGTGTACACGCAACGCGCGGCGGTGTGAAGGCGCCCTCTACCGTTCCTTCATCGACACTGACGTGAAATTCGCGATCGCCCCCCGCGGTAGCACGAATATTTTATAACGTAGCACGCCTAAATGAAACTCGGTGCATCACCCAGTCAGGCGGGGAGTGTGAAATAAAAACTCGATCCTTGTCCAGGCTGGGACTCTACCCAGATGCGTCCCCGATAGAGTTCGACAATCCGATGACACAGTGCCAGACCGATGCCGGCGCCGGAATATCGTTCGGCGCTATGCATGCGTTGGAAAAGGCCAAAGACACGATCCTGGTACTCGGGCGCTATGCCGATTCCGTTGTCAGCCACGCAAAATAGCCAATTGCCATTTTCGCGATGCGCAGACACATGCACGATCGGAGTCTGGTCAGGACGGCGGAATTTGATGGCATTGCCGATCAGGTTTTGGAGGATTTGATGGAGATGGATGCGATTAATGGGCACCGAAGGCAGAGCGTCAGAAGTGACGTGGGCACCACTCTCCTCGAGGCATCGCGCAAGGCCGGCGAGCACGTCGCTAAGGACGTCCATAGCATTAACGGGCTCCGCCGATTTCTCTTGTGCGGCACTCTGAGCATAGATCATCAGACCGTTGAGGAGGGTCTCCATCCGCGCTGCGCCCCCAGATACCTGATCGAGGAACATGCTCGCGTCGCCGTCAAATTTCTCGCCGTATCGCGAAGCCAGCAGTTCCGCATACACTTTGACCGTGCGCAAGGGCTCGCGCAGATCGTGGGCGGCTGAGTATGCGAAATGCTCCAGGTCCTGGTTGGCTCTACGTAATTGAGCTTGAACGTGCACTCGCTCGGTAATGTCGTTGTTCGATTCCAATATCCGAAAAACTTCGCCATTTGCATCGTGCTCGGCGACCCAACGGGAAAGGGTAACGATGCGGGAACCGGAGCGACACGCGTGACTCAGCTCTCCTGACCAGCGACCGTCTCGCAAAAGTATCTCCAGAATCCGTGGCAACGGCTCCGGAAACTCGGTGCGCAGAAGATCGTGAGAAATCTTGCCTATAGCCTCCTCGCGGGTGAAACCGTATATCTCTTCCGCTCCTCGATTCCAATAAACGATTCGATCCTGTCGGTCACGCACAAGGATGGCATCGCCGCTCAAGTCGAGCAGCCGGGCTTGTTCCACCAACCGCCGCTCGTCGCTCCTCCGCTGCGTAATATCGCGAGCGATCTTGGAAGCGCCGATGATCCGGCCCTGGGCATCCTCTACAGGGGAGATGGTCAGGGAGATATCGAGTAGCGAGCCGTCCTTTCGCTGTCGTACCGTCTCGAAATGATCGACGCGCTCGCCACGTCTCAGGCGGCTAAGGATGCGCGGCTCTTCGTCCAGTCGATCGGCCGGGATGAGAATCGTGATGGGCTTGCCGATGGCTTCCGAAGCTGCATAACCAAAAAGCCGTTCCGCGGCGTGGTTCCAACTCGTAATGATACCGTCTAGGTTCTTGCTGATAATGGCGTCGTCCGATGATCCGATAATGGCAAGCAGCAGAGAATCGCGCTCTGCTCGTTTTCGCTCGGTCACGTCCCGCATGATGGCTAGTTGGACGGTCGTTCCGTCAACGTGCCGCAGCGGCGCAGCATGTGCCTCGATCTGGCGGCGCCCGCCCTTGAGCCCGACGATATCGAATTCAAGAGTCGTCTTTCCCTCGCCACGACAAACGCGGTCGTTCATGTCGCGAAACCGTTCCCTGTCTTCTGGAGCGATGAGGTCGAATGCACTCTTGCCGACAACGGCGTCGGGGGAGGAAGCTCCTATCAATTCAAGGCCCTGTCCGTTCGTGAACAGCAGTATTCCTCCTGCGCTAATGATCTGAACGCAGTCAGGAATCGTCTCAACAATGGTGCGGAACTGTTCGTCGGCTGATACCTTGCGGCCTGTTACGGACCCACCGATCAAAACGGCCTCGAACGCGCTGTCGCTTGCACGGGACATGAGTCGCTTCGCTCCTAACTCGGAACGTGTAGTAATGATAATAGTACGCCCTCTCCCTTCAAAGCACTGGGATACCGGCATCTCAGGCGGACGTGCGCGGCCTAGCGTATGGCCTCGTTTCCGACACGCCCCCTCACCCACGCTAGCACGAACGTTCTGAAACGAGTAGGTCTTGATGGCGTCAATGCCTCGCGCATTTTCTTTCTATCGTAAAACTCGCCGGGTATCAGCAATATGCCATTTATCCCTAGGGATTTATCCCGGCCAGTGACGCTTTGAGCGAGCATTGGCGTGAGCATCACGCGGTGTGAAGGCGCCGCTCCCGAGGAATCGAGGCCGCCGCTTTCCGGTATCGCCGTCAGCTTTCAGCTTGAACCCGGCATCAATTCTTGGCTTACTCCGGACCGCCGTGAGCCTAAACCATTACTGATGAAGAAATCTGGCGAAATAACCTGGGGCAGCCGCGGCCTGGAAGGTTCAGGTCTTCTTCCGCGGCTTTCTCCGGAGGACGCCTCGCAGCGCGCCGCGCAAGGTACCGTGGGCCGCCGCCAGGCAATCATGAACTTCATCTATGCCGGGAACTTTGTCGCCGCTAACCTGCTCGAGCGAAGCCTGAATAGACTGTATCTTTAACACGCTGTCAGTAATTGCTTCACGTTCCACTGGTGTTAATAATGACATCTAGATTCGAGCAGCCATGCTCTTCCACATGCCGCAAATACGCGTACTTAGCTTGTTGCTTTCGCTCGTTGGCCATGTGGATCAACAGATCGAACCGATTGCATTCAGAGTCGCCGTGAACTGCGGCATCAAACTGCTGTTGATGCAGTTCCAGTAGTTCTTTGACGGTGGCAGCGAAATTCTCCATCAAGCGGCGATGTTCCTCGCACCGGAGGCTGCCCGTTAATCCAGCGGCACTGTTGATCGATTCGTCCATTGAGATTGCCTGTCTGCTAGCCTCCCCACTTGCTGTTGCAAGTGGGAAACCTTTCTCTCCTCTGACCGGGGAAACGAGGCCGTCCTGTGACGCGAAGTGGGCGAAGTCCATCCAGAAAGCTTCGATCGCACGAATCAGCCGTTCGGACTGTGCGACGCTTGTGGGTTTCTGCACAAAGCAGCTGGCGTGCGCCTGATAGCTATTGCGGATATCGGAAGGCAGGGCCGATGTTGAAAGGATTATGACGGGTATCAGGCGCAGTTCGCGGTCGCTCTTGATGGCTTCGAGAGCTCGCAGGCCGTTGACACGCGGCATATTCAGGTCCATTAGAATCACGTTGGGAAGCGAAGAGGACTTGGTCTTCCGGCTTTCCAGTAACTGCAGAGCTTCCCCCCCGTCTTTCGCCCACTCCAAGTGATATGGCCGCGAGATGGACTGGAACAAAATCTCCAGTAACCGTACATCCTGCGCATTGTCATCGACAACCAGAATCCGAAACATAACTAACCCACCGGCGCCCTGCCTGCAGTTGGACCTTCGCGTCCACGCGCCCTTAAACCTAAAGATACAATCCCTTACCGCCGAAATTCTGCGCTGGGGTATACACCGCGCCTGGAAGAGGCCAGAAACCCGAGATGAATCGCACGTTTTAAATATCGCTCGGCACGGCTCCTCACCTCCCTGCTATAAATCGGATGGAAGAATCTGGACCACGAAACTCTCGTGTATAGCCCGAGGCCTTCACGCCGAAGTTGGCGAAACGAACCCATTTCCGCCCGTAATTATCACAAAAATAGAGCCTTCTTCAATATCAATCGAACCCGAAAACGAACCGGATCGAACCCATTTTCGCTTGCTGCTTCCCGTCGAGAGAGTGTATCCAGGCAGCATCGCTGTCACATGGCGCCGCCGGTGATCGTTTTAATCTCAGGCGCTCCCAAACATGACCGTCGGGTCGGTAATGATCGGTAATGAATGGACCGCCCAGGCAGCTAATAGGAGTTACATGATTCGCGCGACCATCGCTTTTACACTTTTCACATCAGCCGCGGCCTTCGCCCAGCAGGCAGCCCAACCGCAGTTCGAGGTTGCCTCCATCAAGCCAAGCGACCCCAACGAACGCCGCTTCATGTTTCGAATGATGCCGGGCGGCGGCGTCGACCTCCACGGCGTCACGCTGAAGGCCCTCGTCCAGCAAGCCTACGACGTGAGAGAGTTTCAGCTCTCCGGCGGACCGGGATGGATCGGCGCTGACAGGTACGACATTACCGCGAAACCCGAGAATGCCTCTGCCCAAGCGCCGGCCGACCCGCGGCAGCTTAGCGACGAGCAGCGCAAGACTTTCCAGGAGCAGACCCGGCTCCGGTTACAGGCGCTCTTGGCCGAGCGCTTCCAACTCAAAATCCACCACGAGACGAGAGAACTCCCCGTCTACGCTCTGGTGGTGGCGAAGAACGGGCCGAAACTCAAGGAAAACGCCAGCGCGAACGAGGGCCGCGGCAGGGGAATGCGGATGAGTCCTGGCCAACTCGTAGGGCAGCAGGCCGGTATGGAGTTCCTGGCGCAAAGCCTCGCGCAAATGCTGGGGCGCACCGTTCTCGATCAGACCGGGCTCAAAGGAACATACGATTTCGAGCTGACTTTCGCGCCAGAGCCGGGTCGGGGAGGCGTGTTCGGCGGGCCGGGCGACGGCGCTCCACCGCCACCACCGCCGGGCGCAGGGCCAGGCTTGATCAAAGAACCGCCCCCACCCGATCCCAACGGCCCCACGATCTTCACCGCCCTTCAGGAGCAACTCGGGCTCAAGCTCGAATCACAGAAAGGACCGGTGGACATCATCGTAATCGATCACGTGGAAAAGCCGTCCGACAATTAGTTAGCCTCTGAATTCTCCGTGGCCTCTGTATTCTCTGTGCTCTCAAACTGGCCTCGGTTTTCTCTGCGTCTTCTATGACTCTGTGGTGAGGTCCGTTGTCTCAGACTCTGATGCTCCCCACCAGTTCCTTAACGCCGCTGATCTTTTCCCGGCGCAGGAACCGGCCAAGTTCACGCGCGATCCGCAGGGGCGCGCGCGGATCCCAGAAAGTTGCAGTGCCGACCTCAACCGCCGAAGCACCGGCGATCAGAAACTCCGCGGCGTCGGTTCCGTTGGCGATTCCGCCCAGGCCAACCACAGGAATCCGAACCGCGCGGGCTGCTTGAAGTACCAGCCGCAAGGCGATGGGCTTGATCGCCGGACCGGAGAGGCCCCCCATGCCTGCGCCAAGCCGGGGCCGCCGCGTGCGTGGATCGATCGTCAGAGCCACGAAGGTGTTGACCAGCGAAATGGCATCCGCCCCGCTCGACTCGGCCGCGCGCGCCAGCGGTTCGATGGCGGCGACGTTCGGCGACAGCTTTACCATGAGCGGGCGTCGCGCCACCTGCTTGACGGCGGTGATCACTTCACTCAACAGCGTGGGATCACTGGAGAAATAAATTCCGCCATGGCGCGTGTTGGGGCAGGAGACATTTAACTCGTAGCCCGCCACGCCTTCATGGTCCTCGAGCACTCGAACCACTTCCACGTAATCCTCGGTGGCATGGCCGAAAACGTTGGCAAAAACTGCGGTCCGTAGTTTCGCCAAGGCCGGCAATTTCTCGAGCACAAAGCGCCGTACGCCGATGTTCTGCAGCCCGACCGAGTTGATCATCCCGGCCGCGGTTTCAAAGAGCCGCGGCGGGGGATTGCCTTCGATCGGCTCACGCGATAGCCCCTTCACCACCAGGCCGCCGAGCGCGTTCAGGTCCACCAGCTTTTCGAACTCCAGGCCATACGCGAAGGTCCCGGATGCCGCAATCACCGGATTTTTGAGAGGAATACCGCACAGCGTGGTAGCCAGCGCCGGCTCGGATGCGCTCATCGAGACAAGTCTTCTGCTCCCGCGAAGGCCTCGCCGAGAACACGCCCGGTACTCGAGGAGGGGGACGCCACTCCCATGGCGCGCGCCAGCGTCGGCGCAATGTCCACGGCCTCCACCGGCTGTTCGAATACGCGCGCGCGGAATTGTGGGCCGTAAAAGCACAACGGCGTCCGTATATCGTAGTTGTACAGCGATCCGTACGAGATGCCGCGCATCAGGCCAAAGTCCTCGATGTATTCGGGCCGATACGAGAGCATCACGTCGCCCGCCCTGCCCGGGAAAAAGCTATTGCTGAAGCGCTTCTCCCAGCCGTCATGGATGGAGCAATCGCCGCCGGCGGTGTAATACGCAGCCACCTGCGGTTGTTGCAGGGCCGCGCGTCCGGCGGCTTGGCGCGTCGCCTCCGGCGTCAGAAAACCCCGCGTATCGAGGTATAGAAACGGGTACAGGTAGCGCGCCACCCGGCCGTTGCCGCCTTGAGTCAACCGTTGCTGGATGCCCTGTGCCAGCAGCTCTCCGTTCACCGCCATGCGCGAACGGAGGAGTTTGTCGGGTGTCGGCGGCGCACCGTGACCCGCTGCCAGCACGAGGTTGTACATGTTGGGGCCCACTATGCTGTCGAGCTTGCCCAGCAGGAACTCTACCTCCCGGTCGAGTTGCAGTGTCATCTGGTTCATCAATGGTGAAAAAGCGCCGGTCTCGTACCCGAGCAGCGCGGTGGAGGCCAGGATCACCGCGGCGAAATCGAACGAGTTCGATTGCCCCAGTTGCTCCTGTTGCACCAGTTCGGCAAGGAGTTCGATCTGCGAGGCCTGGGCAAAGGGCGAAGCCTTGTAAAGCTCCATAAATTCCTGGGGGCGCGCCGGGTCGTAGGTGAGCTTTCGTAGGGGCGGCACACCCGGACCCGCTCCCACCGCCACCCAAGCGGCATTGCGCCGCACTTCGGCGCTTTTGCCGCGGTTAAACTCCTCCAGCCAGGCCGGCGAGCCCCCCGATCCTCTGGTAACGAAACGTCCTTCTTCGTTCACCCAAAACAACTGCGCAGCGGGCGTTCCGGCGAAGAGTGCGCCTTCGAGCGGATCCAGGCTGCATACAAAAATGCGCGCGCCGTCGCTGGCGGCAACCTGAGCCGCGAGCGTAGTTGCGCGCAAATCCTCAGCCGCGCCGCGAACCGGCTTTCCGGCTGCCGGGTCGTACCAGGTGTCCGCTACGATCCCATGTTGCGACGGCCAGGCACCAGTGGCCATGGTGGCCAAGGTCGAGGACGTATAACTCAAGGCGAGATGGCGGCAATCCGGAAAGTAAACGCCGTTTTCAATGAGGCGGCGCAGGCCGCCGCGCCCGAGCTGGCCCCAGACGTCGTCCAGATAATCCGGGCGGAA
>CAZKVF010000195.1:0-12674 GCA_964556085.1 uncultured Solibacteraceae bacterium
ACTCAGGCTGCGCGGCGAGCATTTGAAGGCCCTGCCGCAGGCCGTTATCGTTATGAAAAAAGCGCCCGCCCGTAGCGTCCGCCAACTCGGCCAGCGGATCCGTCCCTTGAAGCGCGGCCGCGGATTCATATTGCACGCGGAACTCGATCTGGCCGGGGTTCATGGTAGGCTGGCTGGCTTCAGCGCCGGACACGCCAAACAGGCCGCGCGCATCCAGGGAATTTATCGTTACATTAGCGCGAATAGCCCGTTCCATGATTTCCGTCTCGTTAGTGCGGTCGTCCGGGATGAGCAGAAAACCGGACGAAATCAGAACGATGCTCCGGCTTCCCGGGGCCGCGGCCATGCGGTTTACCAGATCACGCAATGCGCTCAGCGATTGACGCGTCTCGGATTGACCCGCTCGCAGCACGCGCCCGGCCGCGGATCGCGCCATACCCTCCGCCGCCTGGGGTAGGGTCGCCGACGGGTGCTTCAGATCCGCGGCCAGGCAACGCAGGGCGTCGTTGGTGGCTACGGAAAGTGCCTGTTGATCATGTTTGTTTACGATCAGGTCGGCAGCGTAAAAATCCACGTGCGGGCAATCCGTCGGCGAGTAGCCCGCGCTCGTGTAGAGCTGAATGCGATCTAAAGCCTGGCGGAGCCGCTCGCGGTCGTTCGTGAACTCGAGAACGGTTCGGCCTGACGCGGTGTAAATCGCGGCGCGATCGGCCGGATCAAGAGATTCCGATAGATGGCGTTCGGCGGCCGCACGCGCGCGCCGCAGGTCGGTCGCTCCCAGGTGAATATCATCGAAAAAGTAAGCCACGAAGTGCTGTGGCGGTGTATCGGTTGGCTGAGTGACAGGGTCGGCCGCGATAGGCCCCGCCTGCTCGGCGGCCACTCTCCCGGCTGCTGAACCGGGACGTTCGACGGAAAACCGGGTAATCACCTGCTGTTTGCCCTTGTCTTCGAGTTGGAAATCTTCCCGGTGCAGATTACCGACTGCCCGGCCCTGGGAGTCGCGGACGACCACGGGGACCAGGACAAGATTCACGCCCGCGCGGAAGCTGGCCGGAGCGTCCCGGGTCTGGATTTCCGGTGGATTCGAAGCCGGGCTCGGCGCTTGAGCCCCAGCTGGAAATATCGAGAGGGCGGCCAACAGTAGAAGTGGCGCCTGGCGGTGCTTCTGGTGCAGCATACGGCCCCCTGAATATTTTAGGCTGGCGCAAAGGCAGTTAATAGGGCTGCTCGCCAGGCTGATCCTAGGTCGATTTACGGAGAGGGAGACGCAAGTTCGGAGCCGCCGCATTATTTTGCACCGGGTTAAGCCTTTTGATTGCATAAGGTTGCCCGATTTCCACGGGGCCAGGCGGGGGCTTTCGGGAATTTGCGTCTCCCGAATTGTGGACGGCAGGGCGTGAGACGCGGTGGCGGGTCTGCGGCACTGGGATGACGCGATTTTTCGCTGACAAAGGCACATACCCGCTCACTGCTCACGATAGCAGGACAGCGGGTCTGTTTCAGGGTTTCAGTTCGGAAATAGTTAAATACAAAGGACGGGCGCGGCGAGAAGTTGCGTTACCGGCGATGCGTGGCTTCTTTCGCTCAACTAGCGAGCTGCGTGCTCAGCGCCCCGCCGACAACAACAGGCGGGATGCAAGGTGTTGTGCAAGTCAAAATATCCGATCCTGAGGTCGTGCGCCTGGTGCACACCCGCTGACATGAGCGATCGCAATTGGAGTTACAGCTACAACTGCAAGCGCTGCACACCGACGGTTGTCCGCAAGCGGCGAAGCATGATGCTTTCAGTGGACCCGGCGGAAGATTCAAACAGAACGTATCTATGCATTGGTCGACCGAGCCAAAGCCAGGTGAAGTCAAGCTTGTCAGCACGCGCTTAAGCAAAACCCGCGATAGCTTGGTGGAGTGGCGTTGGCGGGGTTGGTGCTGCCCGCACAGCATAATTGTATGCGCCGTCGTAGATTATCGGGCTTGTGCTTGCGGGACGTATCCGTATCTTTTGGCTATTGCCGCGCGTCGAAGGTTTCACGACATAGAGCACCCGCCATCTTCGCCGGATCCTCCGGCCGAAGGCCCGGTAGATTTTACTTCTCACCGCGCTTCGATAAGATGTGGCTCATGGGATCAACAATCGACAGCTTCTGTCGCGGCGTCCTTTTCGTGGCTGTGATCACCGCCGGTTTCGCTCAACAGCGGAACCCTCCGACCATTGCCCGGCCGCCGCTTGGTTCCGGCCCGTTCGTAGTCGATACAGCCGAGCAGCACAAGATCCGGGTCGTCATTCTCACCAGAGGCTTGTCCCATCCGTGGGGCCTGGCTTTTCTGCCGGACGGCAATATGCTGGTGACGGAGCGTGCCGGGCGGCTCCGCGTCATCCGGGACGGCGTGCTTGATCCCAAGCCGGTCGGCGGAGTGCCCGAGGTTTACGCCAAGCAGCTTTCCGGCCTCATGGACATCGCTCTCGACCCCAAATTTTCCGAAAACAAGCTGGTCTATCTGACCTACACCAAGCCGGCCGTCGATAAGGTTACAACCGCTCTGGCGCGCGGGCGTTTTGATGGAGGGATGTTGTCCGATGTGCGCGACATCTTCGTCGCCGATTCCATTGACGACGGCCGGGCCGCGGCTTCGCGCATCGTGTTCGCCAGGGATGGAACCCTCTACATGACGGTGGGCGGCACTTTCGACCAACGCGCGCAAGACCCGGCGAGTCACGGCGGCAAGGTGCTGCGCTTGCGTGCCGATGGAACAGCGCCGTCCGACAATCCTTTCGTGGGCCGGGCGGGCTATAAGCCGGAAATCTTTTCCATGGGCCATCGCAACGCGCTGGGGCTCACGATCCACCCGGATACCGGCGCGGTATGGGAGAACGAAAACGGCCCGAACGGCGGGGACGAAGTCAATCTCATCCTGCCCGGCCGCAATTATGGCTGGCCGGTGGTCAGCTACGGCCGGCAATATCCCGGCCCGCGCGTGTCGGAGCACGCCTGGCGGGAAGGCATGGAGGAGCCGCTGGTAGTCTGGCTTCCCTCGATTGGCATTTCGGGAATGACCTTCTATTCAGGCGACAAGTTTCCCGGCTGGAAAGGCAACCTCTTTGTCGGTTCCATGCGCGCCGGGGAGCTGAACTACACCGGCCATCTGGAACGGATTGTCTTCAACGATAAATACGAAGAGCTTCGCCGCGAATCGATGCTGGCCGATCTGCGGCAGAGGATCCGTGACGTGCGGCAAGGCCCCGACGGTTTGCTCTACGTGCTGACCGAAGAAGAGGACGGCGTTCTTTTGAGAATCGAACCGGCCCAGTAGGCAGTCGGCAAGACAGAGGTTGGCAGGCGGAAGCGGGAAGCGCTTGCCCACCAACACCGCTCAGGCCGTGCGATGCTTCGCGGACATGCGCGCGAACAGTTCGATCATGGCGCGGTTGAATGCAGGAATATCGGCCGGCTTGCGGCTCGAAACGATGTTCCCATCCACCACCGCTTCTTCGTCCATCCACTCCGCGCCAGCGTTACGCAGATCAGTCTTGACCGAGGGCCAGGACGCAATCTTGCGGCCGCGCACCACGCCGGCTTCGATCAGCGTCCAAGGTCCGTGGCAGATAACGGCTACGGGCTTGCCGGCATCGAAGAAAGCTTTCACGAAAGCGACGGCCTTTGGCTGCATCCTCAATTTATCAGGGTTCATTACGCCTCCCGGCAGATGCAGGGCATCGAAATTGCCAGGCTGAGCGTTGTCGAGGGGTACGTCAACCGGAAGGTCCTCGCCCCATTCTGTGAATTTCCACCCCCGGACGCTCCGGGATTTGGGAGAGACAATAGACGTTTTGGCTCCGGCCTCATCGAGGGCTTTACGTGGATCCACCAGTTCCACTTGTTCGAAGCCATCTTCCACCAGAATGGCCACTCTGACTCCGTTAAGGTTGTTCACAGCGATTTCTCCTGAATGTCTGATTGGGATCGCGGGCTTCGGGCCCGTGCGCGCAGCCGTACTACACGCGGCATTACAAACGTGTCAACACCTACGCGACTTGGTTAGCTCCTCGAAAAGCCTGCAATTGGACCGCCTATGTACAAAGGCAAAGGCCAAACCATCGGCGGCAAGACCACCGGCGCTACCAGAGGAAAGACCAGGTCTGGTCACGGCGCCAGCCTACGTTTTGTGGGAACTTTTTGCCTCGATCGTCGTCTTACCTTTGCAACACGCTCTGGAAAGACAGCGGACTGTCTGCTGCGAGCGAGGGAATTCTTCGGAGGCTGGCTGTCGCCGATCGCAGGAACGTGCCGATCTGCCTGGCTACGCCTTCTCGTGTGCATCTCCGGCGACAACGCCGTCGCGGGTCTGAGCGAGCTTCGAAATCGTAAATCACCCGAATGGCATGGCTTGGATCGCAGTTCTCCACCGAACTGGAGTCCCGTCTCCGCGAAGGACTCTCTACGCTTCGGGCCGTCTCCACCGGGATGGGAGCGAGCAGCGTCGCGGTCTTCATTGTGAGCAACGGTCGCACGATGCGGAATCTCTACATGTGGCCTGAATCCGGCAAAAAGCGCGCTGAGGTCCCATTGGAACGAGCGCTGGCGGTCACCCTGCAAAATTTCGAGGGATACGCTTCCGAAAACAGTGCGATCGCCAGGTTCCTCGCGGGAACGTTTCAACCGGGAGGGACATCATTCCTCTTCTCTTCCTGGGGAACGGATCGGCTGAGCGCCGCGGAGGCCTTCGGATTCATAGCGCCGCCCACCGCCGCGGGTATCGCCGCGGGCGAAATGCCGGCCGGGGTCGGCCTGGCTGCGGTGGCCGCATGGTCGGTCTACGAGGTCTTCCGGCTCCATTCGGAGCTCGCCATTGTCAATGACAGGCTGGGTTCGCGAAAACTGATTGAGCGGGCGAAAGGCATGCTTCAGGCGGAACACGGTCTCGATGAGCAGCAGGCTTATGCCCACTTGCGGCAATTAAGCCGGCAGCGTCGCAGAAGGATCGCCGAGATCGCGACCGATCTGCTGTCTACCGATCGCTTCCCGTAGAGCCTTGCATCTGAATGCTGGTTGGCATCCGCGCGGCTGCCTGACGGCCCTGCTGCGAGGTGCTTTTCTGAGATGCCCTCTCCCGGTTGAGAGCAGGCAGGAGTTCAACCGGAGGCAGCGTGAACAGGATTTTTTGGGCCGGCATCCTAGCTTGCCATTGTTGGGCGCAGACACAGCCAACGCCCGCGCGGGTAAACGACCGATTGTTCGAAGAATTAAGGGGCGGCGGTCGTACATGCACCCCGGGAACGGGCCAGCCCAAGTCTGTCTGCATTACCGATACCGGCGGCGCGGCTCCGCCCGGGTTCACGCAAACGAAGCCCCCTGGCGAAACGGTCTCGGTCAACCAACTGCAACACAAAATCCCCAAGGACGCGGCAAAGGCCTACCAACGCGCCATGAAATTTTCTCAGGCGGGCGAACATGAAAAGGCGGCATCCGAACTCGAATCAGCCTTGCGCCGGGACGCCGCATACACTGCAGCCGAGAATCAACTGGGAGTCGAGTATTCCTATCTCGGCCGCTGGGATGAATCGGAACAAGCCTTTCGCCGTGCCACCGATATCGAACCGGCTTTCTGGATGGGGCACTATAACCTGGCATTGACCTTGTATAGCAGAGGCGACTTTCCCGGGGCAGAACGGAGCACACGTCGCGCGCTGGCTCTTTCCAGCGACAATGCGCGGATCCATCTCTTGCTGGGAGAGCTGCTTGTCTTGCACGACCAGACGCGCGCCGAGGGGCTAACAGAATTGCGGTTCGCGGCTCGTACGCTCTCGGACGCGCGCTGGGTGCTCCGCATCCTGGACCACCGACAGGTGGCGCCGGCGATTTTGAAGTAGCGCCGGCGATCTTGAAGTCTTGGGGTGGCGCCGGTGATCTTGTCACCGGTGATGCTCTTCCCCGCTCCTACTGCCCTGCCGCCCCGGAAACCGGTACCGCTTTGCCCTCTGCGGAGCGCGTAAACTTCTGGAACCAGCTCATCATATAGAGCTGCGTACGAATGAAGTTCGAAGGCTTCGAAGCCGTACCGTGGTACTCGCCTTCGAACTGCAGCAATTTCACCGGGACGCCACGTTTCTTCAGTGCCGCGAAGTACTCTTCGGTCTGCGGCATGGGCGTGCGGCGGTCCAGTACGCCGGTCATCAACAGCGTGGGCGTGGACACCTTGCCGGCATACATCAGCGACGAATGCGACAGCCAGTCACTCGGATCCTCCCAGAATGGCTTCTGGAAGAAGCTGTACGTGAACAGCGGAATATCGGTGTCTCCCGCCATACTCAGCCAGTCGATGACGGGGCAGCGAACCGCCGCCGCCGCGAACCGGTCGGTATGTCCGATCACCCAGCTCGACAGCACGCCCCCGCCGCTGCATCCCGAAACATACAGGCGCGACGAATCGACGAATCCTTTCGCCATCACGGCATCGACCCCCGCCATCAGGTCGTCATAATCCGGCCCCGGATAGTTGTGGTCGATCGCGCCCGAAAAAGCCGTACCATATCCCGTCGATCCGCGCGGGTTCACGTACAAAACCACGAAATTGTTGGCCGCGAAGTTCTGCCACATGTAATTGAAGGCCACGTTGTACATGGCGAAGGGCCCGCCATGGATTTCCAGAATCAACGGATACTTTTTCCCCGCTTCGAAATCCGGCGGCTTCACCACCCATCCCTGCACGGTGGTGTTGCCGCTCGAGGTGAAGGTTACCTCCTCGGTCTTTGCCAGCTTCTTTCCGGCCAGCATTCCGGCATTCACGTTCGTGAGCGGCTCGATTGCCGAGTGCGCGCGTAGATTCCACCGCGTGACTTCGGCGGGATGATCCGGATCGGTCACAGTTCCCGCCGCCACGAGATCTTTGGAAACCGAATCCAGCGTCAGCACATGCTTTCCCGTGGTGACCGCCCGCACGCCGCTATTTAGCGATGCGAACTGCACGTTGCGCGATCCATGATCGTCGGCATCGAAATATAAGCCCGAGCCGTCCGCGGCCCAGTGCAGGTTCAGCGGATCGCGGTCATAATCGGCGCTGATCTTGCGCGGCTCGCCGCCCGCGAAAGGGACAATGTACAGGTCGGCCACGGAATGAGTCTTTCCGGTTTCCGGGTAGCCCGTGAACGCAACGGTCTTTCCGTCGGGCGAAACGGCCGGACGCCCCCATACCCCGGGCTTGCCGACTAATTCGCGAATCGATCCCGATGCCACATCCACCACCAGCAACTGCGAGCGCTGGTACTCGAGATCGGCATTTGTGTCCCGGTTTGCCTCCACAACGATGGCCCTGCTATCCGGCGCCCAATCCAACCCGATCGCCGCGCGCAACTCGCCCGCGCCCGCGCTCCAATCTCCCTTGGTAAGTTGCCGCGGAGCGCCGCCATCGGCCGCGACCACAAACAGGTGTGTGTATCCATCCTCCAGAAAACCGACTCGGTCCTGCCGGTAATGCAGCGTCTCCACGATCCGGGGCGCCGATGTCCACTTCGCCCCCTGCGGCTCAGCCGGCATGCTGATGGTCCACTTATTCTTTTCGGGAAGGAACATGGAAAAAGCAATCATCCTGCCGTCCGGCGACCAGTGCGCATCGCCGATTTTTTCCGTCGCGTGCGTCACCTGCGTCGCAGAACCTTCGGCATCGATCCAGCGGACGAAGATTTGCGTACCCCGGGGTTCGCCATCCGCCAGGTACAGGATGCGCTTGCTGTCCGGGGCCCAGCGCGGATTGGATCCCTTGGCCAGAAACCGGTGCTGCGATCCGTCGGCGTTCATGATCCATAGCGCCGGCTCCCACTTATCCTCGAGCCGGTTCGCCTGCTCGCGGGCGTACACAATCCGCGCGCCATCCGGTGATATCTGAGCGTTGCTGACGCGCTCCAGTTCGAAATAGTGTTCCGTGGTGAACCTGTCCGGCGACGGCGCCTCCTGCCCGTTGCTCGGTGAAACACTTGCGGTAAACAAGGCTGCCGCCAAAGCAAATTGCATTTTTCGCATGGGCCACCTCCCGAAATCTCGTGAGGTTTCAAGTATAAAGAATGTAAACCGGAATTTCCAATAAATAGCGGCTATTGGGTAGCGCAACACGGTTCCCACAAGCAATCAGGTGATTACCTTGCTTTTCCGGGAATGTAACTCGTCGTACTATTCAATCCAGAGACGTTTCGAATTTTCTTACCCTGGGTTTCCCTATCAATCCATATATGAGGTGATCTCTTGGCAAAGAAGCCTTCGCATCCGCATCCGCCCGGCGACTCTTCTCGCCACTCGCGCAAACCGAAACCCGGCCCGGTCGAGCCGCCGCCGGCACAAAACTCGGCGCCGATCCAGACTAAAGGCCCGCAATTCGGGGAGCCCGCTCCCACACCCGATCCGAGTAAATTCACGGTGAAGCATGGATCGGATTCGGCAGCCTATAAAATTCTCGACAGTGAAGCCGGCTCGCTTAAACCGCGCGCTTTCCCGGTTGTGCCAGGCAAGCCGGAGCCGGTGATCAAGTTGGCGGACGCGCTTGGTCCGCAAGGAGCGGATGTTGAAGCGGAAATCCAGAAGGCCGCTCAGATTGTGTTTCATGCCGTGGGGGACACCGGGAATACCAGAGGGCCGCGCGACATGGACACCGTTGTCGACAAGATGGTCGCTGATTTCGATGACACCGATCCACGCTCCGTTCCATCCTTTTTCTTGCACCTGGGTGACGTGGTCTACAGCTTCGGCGAAAGCAAATACTACTACGACCAGTTCTACGATCCCTATCGCAACTACCCCGCGCCGATTTTCGCGATCGCGGGCAATCACGACGGCATGGTGGCGCCAAACACCGACGTTGAAACCTTGGTTGCCTTTCTGGAAAACTTTTGCCAGGCGGGCAAGCCCTTCCATCGCACCCCGGAATCCGGCGAGTTGGCGCGGACCGCGCAGGTTCAGCCAGGCGTCTATTACACTCTCGAGGCGCCCTTTGTTCGAATCCTGTGCCTGTATAGTAACTGCCTCGAAGATCCCGGCGTTATTTCGACGCAAAACGGGCAATTCCCCTATTTGACCGATGCCCAGCTGGACTTTCTGACTGCCGCGCTCACCCGCGTGAAACAGGAAAAATATACGGGCGCTTTACTGATTGCTCTGCATCACCCCCCTTACGTCGCGGTTGCCACTACCAACACCGACAACGCCGGCCGCCATGGCACGAGCCCCAAAGTCCTCGAGGAAATTGATGCGATTTGCGAAAAGGTCGGGGTTTGGCCGCATGCGTTTCTCTCCGGGCACGCGCACAACTATCAGCGCTTCACGCGCACGCAAAGCAAGCGCCAGACCCCGTTTCTCGTGATCGGCAATGGCGGCCACGCTGTTAATCCTCTGACTCACAAAGGCAGCCCCACATTGCGCACCCCCATGGCGCAACCCTCGCTTTCACACGCAGGGGACACGGTGGTGTTCGAAAACTACGACGACCAGGATTACGGTTACACGCGGATCCTCGCTGATACCAAGCAGCTCCGTATCGAGTACCATCCGGCGTCGGACACCGGAGCGGCGAAGACCCCGGATGACTTCGTAACTGTCGATCTGGCGTCGCACCAGCTTGTACATTTCGTTCCGCCAGCGAATGCAAACGAGTGACTTGGGCGGGTGGTGGGGCAGGCGCCCCAATTTGCGGGTCCGCCGCGGATTTCGCCTGCCAACCAATTTTGCCAAGCTCTACGACCATCGCACTGTCCACAATCGGAGCCGCGACCGTCAGAGAGCGATAGCGCTTAAGGTCTCAGGCGCCCCTATTCTCTCGAGCCTTTTCTGCCGATAGACGGCTGTGGGCGCGTTTGTCCGTTTCGTAGAAGAATGGCCTCAACTGGCCGCGTTTTTCCCGTTGCTTTCGTATTGCGTGATCTACCTGTCCAAGTGGGGCCTGGATCGGCGCATCGAGAGGTTAATCGCCGCGGTGTCAATGCTCATCCCGGGCACGATAGCCGCAGCTGCCGCGAACCAGCTAGTGAACTGGCTGCGTCCCGAAAAGCTTGATTTGTATATCTACCGGCTGGACGGCCTCCTGCAATGCGAGCCCAGTTTTGTGGTCGGTCGGTTTGTGCACTCCCAACCGGTGTTGGTTCAGGTCGCGCTCTCCATGGCGTACAGTCTGATGCCGATGGCCATGGTCGCGATTTACTGGGCATGGGTCTGGCGATATCCGGAGCAGTCCACCATTGTGGGACGCGCGCTGATTCTAAACCTGATCCTCAGTGTGCCCTGCTATTTCCTGGTGCCCGTCGCCGGTCCGTCCTATGCCTTCCCGAGCTTCCCGGCCCGGCCAGTCACCGGCCCGGCTCACCCCATCCGGCTGGACGCGCTGCCTAATGGCGTGCCCTCGATTCATTTTTCCACCGCGCTGTTATGTGCATGGTACGCGCGGCGGTTCCGTTTCGGGCCGCCTCTCGGCTTGCTGTACCTGATGGCCACGGCTCTGGCGACTTTAGGCTTTGGCGAGCACTATCTGTTCGACCTGGTTATCGCAGTTCCCTACACCGTAGGAGTGGTCAGCCTGGCAAGGCGCCTTCGAGTTCCCGCAACCTGGCCTACGCGCCGCCGGCTGGTTTCGATCACCGCGCCGTAAAGCGGTTCTTCAGCCGCAGCACTTGCGACTCGAAACCAATCCAGGAGAGCGATGCAGCCCCCACGGCCATGGCGATCGTCAGAAAGAATATCGCCGAGCCGCGCGGCGCCAGATGCAGCGCCGGCGCGATCCGGTCGGACACCGTCAATGCGGGCACATGCAGAAGGTACAACCCATAAGAAATGATGCCGAACCAGACCAGCCATCGGCAGCGGCAGATCCGCAGCAGCAGTGGCGGGCGTCTGCCGATTAACAGGATCAGTACACCGGTAAATGCCAGGTCGATGGCGCTGTAGCCGAACGTGCGCATCGCCCGCGACCACGGTGTCTCCGAAACGAACAGGCACACAACGATAAAAATGGCGCCGCAAACGAACGTCAGGCGCCCGATCCACGGATGCTTGAGCCACCCCGGCGCCTCGCGCGCGGCGATCGCTACGAGACCTCCCATGGCCAGCGCGTCCATCCGGCAAGGCATCAGGACGTATGCCCCTATGGCGTTGGCCGGCATGGCAAACGCCAATACAGTGCGAAGCAGGAGGGCCACGACGGCCGAAGCCATCAGAATCGCGGCCAACGTCTTTCGACTCACCGCCCGCACCAGGAACGGATAGCTCCAGTAGAATTGCTCCTCCACTTGAAGCGACCACAGCAATGTAAGCATCGCCGCGCCCGGCCATGCATTGCGCAGAAACGCCCAGACATTGCCCAGGTAAACGAAGTACCAGCGGGCATCCCCGACACCCAGAAACTCGCTCCAGCGAACCGGGCTCGGATGGAACGTCAGATAGCCGTACAAAAGCAGGCAGGCGTAATACAACGGGAAAATTCTCAGGCTGCGGCGTACGATGAAGTTCCGGTAATAGTGCGGCCTGCCCGCACTATCCAACAGGATTCCCGTGATCAGGTAGCCGCTAAGCACGAAAAACAGGTCCACACCGACCCATCCCACCTGGAAGATGTGCGCCAATGGGTGCAGAGGCCCGCTCGCCGGCGTGAAGTGAAACACGAGGACCAGCAGAATCGCAATCCCGCGCAAACCGTCCAATTCCGAGATGCGGGCGCCGGCGCTCGCGGCCGTTCGCTGCCCTTCCCGCAATGCTGGCGACGCCGATGTCATCTGCCCAGTCGCGCCTTCTGCGGCGCTGGCGAAAACCAGCCCTGGAACGCCTCTCCTTGCGGCGTCAGCATTCCATCCAGCGTGAACTTTCCGAAGTGTGAAGCATCCCGTCCGTGGTCATCCCGGTTCCCTGGCTGATCGTAGAGCACCCAGTCGAACAGGTATTCGAAACCGTGATCGATTGCAGCGTCGATTACCGCCTTCATGCGCTCGGCGCCAGCGTGCTGGTCCCAGTACTCGCCAAATTCTCCTATGATGAACCGTTGCCTCAGATGGTTCTTGCCTGCAAATTCCTGGAGAATGTGCGCCCCCCACTCGAAGCTCTTGTACACCGCGGGGGCATCGGCATCCCAGCCGATCGACGCCCACGAGCTATACGCGAAGAAATCCACTCCCTCGAGCTTTGCACCCACCTCCACAAGACCCGACGGCTTGCCCGTGTAGCCCGGCACGATCGTAAACTCGAAAGCGGTCAGAACCTCGCCCGGATACCCGGCCTTACGCGCCGCCTCCCTACCCTCGCGAATGCCGGCCAACCGCGTCTGGTAATATTCGCGGCATGCCGCCCATTGCTCGGTCCGGCAATCGTTTTCGAATTCCCAGTTGGAAATGATCTTCCTCCCCGGCGTTTTGGCCAGCTCGAGCGCGAAGCGGCGAAATTCATCCTTTGTCGCCGCGAGATGCTGCGCGTCCAAGCGTCCGTTCTTGTATTGCTCGAAAGACGCGCTGTCATAAGCCGTGAGCATTACCACGGGAAAGGCCGCGAGGAATGCGTGGTAATCGGCCCGCCGCGCTTTCACATCCAGCGGTAACTTATCCGGTATGCCGGAAGGGTCCCACAACTTCCCCGGCCCGATGTAGACCCGTGTCACATGGTCGGCGCCGACCCGCTGCAAATCGGCAGCGGCCTCTTCCAGTCCGCCCCTCAACT
>CAZKVF010000196.1:0-7392 GCA_964556085.1 uncultured Solibacteraceae bacterium
CGCCAAGGCCATCATCGCCTCGGTTTCTACCGGCGGCAAATTCCGCGCGGATGAGCTGGCGTATGATTCCCTGGATCACATCATCATGATCGCCAACGCCGACGATTCGCCGCCGTTCCTTACGTTTATTTCGGCCGATACTCTGGCTGTGCTGGGCAAAATTACCTATCCAGCCGACCAGGTAGGCCTGGAGCAAGCCGTGTGGGATGGCCAACTGAAGAGGTTCCTGATCTCGGTGCCGGCGTCGGCCAGCCGCACGGGCGAAGTGGATGTGATCGACCCGATCGCAATGCAGGTGACCAGCCGCTATTTCCTGAACTGCGACCCGGCGGGACTGGCTCTGGGGCCTTTTCAACGGGCGATGACTTCGTGTGCCCAAGTGATCGACGCACGGACCGGAAACACCTTGGGATATAGCCAAGGGAACGCGGACAACCCAATCGGCGGTGATGAGATCTGGTTCAATCCCGGCGACAACCGCTACTACTTTGGCAGCGCGAACGTCGGTGTTGTAGACGCCGAAACCAATGAGCCGCTGGGTTTCTTAGACACCAACGTGCCGACGCATTCGATTGCCGTAGACAGCTCGACCAATCACATTTTCGTGCCGGCCACCGGCATGGGTGTATTCGTGTACGCACAGACAGGGCCGTAGAGAGTCCATTGAGAGTTTGGGGCCGTGATCGCTCCCTGACGGTCGCGGCTCCGAATCACGAGCGGAATGTTTCGAGGATGGGCTCGATCTGGTCCTCGACCCGCGTGCGGCGGGCGCGTTCGGCACGCACGATCGCGCACAACAGCCTATCGGACTCATTCAAATCTCGGTTGATCACCACGTAGTTGTAGACGCGGTAGTTGCCGATCTCGCCGGCGGCATCGTGGAGGCGCCGCTGGATGACGTCTTCGCGATCTTCACCGCGGGCTCGAAGCCGGTGCTCCAGGATGGCCCGTGAAGGCGGAAGAATAAAGATCGTGACGGCCTCCGGTATGCTGCATTGGAGCTGTCGCGCTCCTTGAACATCGATATCGAGCACGAGATCGACGCCACGGGCCCGGGCTTCTTCCAGGACGCCGCGATGTGTGCCGTAGTAGTTGCCAAAGACCTCAGCCCACTCCAGGAACTCGCCGTTGGCGATCATTTTCTCGAAATCGGCACGCGCGATGAAGTGATAATTCTGGCCATCCACCTCGGCGCCGCGAGGCTTTCGCGTGGTGTACGAGATTGAGAACATGAGGCCCGGAGCATGAGCCATCAAGCGGGAAACCAAGGTGGATTTTCCCGAACCGGACGGGGCGGAGATGATGAAGACGGTGGTCATTCCAGGTTGAGCGCCTGCTCCCTGATTTTGTCGATTTCGGATTTCGCGGCCAGGGCCAGATCGGTGATGGTGAGACCCAGGTCGCCCAGGCCGCCAGTCTTGGATAGCACGGTATTGGCTTCGCGATTCATCTCCTGCAGCAGGAAATCCATCCGTTTGCCGACCTCTCCGCCTCCGGCCAGCATTTGCTCCAGTTGCGCGGTATGCGTGCTGAGCCGCAGCAACTCCTCGCTGACGTCGCTGCGGTCGGCTAGGATGGCAGCCTCCTGAGCAAGACGTTGGGAGTCCACGCCCGCCCCGCCCAGCAGATCCGCCAGCCTTTCGCGCAGGCGATTTTGAAAGGCCGGCACGGCTCCGGCGCGAATGGCCATCGTACGCTCGACCAATCCGCGGATGGCGCGGCACCGCTCATGCAATTCCTGGGCAGTTGCGGCGCCCTCGCGCGCGCGGGCCGAGTTCAACGCCACCACTGCTTCGCCGGCTGCATCCAAGACAGCCTTCGATAGCTCTTGACCGGGCTCCCGGTCCTCCGTTGCGGTCAGCATGCCGGGGATACGCAGAGCCGAATTTAAGTCGGGAACGCCGCGGAGACCGTGCTTTTCGGCTGCCTCGTGAAAAGCCCGAAGGTAGGATTCGAGGAGGCTCCTGTTCAGGGGCGAAGGCCCGGCTTCGGCGCCGGATGCAAGCCGGGTTAACGTGACATGGATTTGCAGGTGGCCGCGCGCAATGCTTCCCTTGAGCAGGTTACGGAGGTCCGATTCGATCGAATCCAACTCGGGAGGCATGTGGAAATGCAGGTCCAGGCCGCGATGATTGACGCTCTTGATGCTCAGGACGATTTCGGCATCGGGAGCGGATTTTTTGACGCGGGCGAACCCGGTCATGCTGCGGATGGTCATGGAGCTAGTCCCAAGGTATGACCTGATCGCCGGTGGCGAAGACCGCCGGCTCCACCAGAAAGAGCGCCGGCGCTACTGGAGAGACCACCGGCGCCACCAGCGGCTGCAATTGGCAGGCGAAAGCGCCTGCCCCACCAAGCAGCCGCCACTAGAGGCCCTCCACGAACTGAAGAGCGTGCAGCCGGCGGTAGATGCCGCCTTCATCATTGATCAGTTCCTGGTGGGTGCCAATCTCGCGGATTCGGCCTTTATCAAGCACCACGATCTTATCGGCCCGGCGAATAGTGGACAAGCGATGGGCGATCACGATGACGGTGCGATGCTCCATGAGGTTGGCGAGAGCCTTCTGAACCAGCATCTCCGACTCCGTATCGAGGTGCGAGGTGGCTTCATCGAGAATGAGAATCGGCGCGTTCTTGAGCAGGGCGCGGGCAATGGCGATGCGCTGCCGCTGGCCGCCACTGAGTTTGACTCCGCGGTCGCCAATGATGGTGTCGTAGCCGGAAGGGAGGCGTTCGATGAATTCGTCGGCCAGCGCGGTGCCGGCAGCGGCGCGAATTTCCTCGAACAAAGTTCCAGGCCGGCCGTAGGCGATGTTGCGAGCCACCGTGTCATTAAACAAGAAGGTGTCCTGGGCCACGATGCCGATCAGCGAGCGCAGGGAGGAGAGGCTGACGTCGCGGACGTCGTAGCCGTCCACTTTTACCGCGCCCGCCGTTACGTCATAGAACCGTGCTGCCAGGTTCGCGAGAGTCGTTTTACCTGCGCCGCTGGGCCCCACAAGCGCCACCACTTCTCCTGCACCTACTTCCAGGTTGATGCCCTGCATGAGAAAGCCGTTGGGAGCGCCGGGGTAGCGGAACGAGGCATTCTCGACTCTTACCGAGTGGCGAAAGCCCGCCAGTTGGTGCGCGGCGGGGTTATCCACAATCTGTTCGGCGTGGTCGAGGTGCTCGAAAACTTTTTGCGACGCCCCCAGCGCCTGCTCGAAGATATTGTGGATGCCCACCAGGCGCTTCACGGGTTCATAGAGCAGCAGAAGAGCGGTCACAAACGCGGTGAAGTCTCCCGCGGTCATGGTGCCGGCTTTGATCTGGGTCACAGCGTAGGTGAGCAATCCGACGATGGTAAGAGCGCCGAACAGCTCGATGAGCGGCGAGGACATTGCCTGCTCGAGTGTGTATCGCAGGTTGTTTTTCAGAAGGCGGCGCGCGGCCTCGCGGAAACGGCGGGATTCGTAAGCTTCCGCGCCGAACGCCGCAACCACCATGTGGCCGCTCAAAGTTTCCTGAAGGATCTGGTTGAGCTCGGCCTGGCGGTCTTGCGTGGTACGGCTCGTGCGGCGAATGCGCCTGCCGATCAGGCGGGTGGGCAAGAGCACGAAGGGCAATACCGTGAGGCTGACCGCGGCCAGGCGCCAATCGCTGGACAGCACGATGAAGCCGAATGCCAGCGCGCTAAACGACTGCCGCAGGAAATCGGCGAGCATCTGTGAAGTGGCGAGCTGCACGCGGTCAACATCGTTCATGATCGACGACATCAGCTGGCCGGTCGAGTGCGATTCGAAAAAATTGGCTCCGTGGCGCAACACCTTATCGAAAACGGCGTTGCGGAGATCGGTCACGGCGGAGTACCCGGCGTAGCTGATGAGATAGTTGCCGATGTAATCGCAAACGCCCTTAATGAGGAATACGGCAATGATAGCAATGCCCACCAGCGTCCAAACGGTGCGGTTATGCAGCGGAATGATCTGGTCGAGATAAAGCTGGTGATGGAGAAAGGGGCGCGGCAACAGAGGGATGGGCCCGGCGCTGGTATTCGGATTGAGCACCCGGTCGAAAAGGGGCTTGGTGAGCAGGGCCATGGCGCCTTGGGCAGCGCCGGCGACCGCCATCAGGATTGTGGATGCCAACAAGTGCGGCCAATAGCGCCGGGCATAAGCGAGCAGCCGCTGCAAGTCCTTCATGCCCGCACCTGTGAGGCGCGGCGGGCCCGCTCCAGCGCCTGGATTACCTGTTCCGTGCGGACCTCAGCAATATCTCCAGGCGCGTTCAAAACCTCGCAGGGAGTGCGCCAGGGTCCCCAAACGCTGGAATCGGAGCCGCCGAAGAGCACTACTGAAGGGACCCCGAATGCCGCGGCCATGTGCGCCGGACCGGAATCGTTGCCCACGAACACCACGGCGGAAGCCATCAGCGATTTTATGTCGACAAGCGGCGCGCCGGTAAGTGTGCGAAAAGCGTGGAATGGAGAAAGATCGTCGGAGGCGCTTCCGATGATGACCACTTCCGTTCCCGAGGCTTCGAGCCAATGCGCAACCTGCAGGAAGCGTTCCGCGGGCCACGTCTTAGCGGCCGTGGCGGCAGCAGGATGAATGACAGCGCAAGGCGCCGCGGGCTTAGGTGCGAAGAGTTTGGCGCGCGGCACTTCGCAGCGCGGCGCACCCAACCAAAAGATCGCCGAAGCCAAGTGCTCCGCGGTATGCACCTTGCGCTCGCTGCCCAGGATCTCCTGAGCCCGAGGAATGCGCACGTTATAAGCGAACTGGTTCCGAAAATGGCCGAAGCCGGCCCGCCAGCGCGCCCCTGAAAGGGCAGTCATCCAGGCGCTGCGAGGGCCGCCGTGGAGGTTCAGGCAAAGGTGCGGGCGGCCACGCCGCAGCCGGAGCAGGTCCGGCGGCAGGATGTCGTCAAGATCGGGATTGCCCTCGAACAAGTCCCGGAAACGGTCTTCCACGAAAATCGTTAGTTGCGCGTCGGGGCGGAACCTCTTGAGGATTTCGAGGGCGGGAGTGGTGAGCACACAGTCGCCCAGAGAGCGTAACCGGATGACGGCCACGCGGCCCGATCGCGGCAGAGCTTCCAGGATGCCGGGCACCAGCTATTCTTCTATCTTCGCTTCGTCGATCAGCATTACCGGTATATCGTCGCGGATGGGATAAACCCGGTGGCATTCGACACATTTGAGCGCACTCTCATCCGATTTCATCTCCACCTTGGCTCGACAAGCGGGACAGACGAGAATCTCCAGCAGTTCGTTGCTGATGGCCATAGCGAATAAACAGTGTATCAAGGGTAAGCCGCGCGCGAAGGAAACGGACCAGGAGGGCGGCGGACCAAACCATGATGGAATCTGTCCACATTTTCGCAACCGTTGGCAGGCGAAATCCGGAACGGACCCGCAAACCGGGGCGCCTGCCCCACCTCACGGCTGTCGGCAGGGTATTCTAGTGGCTTGACGCCGCCGAATCAGGAAACCGCGCCGCCTCGCGTCTCCGTGGTGGTGGTGTCGCGGAACCGTGCGGAATTGCTGCGGGCGTGTCTCGAAGCGCTCGAGAAATCGCAAGGGCGCGAGTCGCTTCAGGTAATCGTCATCGACAACGGTTCGAGCGACGGCAGCGGACAACTGGAATCCGAGTTCCCGAATACGCGGTTTTTGCGTTTGCCGAAGAATTTCGGGTTGACCAGGGCGCTCAACATTGGTTGGCGCGCGGCCGGAGCCGAATACGTTCTCTTCCTTCACGAAGATACTCAAGTCGAAGGGGATGCGATCGAACGGCTGGCGGCGGTGCTCGATGATCAATCGGACGCGGCAGCGGTTTGTCCATTGCTGGTGGATGACGAAGGGAATCCCGCGCCGCAGCTGGGGAATTTGCCTCCCGACGGCGATTACACGCCCGCCGAGGTGACCGGCCCCGAGCCGCTTGCCGTGACCTACCCGCGCGGGGCAGCGCTCATGGTGCGGGCCTTTGTAATCAAGTCGATCCGCCAGATCGACGAGCGTTACGGCCAGTTCGGTGCCGATGCTGATCTGGCGGCCCATATCCGGCGCGGCGGTAAGAAAATCCTTCTGGTGCCCGGGGCGCGCGCCCGCCATCAGGGTGGCGGCGAGTATGACGTGCAGCGGCGGGCCGATCTTTTGCAGGGCCGGGCTGCCTTTATAAGCAAATACCAGGGGTTTGGCGCGGGTCTCAAAGCGATGCTGGCTTCGATTTTGGGCTCGCTGGTTTCTTTGCGCTGGGGCGAAATGAGATACATCATCTCGGGGCAGAAAATCGACGGCACCCAGGAATGAAGCCAGGTGTAATTTGAGGGGTTGTTAACACTCCCCCTATTAACCTTTGGCGAGCTAGCCTTTGACAAAAGGTTCGCGTATGATGCACCCGTGGAAAATGTATTTTGGGTCCTTCTGCCAGGTTTCGTGGCGGTAGCTTCCGGAATGCTCGTGTGGTTCGTAATGGAATCGCGTATGGAAGTCAAACTGGCCCAGGAAAAAGAGCGGTTGGCCCGGGAGCGCTCTGCGGTGGAAATGCGTAAGGCCGCACTAGAGGGTGCCCTGGAGCCTACCATCCAGGCAGCCGAAGAGCGGGCGCGCCGCTTGGCTTTGGAATCCTTCCTTGATGACCTCCGTGTGGAGCAGCGGCACTATACTCGCGAAAACCGCGCGTTGTCGCACAGCCGCAAGAGCTTGGTCCTTCAGGAACGGATGTATTTCCGCAGCCTGCCGCTGTCGGATTGGATTGAGCACGAAGTCGCGCTGGAGAACGAATCGGACGTACAGCGGCTGGTTCGGGAGATGACCGTGTTTGACAAGCCGGTAGTGAACGTGGCCGAAGGCGCCGCTCCCCGGAAAGCGCTTGCTTGAACTCTGAGCCCTCTCAATTCGGCCCTGAACTCCGTAAAGATCCGCTAAGATAGCGGACATGAACCGAATCCAAATCATCTTGACGGCTGCGGCTATGACCGCCGGATCCACCATGGCCTACGCGGCGGGCAGCGCCGACAAAGGCAAGGAAGTTTTCGATCAATGCAGCGTCTGCCACAACGCGGACAGCACGGAGACGAAGATAGGCCCGGGGCTGAAAGGCCTCTTCAAGCACGACAAGCTAGTTAATGGCAAACCTGTGAACGAGGCTAACGTGCGCGCCAAGATCGACGAGGGCGGCAACGGGATGCCGTCTTATAAAGACATCCTGAGCGCCCAGGAAAAGGATGACGTCATTGCGTATTTGAAGACGTTGTAAAGCAGGCGACAAGATCGGCCCTGCGGCCGGGTTGCGTTGGGCTGGGCTTGGCAGGCGACAGATAGCGCCTGCCCCACGGCGCTACCTACTTACTTGACGCCGAGAAGGTCGAGCGCCTTCTTGACTGCCGGGTCCTCCTCCAACTTCTTTT
>CAZKVF010000197.1:0-6373 GCA_964556085.1 uncultured Solibacteraceae bacterium
GGAGAGGCAGCCGTGGATGGGACGGGCGAAGGCGAGACCGCCGCGCAACCGATCCGCGTGGCCATCATCGGCCGGCCGAACGTGGGTAAATCGACGCTGCTCAACGCGTTGACAGGCAAAGAGCGCGCCATCGTTTCGCCCATTGCCGGCACTACGCGCGACGCAGTGGATGAAAAAATCGAGCGCGAAGGCACGGAGTACGTCTTCATCGACACGGCAGGCATCCGCCGCAAAGGAAAGACCAAGTTGATGGCCGAGAAGCTGAGCGTGGTGATGGCGCGGCGGCATCTGCGGCTGGCGGACGTGGCCCTGCTGGTGCTGGACGCGAGCGAGGGCGTGCTGGGCCTGGACGCGACCATCGCCGGATACGCCCACGAAGGAGGCCGCGCCGTCATCATTTGCGTCAATAAGTGGGACGCGCGAAAGGCGCAGGACGGGCGCCTGCCGAACCGCCAGGAATTCGAACGCGAGTTGCGCGACGAGTTCAAGTTCCTGGATTACGCGCCGGTGGTAATCGTCTCGGCTCTGACGGGGGCGGGCGTGGAGCGCCTGTTTGGACTAATTCGTGAAGTGTACGCCTCGGCCACGCAGCGCATTTCCACCGGGGAACTGAACCGGTTCGTGGAGCAACTGCGATTCGAAGAGCGCAAAATCTTCTATATCACGCAGGCCGGTGTGCGGCCGCCGACGTTTGTGCTGTTCACTGATCGCGGCGGGCCGCTGCATTTCTCGCATGAAAGGCATCTGGTGAACCAGATCCGGCGGCGGTTCGGGTTTCGTGGCACACCCATCGTGCTCAAGACTCGTGCCAAGCAGAGGGGTCGGTGAGGTGGGCGGCTGGACCTTCGGCATTCGCCTCCGCAGGGGGGCGGGGTATTCCCGGACCTGGTCGGTGCGGAGTTGGCCGGGCGAGCGGTCGAAGCATTCGGCGAATCGCCCGGACGGCATCGACAGAGAGAGTAATCCGCGACGGACGAAAACCGGGGCGCCGCCAAACCTACTTGGATTTCTCTTCGGCGCGGGCCCCTTCGAGAATGCCTTTCAGGCCGTAATTGCCTTCCTGGCAGGAATATTCGTAGAGGGCGTCCTGGGAGCGCTGCAAGGGGATCATGGCCGTCCAGGGCTTGACCCAGGCTCCGGGATCGTCAACCGTGATTTCCCACTTCATCGAGTCGGGGCCGGTGCGCGTGTATCGCTCGATGATATGCAACTTTTCGGTGGAAACATTCATGAAGGCGCCGGGCCTGTAGTTGGTAGTATCGATGACAAGCGTGTCTCCTTCCCAACGCCCGCGGGGATCGCCCAGCCAGCTCTGGACGCCGGCAGGCACGTGCGGCCGTCCGTCGAGCGGGACCATGCGCACGTCGTGAATTGTCTCCATCAGGATCGCCACGTTGTTGGGTGACTGCTGGATCTGGAAATAACTGTTGTAGCCGGCTTGCATGCGTGGTGCTCCGAAACTAATGCAGCGCTCACTCAATGACCGGTCCTCGGGTCCGGCGGGCTGGCCGAATCGCTTGGCCGCGGCGGTCTTCTGGATGTCTGCGGCGCGCGGCGTCATAGCCGGGAGCCTTCCATCGGCTGGGTCGGTGATCAGCGAAGTCCGGTTGTCCCACTGCCGTTCGACGGTCCACACGGAACTGTAATCGCCGGTTTCGCCGTCGGTGCTTTTGAAGCCCGATTTGGCCCCGTTGACGTTTGCCAGCACGCTGACGAAGACCTGATCGCCAAAGGCAGCGTCCGACTGGCCTTCGAAGAGCTCACCCGCCTTCCTCTTCAGCGCTGCGACTTCCTGTTCCGTCAGAAACGCGCGCCCCGCCAGTTCTTTGGGCCGCTCCAGCGGAGTGGCATTATTGTTCGCCCACACACCCTGAAGATCAGGTTGTCCGTCTACGGTGCGGGGTACCGACCACGTACCGGAGGTGGCCGCGGGCTTCGCGGGTTTGGCCGTGACGGCTTGTGCAAAGGCCTGTGCTTGGACCAGCGACAGAACGACTGCTATCGCAGTTACGAAAGTGAGATTTCGAAACTTCATCTCCGCCTCCATGTTGCTGTAGAGTATATGCGCTTCGGGAGCCGATGGCCAGGGGGTTGTGGCTGGGCGGGCCCTGACTGGTCTGAAGAAAAGTTGGCAGGCGGGTCCGCATGGCCAAGCCGGAAGGAATAGCCTGTGACCGAAATACACCACCGCAGAGAAACGGAGACACAGAGAAAAGCCAAAAGACCAAAACCTAAAGAGCACAGAGTTGACAGAGGCCACAGAGAAAAGCAGTCACAGGGCAGCGGGAGCGCCTGCCCCACCTCCACGGCCAGGCTCCGGAGTTGGCAGGCGAAAGCGCCTTTCCCGCCCGGCTTAATCGGGCTTGCGTGATGAGGGCGGGTGAGGCACGTAATCCTTTCGCGCGGATGCGCGAAAGGCGTCCCGGTCCACCACAGCCTGCTTGAACTTGGGGCGCAGGGCTTCGCGATCGAGCCGCGCGCCGTTGAGATAAACGCTATCGATCTCGCGCGTGTTGCGGATATCGTCCAGTGGGTTGGCGTTCAACACAATGAAATCGGCGCGCTTCCCCCTGGCGAGCGTGCCGGTATCTTTGATGCGCAGCACTTCGGTGGGGCGCGACGTCGAAACGATGATGGCATCGGAGGGCTTCATGCCGAGCTTGACGTACATGCCCATTTCGTGGTGCTCGGCGAATCCGTAGGAGTATTTCGCGGAAACTCCTGCGTCGGTGCCGAGCACGATGCGGGCACCTGCCGCGATGTACTTCGGGAAGTTGTACCTGAGATTTTCTTCCCGCTGCGCCGCCTGGGGCGTCGGGGACGCAGAGCAGGGGGCGGAAGGCAGCCAGGTCTTACCGGCTTTGACATCGGCAATCACGCTATCGGGCAGGCTTTGCTCGATGAAAGGATTGCTGCCGTCGCAAAGTTCGGAGCGGTCGGCAAGGCCCATCACGGGGGCCCAGTACGGCTTCTTTTCGGCGAGTAGCGTGAGGAATTCATCGTCCAGCTTCTCGGCCACGACCGTGTGCACCAGCACGTCCACTCCCGCTTTGACCACCCCCTTCTGATCCTGCAGATTGGTGGCGTGGGCGTGCACGAGCATGCCGTGGCGGTGGGCCTCCGCGATCAGCGGTGTATAGACTTCGGGGGGCATCTTCTTCCTGGCGCCGCGGTTGTTGTCGCGGTTATCGACCCAGAACTTGATCTGGCCAACTTTGGCGTCCGCGATTTTGCGCACGGCGGCGACAGCCTCTTCCGGCGTCGAAACTTCATAGATTGCATGCAGGGGCGTGGTGCCCTGGATCAGTAGCGCGTCGGGGCCGCCTCCGGGCGGGGCCATGCCCGCGGTGAAGAAGAACCGCGCGGCCGGCGGGAATTTTCCGGCGAGTTGGTCGCGCTGGAACTGGAGCGCGAAAGCGATGGGCTGATCCCCCATGGTCATGGCCGTGCCTGCGCCGTAGAACGCTTCGCGTTCCAGGTGATCGAGGACGTTCTCCGATGTGTGGTTCTCGACGCTCCAGCTCACGAATCCTTCGTACCCGATGTGAATGTGGATGTTGTTCAGCGTGGGCATTACGGTCTTGCCGGTGAGGTCGATGCGGGTGGCGCCGGATGGAGCCTTCACCGTACCTTTCGCGCCGATGGCGGTGATGCGGCCGTTCTCGACCACGAACGCGCCGGTTTCAATCGGCGCGCTGGCATCGCCGATGATCAAGCGCTCGCCGTCGTAAAGCACGGCATTTGGCTGCGCCCTTAGGGCGAACGTGGCCGCGAAGACAATTATGGACTTCCATCCGCGCATGTAAAGTGACCTCCGCGAGGCAGCCAGTATACACGAAACAGCGGGGAGGCGATCTTGAGGCAGATAACAGGCAGGCGACAAGATCGCAGGCCCCACCAGGCGTGTGGATTCCTGTAAAGTCTCTGGGAGAGGTGGACGCATGCGTTGGCCGCAAGGTCTGTTCATCATTCTGATGACGCCGCTGGTTCTCGAAGCACAGAGCAAGCAAGTCGAGTGGCCGTATTATGGCGGTGATCCGGGCGGACGCCGCTACTCGCCGCTGACCGACATCAACGCGGGTAACCTGAGCCGCCTGCGCGTGGCATGGCAGTGGAAGCACTGGGAGACGCGGCTCGAGGAGTTCGGCACCACGCCGGGATTTTTCGAGAATACGCCGCTGATGATTGATGGTGTGCTGTATGTCACTACGCCCTACAACAGCGCGGCCGCGCTTGACGCCGAAACCGGCAAGGAGCTTTGGCGGTTCGACGGCGAAGCCTACAAGTTGGGCCAGATTCTTTCGGGCAGCGGATGGAAGCTGCGCGGCACGGCCGTCTGGCGCGATGGCACTAAACTCCGGGTCATGCTGAACAGCCGCTACCGGCTGTTTGAGCTGGATGCCTCCACGGGAAAGCCGGTCCCGTCATTCGGGGATAACGGCGAGGCGTCGCTGGTCCAGGGCTTGCCGCGTATTTCGGAAATCAAGCACGTCACCCAGAGTTCGCCGCCACAGATTTATAAGGACCTGGTGATCGTGGGGAGCCAGATTCCGGACCGCGTGCAATTACCGGATCCCATGGGCTATGTGCAGGCGATCAACGCCCGCACGGGGAAGCGAGTATGGACGTTCTCGGTGATTCCGCAGTCCGCCAAAGATCCGGGTGCGGAGAGCTGGGATCATGAGAGCTGGCGCACGAGCGGCCACGGCAACGTGTGGGCGCCCATGACTGTGGACGAAGCGCGCGGGCTCCTCTATGTGCCGACCTCAACCCCCTCAAGCGACTACTACGGCGGCGGACGTCCGGGTGCGGGCCTCTTCGCGGAATCGCTGGTGTGCCTGGAAGCTGCCACCGGAAAGGTGAAGTGGTACTTTCAGACCGTACACCACGGGTTATGGGATTGGGACAACCCGGCGCCCCCGAATCTCGTGACCATTACGATGAATGGGCAGCGGATCGATGCCGTAGCCCAGGTGACCAAGCAAGGGTTCACTTACGTTTTCGATCGCGTCACCGGCAAGCCGGTCTGGCCGATTGAGGAGCGGCCGGTGCCCACCGACAGCGATGTTCCCGGCGAGATGCCTTATCCAACCCAGCCGTTTCCGACCAAGCCGCCAGCCTTCGTCGACCAGGGCGTGAGATTGGAAGATGCCAATAACCTCACGCCGGAGATCCGGGCGATGGCCCAGGAGCAGATGGGGCGCTATCGCATCGGCCCGATGTTCACGCCGCCGTCGCTGCGGGGGACGCTGCAGCGGCCCTCGCAGGGCGGGGGAGCCAACTGGGGCGGCGCGGCGTTCGATCCCGACAGCGGGTACCTTTTCGTCCGCGCGGCCAACGTGGTCGGCCTGAACCGGCTGGCTAAGAATGACGGCAGCGATCCGCTGGTTGCGGTGGACTATTCGAACATGTTCGCCCGCGGCGGCGAGACGATTAATCTGCCCGGAGGGCTCCCGCTGGTTTCGCCGCCGTATGCGGTGTTGACGGCCATCGATCTAAACCGGGGTGAGATCGCGTGGAGAGTACCGCTGGGCGAAGGCAGCCCGGCTCTCCGCAATCACCCGCTGTTGAAAGGCGTGGCTCTGCCCGCCCGCCTGGGCTCTCCGAACAGCCGCGGCGGCGCGATGGTAACGCGCAGCGGCCTGGTGTTCATCGGCGGCGGCGATGGCTATCTCTATGCGTTCGATAAGAAAACCGGCGCGGAGCTCTGGCGAGGCAAGCTGCCTTATGAGAATGCCGCGGTGCCGATGACTTACCGCACGCGCTCCGGACGCCAGTTCCTGGTGGTGGCCACGGGAACGGGCGCGGATAACGCCCTCGTGGCGTTCACGACAGAGAACGCTACGAACTGACCCGCCCGCGGTTTGCAGCGCTGCGGAGGAAAATGCCTCGGCTCCTATCGGTGAATGTCGGACTCCCGCGCGATATCGAGTGGAAGGGGCGAACTGTACACACCGGGATCTGGAAGGATCCGGTGAGTGGCCGCTGTCGAGTCAGTCGGTTGAATCTGAACGGAGATGGGCAAGGCGACCTAGCCGGGCACGGCGGAGAACAGCGCGCGATCTTCGTCTACCAGATCGAATCGTATCGTTATTGGCAGGAGCAATTGAAGAGAACCGACTTCGTTCATGGACAATTCGGCGAGAACTTCACGATCGAAGGATTGTCCGACGACGCCACCTGCATCGGCGACAGATATCAGATCGGCAGCGCGTTATTCGAAGTCACTCAGCCTCGCGTCACCTGTTATCGCGTCGGCATTCGGATGAACGAACCCAGGATGCCGGCGTTGCTTACATCGAGCGGACGACCAGGCTTCTATTTTCGCGTCTTGCAGGAAGGCGAAGTGGCGGCAGGTGACGAGATCGTGAAG
>CAZKVF010000198.1:0-3109 GCA_964556085.1 uncultured Solibacteraceae bacterium
CGAAGCTCGTGTCATCCGGGGGCAATAAGGAAGTATCGCGGGGACTGAGGTCGGCGTGAAATAGATCATGAACCGAGTTCAGATACTCCGTTCGATTCAAGCGATGCATCATCATTGGGCGGCCCGGGTTCGGGTGAGCCGCCGCTGCCTGATCGAGAGTGGTTTCGAGCGAAGTGAGGAAAGCCTTCGCTTTCGCCTTATCCGGTTTTGGAGCCGAGGTGGGCGGCATGGCGCCGGTGGCCAACTTGCGAACGACTTTCTCTAAAACTTCGCCGCTGCGTGCGACATCGCTGGGATCCAGGCTTTGGAGCGACAACTGGGCGGTGCGCAACGTGTCGTTGTGACAAGTGACACAATACTGATTGAGAAAAGCACGCTGCTCCGCGACAGGCAGGCTATCGTGCGGCGCTGGTGAAGGGTTTTGAGCCAGCGCAACTGGCGCAGAGGCTACCCAGAGGCACAGCGCACTAAATATAAGGAATGTCGGGGACTTTCCGGCTAGCCGTTCTTTGTCCATTCTCCCGCCACAGGCGATTTTGTCAATCTGACGGAGATTGGATTTGGGCGGACCAGACCCGAAGTTGAGTATACACGAAATTTTCGATCGAGGGAACTCTACGGGTAACCAAGAGGAACGGCCTGCTCGCCTAGTTGACAAACCCACTGGCCGGAGGGCATACTACCTCCGGAATTTCTCTCCCGCCCAGTCTTCCCGCCAGCGGGGGAAACGAACCTTGGGAATGTGAGCCGGCTTTCCTTGTTGGCAAAAATCGCGGCCAACGTTCCCGCGCGGTCCGCTTCGGTTGCCAGGAGGATTCGGAACTATGCGACGGAAATCGCTGAGTTTTTCTTTTGAGCTGGTCTCCCCGCTCGCGATTTCTTTGACTTTGCTTACTGCCGCCAACGCGCAGACAGTTGATGCCGGCCGGAAAGGGTTCCTGGCCCATTGCGTCGGTTGTCATGGAGACGATGGCACCGGCGGAGGACGAGGTCCCAACATCGTGGACGTCCTCATGCCCAGAGGCGTCTCAAAGGAGGCGGTCCGCGAACTCATCTTCAACGGTATTTCTGAGGAGGGCATGCCAGCGTTCAAAATCTCGACCGAGGAGGCCGAAGCGATCGCGGCTTACGTGATGATATTGAAGGCTTCTCCTTCGGATGGAAGCGCAGCAGGCACGGAACCGGCGCCCGGAGATCCCATTGCAGGTGAGCGTTTCTTTACCGGCAAAGGGAACTGTCTAAGCTGCCACATGGTGCAGGGTCGCGGAGATATTCTGGGGCCCGATCTTTCCAATCTCGCACGCCGGCGCAGGCTCGAGCAGATCGAACAGGCACTGGCAGACCCCGGCTCGCAGTCGCTCCGTCCCGCGCTTGGCGAAACCGGCACCTACCGGGCGGTGACCGTGCGTCTGCAAAACGGCGAAGCCTTGCGTGGTCTTGCCAAGAACGAGAGCACTTTCGATTTGCAGCTATTGGGGGTGGACGGGAAACTTCACTTGCTGATGAAGGCGCAAATCGCGGGCATAACTCCCGAAAAATCCCTGATGCCCAAGGTGCAGGCTACGCCTCAGGAGCGGCGCGACCTGCTAGCATACCTCAGCCGATTAACGGTTGATCCGAGAATCGAAGTGATCCCCGCCGCAGAGATGAGATCAGGCATTCCCTTCGCCGATATTGCGCACCCTAAGCCCGGCACTTGGCCTACCTATAACGGAAATGTAAGTGGCAACCGATTTAGTACGCTCGACCAGATCAATATAAAAAATGTTGGGTCACTCGCGCCGAAATGGATCTTTTCGATCGGAGCTCCGAAAGGCGAGGGCCCCCCAAAGCGTGGAGTGGGACGATGGGTCGCTTTAGAAGGCACGCCGGTTGTGGCGGATGGCGTGATGTATGTGACTTCGGTCAACGAGTGCTTCGCCCTGGATGCGCGAACGGGCCGCGAGATCTGGCACTACAGCCGGCCACGTACGCCGGGTTTGGCCGGCGACGCCGCCAGCGGGCTGAACCGCGGCGTGGCGGTGCTTGGCGACCGTGTTTTTATGGTCAGCGATAACGCCCACCTGTTCGCGTTGCATCGCCTCACCGGGCAACTGCTGTGGGATGTGGAGATGGCCGATTCACGGCAAAACTATGGCGCTACCAGCGCACCGCTGATCGTTAACGACCTGGTGGTTTCCGGCCATTCCGGAGGAGACGAAGGATCGCGGGGATTTCTGGCTGCCTATAAAGTCTCCACTGGTGAGCGCGTCTGGAGATTCTGGACGATACCCGCGCCGGGAGAGCCGGGTTCGGAGACCTGGGTCGGGCCGGCGCTGGAGCACGGATGCGCTTCCACCTGGCTCACTGGCTCTTACGACCCCGATTCCGGTCTTCTCTATTGGCCGACCGGAAACCCATGCCCCGATTACAACGCAGACCAACGCAAGGGTGACAACTTGTATTCATCCTCAATGCTGGCCCTGGATGCCAAGACCTGCAAACTGCGCTGGTACTATCAATTCACGCCGCACGACGTGCATGATTGGGATGCCACCCAGCCGCCCTTGTTGATCGACACTCGGTTCCGCGGCGCACAGCGCAAATTGCTGGTGCAGGCGAATCGAAACGGATTCCTTTACGTGTTGGACCGGATGAATGGCGAAGTTTTGCTGGCCGAAAAATTCGTAAAGAACCTAACATGGGCGAAAGGAATTGGGGCGGACGGCAGGCCCATCCCCATGCCGGATGCGGAGCCGACACCGGCGGGAGTGAAAGCTTGTCCATCCGTGTTGGGCGCCGCCAATTGGCCCTCGACGGCATACGATTCCCGGACGGGTCTGTTCTACGTGATGGCCACGGAAGCGTGCAACATCTATACCAAGGCCGACGAGCACTGGCAGGCCGGTGAATCCTGGTTTGGCGGAGGAGCGCATGGGACCGCGGCGGAGAGCGGTGGCCTGTACTTGAGAGCGATCGATGTGGAAACCGGAAAAATCGCTTGGGAGGTTCCGCAAGTGGGCGAAGGCGCTAGCCGGAGCGGCGTTCTGGCCACCGCCGGCGGCCTGGTGTTCTTTGGAGATAACACAGGAGCCTTCGTGGGTGTCGACGCGAAAACCGGTAAGCCGGT
>CAZKVF010000199.1:0-26091 GCA_964556085.1 uncultured Solibacteraceae bacterium
ATTTACCCCAACGAAGAGAAATACAAAGAGCACTGCCAGGGTCCGAACAAGTGGCAGCCCGTGCCGGTGATCGAAGAGTTGAAGCCCATGGCGCGCGCTGCGGGACTGTCGAACCTTTTTCTGCCGGCCAGTAAGCAGGGCGCGGGTCTCACCAACCTGGAGTACGCGCCGCTATGCGAGGTGATGGGCCGCTCGCCGCTGGCGCCTGAAGTATTCAATTGCTCGGCTCCGGACACGGGGAACATGGAGGTGCTGGAACGCTACGGCTCGCCCGAATTGAAGGAGCGGTGGTTGAAGCCGCTGTTAGCGGGCGAGATCCGGTCGTGCTTCGCTATGACCGAGCCGCGGGTTGCGTCGTCCGATGCTACTAACATCGAATCCACCATCGTGCGGGACGGGGACCACTACGTGATCAACGGTCTCAAGTGGTGGACGTCGGGCGCCGGCGACCCTCGCTGCAAAGTCGCCATCTTCATGGGCAAGACCGATCCCGCCGCACCCAAGCACAAGCAGCAGTCCATGATCGTCGTGCCCATGGACACGTCCGGCGTGAAGGTCCGGCGCATGCTCACAGTCTTCGGATATGACCACGCCCCGCATGGCCACGGTGAAGTTTCGTTTGAAAACGTACGCGTGCCCGCGGGGAACCTGCTGTTGGGCGAAGGCCGGGGCTTTGAAATCGCGCAGGGCCGGCTGGGGCCGGGCCGGATTCACCATTCGATGCGCCTGATTGGCGTCGCCGAGCGCGCGCTTGAATCGATGTGCTGCCGGGTGCGCTCACGGGTTGCGTTCGGGCGTACGCTCGCCGAACAGGGAACCATCCGCGCCGATATTGCGAACTCCCGCATGGAAATCGAGCAGGCCCGGTTACTCACGTTGAAGGCCGCATATATGATGGACACGGTAGGCAACAAAGTCGCGCGCGCGGAGATCGCCATGATCAAGGTGGTGGCGCCCAATGTCGCGCTGCGCGTGCTCGACCGGGCCATCCAGGCGCATGGCGGCGGCGGTGTTTCGGACGATTTTCCCTTAGCATGGGCGTGGGCGAACGCTCGGACTCTCCGGCTGGCGGATGGCCCGGACGAAGTCCACCGTGAGGCCATTGCACGATATGAACTCGCCAAATAAGGCCTGGGCCATCTATCCGTCTCCAGATAGGGACGGGGCGCGCTACTCTGAATCAGACATGGGGGACCCGCAGGATTTTCCGCTGGACGGAGGAGTTCAGGCTGCTTTGTTTTTTGAGACGCCGGAAGAGATTTACGCGCGCGTCTTCCGGGAATTGAGGCCCCGGACGCCGGTTCCACAATTGCGCGTGGAGTTCTGCCGCTTTGCCAACCCCGACAGTTTCATCCGCCTGGAGAACGGCCGGCTGCACGTGCGGATTTCCGATTTGCTGGCCGGCGCTCCAGCGCCTGTAACCGAGGCGCTGGCGCACATCCTGCTGGGAAAGCTCTACCGCAAGCCTGTGCCACGGATGTACACGCACCGTTACCGGCTCTATCTGAATCGCCGGGACGTGCGCCGCCAGGTGCAGCTGGTACGCCAGATCCGTGGCCGTAAATTTGTTTCGGGGCCGCAGGGAGAGCACCGCAATCTGGAGAGCGTGTTCGAGCAACTCAACCAGCAGTTCTTCAATGGCCTTTTGGCACGGCCCCAACTGGGCTGGAGCCGGGGCTTATCGCGGGCGATGTTGGGTCATTTCGATCCCTCGCACAACGCCATCGTGATCAGCAGAATTTTCGATCAGCCGCAGACGCCGGAACTGGCGCTGGAGTACGTAATGTTTCATGAGATGCTTCATTTGCGTTATCCGGTGGATCATAACGGCGTGCGGCGGCGGGTACACACGCGGGAATTTCGCGAAGCCGAGCGGAAGTTTCCGCGGCTGAAGGAAGCCAAGGAAGTGCTGAAGAGGATTTAGAAGGCGCAGGCCAGGCCAGACAGAACAGGAGCCCTTTGCAGGAAGGCAGGCGACGCGATCGCCTGCCACACCTCTACGCGATCAGATCGGCGGTGGCGGGGACCAGGGCTTGCAACTGGAGCCGCATGGAATCGAAGATCTTGACCACTCCCGCGGCATCCACACGGCACAGATTCCAGCGGAACAGGAGGAGCCGGAATCGTAGGGCGGCCATGCGCAGGGCGAACCTGGCCTCCTGCCTGACCAGCGCTTCCGCCAGGTCCGGCCGGTCCTGAGATGAGTGGAGCAGAATCAGCCGCAGCGCCATGGTGACTTGTTGGAAGTCCTGATCGAGATTGTGCAAATAGCTGCGGAAGAGCTGGCAGCGCTGTGCGCGCAGCCGGTTGGCCATACCTCCGGTGAATCCCGGCTGGCCTCGCAAAAAGTCGAGGTCATCGGGTTCCAATAACTGCATCATGGGACGATACCGGTCGATCGAGAGTTCCTCTATCCACTGAGCGGTCAATGGCTGGCCGTGCGACGGACGAGCGACTCTCCGGAATATCCAGCAGAGCAACAGGCCCAGAGCAATTGCAAACGCGATTCCCAAGCTCATCGAACTCATATAAACCTCACGGGTTCGGTTTCCAAGATGATCGTAGGCCGGATACTCAAACGACGCAAGACCAGTTCTTGCTTAGTACATGCCTGAATTTAAGGAGGGAAAAGAACTTAGTACACGATTGCGGACCTATAAGAAGCCGATTCCGCCTGACCGCTTCCTAGCGGTCGCCGCTCCCATAGGACTGGCGCGTGGAGAGTCTCAACAGGGCCTCGTTTACGGCGTCCAACTGCTGCAACACACGGTCTTCATGCTCTGCCGAGAAATGCGACACCGTGACCCGTATCTCTTCTCCATTCGCATTTAGCAGTGTCAGCCAGGTCAGAATACACAACCCGAATACGGCGGTCAGGGCCAATGTTACCGGCCGTGAGAGCGTAAAGCCGAAAAATGCCTGGCCGAATAATCCCACACTATTGGTTAAGAAAAGGGCGGTATAGACGAAACTGTGAGTCACCACGTTACGGCTCAAAGGAACCGGGTAATGCGTCAGCCACACCAGGAGAAGCAGCAGGAAGACGAGCATCCCGCAATCGACCCCGCGTTCAATGCCGTAATAATACACAAGCACGGGATCGGCCTGTCCGGTGCCGGCCCGGATGCGCGGCAGCAGCGCCAGCAAGGAAACCAGCGTGGATACCGCAAAACCCGCATACTGCATCCAGCGGCCGAGCGTTGCCAGCCCTTTGTGTTTCTCGAGAATGACGCTGTACAGCTCCAAGACCACCCAAACCGAAAAGAGCCAGGTAAAAGGCTGGAGAACTTTCCAACAGGTCACGTACACGGGAACGCTGGAGACAAGAAACCCGAACGACAATATGAGATTGAGCGCGAGGAACGCCAGCAGCGCCGGGTAACGCCGCGACAACCCGGTGCGCCACAATTTCAAACCGGCTAACCCTGAAAGAGCCGCTACGAAATACTGGAGAATATTAGTAATCGACGCGCCCGACATGACTAAGGTCCGCGAAACTCAATAGTAATATCGGGCGCCCCAAGCAATTCGCTTAGGTCTACTGAATACAAACACCGCCGCCGCAGGGTGGTGGAGACATGATGATCCGATTAGCGGCTACCGCCGTGGACAACGCCAGGGCCATCATAACGAGTAAGAACACTTTTTTCATTTTTTTCAGTCCTTTCACTTAGATCAGAAGGGTCACTTACCACGTACACTATACGGGACCGTACTGGCTTAAGGGTTTTCTCTCAGAAGTTTTTCCGAAACCGGAACAGACTAAGGTGTCTGACCTATACCACCTATTCGGGACGAGCGATTCTGGCTCGTGGGTTCTGGCTCTCGAATGGTCCGTCCAGCAACATGGCCATCCCTACGATTTGGCCCACCACATCGATATCCGGAGGGTATTTGAAGAACATCGGAGGCTGTTCTGACGCCGGGTGCGGCTGCACGGCCAGCGTTCCGTCGTCCACGGCGCACCACCCGCACAGATACCCGTTCCTGTGTTCCAGAAAATAGATGGGCCGGTCGAACTCGCTGGTCCATCCGCCGCGAGCAATCTTGCGGCACTGCTCGTCGATCAACACCAGCGAGCCCGGCCGCAGAATCGGAAACATGGACCAATCGTCCAGCCCTACCAGCCCGTAACGGCACCGCCGGCGCCCGGCACCGTCCATGAAGTGCAGCGGGACGTTGCCCCATTGCGGCGATCCCTTCAGGAAGGCGGTTTTCCGCAAGTCGAAATCCGGATCGACGGCGCCTCGTGGAGCTGGTACGGAGGCATGGGGCGTGGTCACCTCGAACTGGTGCGTCTCAGCCAGCTTTACACGCAAGGCGTCGGCCGCAAGTTGTTCCACGGGAACACCATACCACCGCATGACTTCGTGCAGGTCCAGATGGTAAATGGCCGACAGCGTGTACAGCCGAAAAACAGTGGGAACACTTCCCCGGTTTTCGATGTCCGCCAGGCGGCTGAGCGAAATTCGAAAATCGGAACTGTCGCGGAGCGCCGCGATTTCCCGGCTGGCTCGTTCCACGTCGCGGTAAGTAAGCTTGAGCCGCTCCCGCACGCGCCTCAGCTTTTCCCCGGGGCGCTCCATGTTATCATCCTCGCGTGCACCTCACGAAAAACGAAGACGAGTAAGGACGGCTGGATATCTCGTCTGGTAGAGGCCCATAGCATTTAATCCGGCCTTTTGTTCCGAATACGGAACAAAACTGCGAATCCCGCAGATAAGGATAGTGTGGTTATCGTTGTCGGAATCTCGGGAGCCAGCGGCGCAATTTACGGCCTGCGTCTTCTGGCGCAACTGCGCGAACAGGGCGCCGAAATTCACCTCATCCTGTCCCGGTCGGGTGAAAAAACCCTGTTTCTCGAAACCGGCAAATCCGCGGCCGAAGTGCGCCGGCTTGCCGACTGCAGCTATTCGGTGGAGGACATCTCGTGCCGTCTGGCAAGCGGGTCATTTCGGACCGACGGCATGGTGATTGCGCCCTGCTCGATCCACACCATGTCGGCCATCGCGTGCGGCGTCAGTTCCAACCTGATGGTCCGCGCCGCCGACGTCACGCTCAAAGAGCGGCGTAAACTGATCCTCCTGGTTCGCGAGAGCCCTTTCCACCTCGGCCATCTCCGCAGCATGACGGCGCTGGCGGAAATGGGAGCGATTATCGCCCCACCGGTGCCGGGCTTTTACACGAACCCCCAAAGCGTCATGGACATAGTGGATCACAGCGTGGAACGAGTGATGGACCTGCTGGGACTGCCTCTACCCGGCGCGCGCCGGTGGGGAGGGCCGCAATGAAGAAGAGTGACAGCCGGAAGCGCGTGATCCAGGAAACATCTGGCAGGCGAAAGAGCCTGCCCCACCGGTCCGAGAAAATTGCCTTCCAGGGAGAACGCGGCGCGTTCAGCGAAGAAGCCGCGCGCAAGCTGCTGCCGCCCGACCTTGCCTTGCTGCCGTGCGCACGATTTGAGGATGTGTTTCGTAGTGTGAAGCAGGGGCGCGCCACGGGAGCCGTGATTCCTATCGAAAACACGCTGGCCGGATCGGTCCACGAAAACTACGACCATCTCCAGAATTTCGAGTTGCCCATCGTAGCCGAAACCAGCGTGCGCATCGTGCACAATCTGATCACCGCCGCGGACGTGAAGTTCGCCGCCATCAAGCGCGTCTATTCGCACCCCGTGGCGATCAATCAATGCCTCAATTTCTTTAAGGAAAACCCGCAAATCGAGCGCGTGCCATTCTACGACACGGCCGGCAGCGTGAAGATGATCACCGAAAATAAACTTCGCGATGCCGGCGCGATCGCCTCTGCCGTTGCCGCCGAAATCTACGGCGCCCGCATTCTGCGTAAATCCATCGAAGACGACCGGCAGAACTTCACGCGGTTTTTCCTCCTGCGAAGCCGGCGGCTTCTCGAAAAATCACGCACGCAGGGTGCGAATGCCGATCAGACTCAGTGGAAGACTTCTTTGGTTTTTAGCACTCGAAACATTCCAGGAGCGCTGTTCCGCGCCCTGGCGGCTTTCGCACTGCGCGATCTGAATCTCACCAAAATCGAATCGCGCCCGTTGCGCGGCAAACCTTGGGAATATCTCTTCTACCTGGATTTCCTGGGAAGTGCGGATTCCGCCGCGGCACACAACGCCCTGAGCCATTTACGTGAACTGGCGGACTTTCTGCGCATATTGGGGTGCTATCCTCAAGGCGCCTGACGATAAACTGTGGCTATGGCCGTCGAGGAACGAGAACAGGTTGAGGCGCCTGTTGCGCCAGCCGATGAATTGGAGGACGTCCCAGTACTTACGGTTCGCGACACCGTAATATTCCCCGGCGCCATGATGCCGATCACCGTAGGCAGGCCCTCGTCGGTGGCGCTGGTGCAGTCACTGGGTGAAAATCGCTCGCTGGCGGTGGTCTCGCAGCTCGACGCCCGCACCGACTCACCCACGCCCGACGACCTGTACCAGGTAGGAACGCTGTGCATCCTCCATAAGGTGGTCCGCGTTCCGCGAGAAAATCTTCTGCTCTTCTGCGAGGGCGTGTCGCGGGTCCGCACCAGTGAATTCACTTCGCGGGAGCCATTTTTGAGGGCGCGGCTTGAGCGTGTCCCCGACATCGAACCGGAGATGACGGGTGAAATGGAAGCGCTGTGCCAGAACGTTCTGTCGCTCTTCCAGCAGATTGTCGCCGCCGCTCCGAACCTCTCCGACGACTTGGTTTCGGCGGCGACGCAGATCACCGAGCCTGGCCGGCTCGCGGACTTTGTCGCGGGAACCTTGCCATCCTTAAGTCCGCCCGAGCGCCAGCAATTGTTGGAACAACCGGACGGAAAGACGCGCCTTGAGGCCGTGCACCGTCACCTGACGCGGGAACTGGAGCTTATCGAACTGCGCGGGCGTATTCAATCCCAGGTGCAGGGCCAGCTCTCTCAAAACCAACGCGAATTCTATCTCCGGGAACAGTTGAAGGCCATTCAGAAGGAACTGGGCGAGGGTGACGATACACAGCGTGATCTGGACGAGCTCCGGAAGAAGCTGGAAGCTGCGGGGATGCCGGAAGAAGTGACAACCGAGGCCATGCGCGAAATGAACCGGCTGGCGCACATGTCGGTGGCCTCGCCCGAGTACGGCGTCACGCGCACCTATCTGGAATGGATGGCCGCTTTGCCCTGGAGCGCTTCGTCGGGCGTGCAGATCGATGTCAAGCGAGCCGCCGAAATTCTGGACCAGGACCACTACGACCTGGAAAAGGTGAAAGACCGCATCCTGGACTACCTCGCGGTGCTGCAACTCCGTCCCGTTCTCAAAGGCCCGATTCTGTGCTTCGTTGGGCCTCCCGGTGTCGGCAAGACCTCGCTTGGCAAATCCATTGCCCGGGCGCTGGGACGCAAGTTCGCGCGCATCTCCATGGGCGGTATGCACGATGAAGCCGAAATTCGCGGCCATCGCCGCACCTACATCGGCGCCTTACCCGGGCAGATTATCCAGGCCCTGCGGCGGGCTGGCGCCAACGACCCGGTATTCATGCTGGACGAGGTGGATAAGCTCGGCCGCGATTTCCGCGGCGATCCCGCTTCGGCGCTGCTCGAGGTCCTCGACCCGGAGCAGAACTACACCTTCCGCGACAACTATCTGGACGTTCCGTTCGACCTTTCCAAGGTGCTGTTCATCACCACGGCCAACGTGCTCGATCCCGTGCCGGACGCGCTACGCGACCGGATGGAGATCATTCCGCTGGAGGGCTACACGGAACAGGAAAAGGTGATCATCGCCTTCCGCTACCTGATCCCTCGCCAAGTTCAGGAGAACGGGCTGATGGAGCCGCGCCCTTCTTCGGAGGTAGCAGCATCCTCTTCGGAGCCGCGACAGGAGCCAGTGAGCGACGGGCAACCTTCCGGCAGCAGTCCTTCACCCGAAACCGTCATTCACTTCACGGACGAGTCGGTGCGCTTCCTGATTCGCCGCTACACGCGGGAGGCGGGGGTGCGCAGCCTGGAACGCGAAATCGGCGCCATCTGCCGCAAGCAGGCACGGCGCATCGCTGAAGGCAAGACCGGCGCACTCGAAGTAACCCCAGAGTTAGTCGAGAAGGACCTGGGCGCGCCGCGCTTTCGTCCGGACACGGAAGTCGCCGAGCGTACGCGGCGCCCCGGTGTGGCCGTCGGACTCGCGTGGACGCCGGTCGGCGGCGATGTTTTGTTCGTCGAAGCCGGTCGCATGCCTGGCGGCAGCAAGGGTCTCATCATGACGGGCCAGTTGGGCCCTGTGATGCAGGAATCCGTGCAGGCGGCCTTGACCTGGGTGCGCGGCAATGCCTTGGCATACGGCATCGATCCCGAACTGTTCAAGAACAGCGACATCCACATCCACGTGCCCGCCGGCGCCATCCCCAAGGACGGCCCCTCCGCAGGAATCACCATGGCCGCAGCACTGCTCTCCATGCTCTCCCAGCGCTCGGTACGCCCGCGACTGGCCATGACCGGCGAGATCACGTTGACCGGCGAAGTGCTGCCTGTTGGCGGTATTAAGGAGAAAGTCCTGGCGGCGAAGCGCAGCGGTGTGCACGAGGTACTTCTGCCCGCGGAAAACGAGGTCAATGTTCGGGAGGATCTCAAAAGCGAGCAAATCAGCGACATGCAAATCCACTACGTCAAAACGATGGAGGAAGTGGCCGGCATTGCGTTGGAGCCGGTACCGCACCAAGGGTAGTTTGCCAGGAATTTCACCTGCGTTTATCCGTCGGGGAGGCCCCGGCGATCAGCGCCCTTTCGCGTTCCACAAAAATCAACTCTTCGCCTTGTCCGCGGCCTTCGATGATATAACCCATCCACCGTTCCCGATTGAAGCTGGCATCCTGGGACGCCAAGAACTCCGCCAACACGCGCAGGTGGTCCGGGGTAAACTCGGTACGAGCGTTCGCCGTCCGGTTGTGGATACGAAGGGTATCCGCCAGCGCGACAAGACTTTTGTTGGTCATCGTAGCTCCTCACCCGCACACACCGGCGCACGGGCCCTAGACGTGGGGGGAAGGCTCGCGTCAGGGCGAACGGTGGAAGCTAGAACATGTCGGGTTCGTCAGCCCAACCCCTCAATGTATATATTTCACGACACACTTGCATTCTGGCGACCTTGGTATTTTTGGTCACAAGGTCCCAGCACGGCATGCAATACGCTCTTTCGTTATTGCTCAGCATGGGCTGGGGCGGCCGTGTTCCAGTTTCCGGTCGTCGCGTAATTTCGATAGAGCGACTTGGCAAGAAATACCAAGCATCCGGAAGAGTTTTGGCGGCTGTCGTTTGTTCCACTCAATCACGTTTGTAAAGCAGGCAGCTTGGTTTTGAGTCCACCACTAATTTCGGGTGGACAGTTGTGACGGGGGCTGCGGCTGGGCCGAGTTGGCGAGAACTTCCGATTTCCTATACTTAGGCTCGCTCACGTAGCCCTCTATTTCATTCTTCTCGACGTGGTTCACGACTAGTTGAACGGGCTGGGGCCGGTCGCCAAGCGTGATCCAGACGGGTTCGTAAAGGTTGACGCTTTTCTTGGTGAGCGCATTGTCATCCACCATCATCGCCAGGTCGTAGGTCTTATGCTTGGCATTGGCGCCGCGCAAAGAGATGCTAAGAGGCCCCACCCGGTGCATCTCCTTCGACTTGGTGAGCTTGAATTCGTAGACGTTCTGTTCCCCCCGCTTCTGAAGAGCCACAACCTCGTCATGGGTCCTGGCGATGGAACCATTGAGGTCGTCTCGCGTCGAGTTAATTTTTCCATCAAGCTCTTCTTTATCCTTACCGGACTGCTCGCGTACGGAGGCCAGTTCCTCGCGCGTGGAAGCCAGGTCTTTTTGAGTCTTTGTCAGTTCTCCCTGCAACCGATCGAGACGGGGATCGACTGACGCCGTGCGCGCGACCCTCTTGCGCGGCGCTGAGGAAACGACGCGGGGGGCGGTGGGGACAGGAGCAGCCACCGGGTTTTCGGCGCTCTTCGTCTCGAGGCTTTTCGTCTCTGCGCCCTTTTCGGTTAATGTCTTGACGCGGTTGGCCAGATCCTGGATCTGTAAGTTTGCCTGTTCGAGAGCGATGGCGGTCTGGGAGCGTTCCCGATCGAGGGCGCGCACGTGGCTCCGCTCCGTCATCCACAGGCCAAGAGCCGCCGTCGTAGCTAAACCACTGCAGACTGCGAGGACCGGTATCGTGGAAATTCCGCGACACCGAATTTTAGGGTTGTTGCGTCCAGTTTCCATTTCCACTCGGCTCATAGCAATTTGAGTACCAGCGCTTAAGCTCTGCGGTCTCGCGGGAGCGTTAATTTACAGGGATTAGAACAACGTCCGTAGTCGCCGCGGGCTGGCCATTGAGAACGGCTGCATGTTCCATGACGCGCCGAGCGTAGTCCGCAACCATACGGACCCCCTCTTCATAGTGGGAATTGGGATTCCCAGGGCCTCCGTTGTAGGCTCCCACCGCGCGAGCCACGTCCCCGTGGAATCGGTCAAGCAAGTCGCGAAACAGAAGGCCAGCATAAGTGGTAAGTACTTCCGGATCAACGTCGTCGGGGTCCAGTTCCCGGGGCGGCTGGAGGGCCGGCGGCAACTGCGAATAGTCGCGGGTATCCTTCAAATAGAGTTTCTGTGCGTAACGCAGAGTCTCGCGAGTAATCTGCCATACGCCGGAAGCCTGGTTCAGCACTAATACCCGGCCGTTCTGATGCTTGAGAACTACATCGCCGCGGGCCGCACGTCGCTTCCACACAGCGTGGCTGAGGTCTCCCTTCACGTTCATGTAGTTGTTTTCCATAGCCCCGATACCCAGAAAAAAGTCCAGTGGAAGGGAATAGAAATCGGTCACCGCCACGATGTCGGCTGCCAGCTGACTTGCCTCCGGATTACTGAGAGGCTTGGGAGCCGGTTCGAGGCTGCCCCGGACCCGCCGGTCGGTGGCGGATTTGAAAGCGACGAATCTTCGGATGTAATCCTCCCGTTCCGGCCGCGTCAGGCTTTCCAGCTTCCGTTGGATGGGCAGGTTGTAAGCCGTATCAAAGACCTGGGTCTGGTATTCCAGCTGGCGGTACGTGTCTACGTGGACAAAACGCCAGTCATAGCCGGCTATCATTCCGCTTGCAGTCGAGCGTGCGAGAAGGTCAAGAGACGACAGGAGATCGTTTGGTAGCCGCGCTTGAATGTCGTAGACAATCGCACCGGAGGATTTGTGAAACGTCAGGAGGAGCTCGCTATCTTGGAAGGCGGGTCTCCCCCTCAAGTAAGTGAGCATCAGGTATGCGTATAGCTCGTCATCGTAGCGGCCGATATAGGCCACCAGAAGGCGGCTTGGTAAAGTAACTACTGCATGACCGCTGGATTGCTCGCAAACGGGAATTAGCGGCGCCGGCCGAATTAGCAGCGACCGTGGCCAAATCCGGTACGCGGCCAATCCCGCTGGTCCTGAAAGGACAAGAGCGGCCAATCCAACCCAAATCGCCCGCATATTCGGCTCGGGAACGAAGCGCTTAAGATCCAGGATGATATCTGCTGATCTATACGGATAACAGTCTTCCTTTGGTTAAGCGCAAACGCTCTTTGTGATAGACGCAACCAACAAGAAGGCAGATGCACCATATTACGGAACCCTGAGTAACTGCGCACGGCTCCGGCCTCTTACCGGCTCTCCCGGTGCCGCTGGCCCCAGTCGCGCTTCGAAGCGGGGGCGGCGGCGGCGCGCAGCATGCGGCCGGACCAGCGCCCCAGCGAGTACTCGCGCCGATAACCCGCGGACTGATTGGTGATCGTCACCTTGACCATTCCGCTCGAGTCGCAGGTGTACTCTTCTTCCACCGACTCGCCCGCCACAGTGCTGGTCTTAGCGACCGGCACCAGCGAAAGGTCCGGGGTGTCCCGTAGCGCGGGGTCGAACGGGAAGCGGATATCGTCCCACACCATCAGGTCGCCCGCAGGCTGGCCGTTCGCGCCAATCGACGAGCACTCGGCATACCGGAAATGGCCGATGTTGTGCGCCGGATGATAGGCTCGGGCAGTCCGCACAGGCACAGAACCGGGGCGCGGAAGCTCCAGGCCGCGCGGAAAGAGCAGGTCGAACAAAACATTGTCACCGTGGTCAGCCTCGCGCCACACACCGAAGTAGCGGGCCAACCGGTCTTTCAGCAAATAGTTCGCGCGGTCGTCGGCGCTGATGGCCAACCCGATGGCTGTCGCCGACCGCATGTAGGCCGAGCGAACTACGCGCCGGCCAAAATTCTCCTTGAGGATCCGCGAGACCGCGGGCAATTCCGATCCGCCACCCGTCACATAGAGAGCGTGCAGGGCATGGTCGCCATACTGAGCCAGTAAGCCTTCCACCACGGCCTCCGTCCGCTCGATGAGCGGCCGGCACCGGTCGTAGAACGCGGCGGCGGCAATCGAGACCTCGCCCCATCCCGGACGCACCCGCTCGAGGTCGATCACGAGTTTGCGCGTGTTGGGATTTAGGGACTCCTTGCGCTCCCGACACTCCTCGCAAAGTCGGAACCATTCCCCGGACGTAAGATTTGTGTGGCCGGCCCAGTCCAGATGAGCTGCCTCCAATGCCATCCTGGCCAGAACCTCATCGAAATCATCGCCACCGACATCTGGTATGCCGACCGTCGATACCACCGTGTGCACAGTCTCTTCCATTTCCACCAGCGAGGCGTCGAACGTGCCGCCGCCGAGGTCGTAGACCAGCAGCGATCGCCCCGGCTGGTCTTTTCGCGCCGCGCGGTCCCGGTGCCCGAATTCGAAGCTGGCCGCCGACGGCTCGTTCAGCATGCCCAGCACATGAAATCCCGCGGCAGCGAAAGCTTCCGCCGTGAGGAAACGTTGATTGCTGTTGGCGTTTGCCGGCACTCCGATCATCACCTCCAGCGGCTCGCCGCGATCCATTTGCAACGTGGAGTTCTTGCGCAGGTTGCGCCGCAGGCTCAGCAACAGCTCCGTTACCAGTTCCTGGAGCAGGTGTGTTCCGCGTTCCGTATCCAATTGGGTGTTCGGCCCGGCCGACTTCAGAAATCGTTTGATCGATCGGATCACCGTCCATTTTGGGTCGGCTTGCACGCGCCACGCGTCCCAGCCGAAAAGCCGGCCGTCGTCGGAGACCGCGACCAGGGGCGGAAACCAATCCTGCGTTTGCCCTTCGAGCGCATCGAAATGGACCAGCGGATAATTCCCCCGATCCGCCGCAGCAACCACGATCCGCGTCGTGCCGAAATCTACACCAAGTCTCATGTGTTGGCCTTACTGCCTCGCATCTATGGTAAACCGGCGCGCCTTGATAAGCCGTGGTGTTACACTGAAACCGCTTGACGCGTTCCCAACCCGGTCGCAAGGTCGCAAGAGCGCCGGTTTTGCAATCTCTTTTCACTTCTCTACCGCTGATTCTGATCGTGGCGCTGACTCTGCGCGTGGGTTTTGCCTGGAACTGGCAAAGCCACTTCCCCCGGCGCGCTCTGAGCGTGATTCCTTTTCTGTTCGAGTCCGGCAATATCGCCCACTCGCTGGCCACCGGCGCGGGCTTCAGTTCTCCGTTCCGCGTCGATACCGGCCCCACGGCCTGGATGACACCGCTTTATCCGCTGCTGCTGAGCGCCGTCATGCGGATCTTCGGTCCCTATACGTTCGCGTCCTGGATTGGCGCCGTATCGCTCAATATCGCCGCCTCTACGGCCGCCTGCATTCCCATCTTCCACACGGGCCGCCGCATCGGCGGCCTGCGCCTCGCAGCAACGGCTGCCTGGCTATGGGCCATCTTTCCCAATGCCATCCTGCTCAGCTTCGAAAGCTTGTGGGACACATCAATTTCGGCTTTGTTGGGAGCCGCTCTGCTTTGGGCTACCCTTCGCGTATCCGAATCGCGCGGACGCACCGCCTGGGCCGCTTACGGGCTGCTGTGGGGCGTGGTTTTAATGACCAACGCGGCCATGCTTTCGCTGCTGCCCTTCCAGCTGGCCTGGCTCGTCCTGTGCCCGCCGTATGAAGTCGCCCCGAACCCTAGCGGACCGGGGGTTTCTCCGCGGTTGGGCGGCTGGATAAAAGTACCAATCCGGGCGGTCAGGGGACTCGAATACCGGCGAGGATTGGCCAAAACTCTCATCGCGGCCGCCATTGCCCTGGCCTGCTGTGTTCCCTGGACGATCCGGAATTACTCCGTGTTCCACAGCTTCATCCCGCTGCGTTCCGTCCTGGGATTGCAGTTATGGGTGGGCAACAACCCAGCCGCGAAGGTCGTCTGGCTGGGGGAGCACCATCCCATCAACGACACGGCCGAGCGCAATCGCTACGTGTCCATGGGAGAGGTAGCCTACATGCGGGAGAAGACGAGCCAGGCGATCCGGTATATGACCACTCATCCGGTTCACGAAGCCGGCCTGATCTGGGGCCGCTTCGTTTCGATCTGGTCCGGTGGAACGCCCTCACCTCTCACTGATTTCTTCGCGCCGCACACGGCCTGGTTTCGTTTCGTGCTGCTTTTCAATCTCGGCGCGGCTTTGGGCACTCTGGGCGGCATCATTTTCCTGTTCCGCCGCGGCAGCCCGTATGCGTTCCCGGTGGCCGCCTACCCGATCGTTTATCCCTGGGCTTTCTACCTGACTCTGGCGCTGCCCCGGTACCGCCACCCAATCGATCCGGTTCTTATGCTGCTGACCGCCGTCACGCTACTGGAGTTGACAGGCCGCCGCAGCGGCGCTGCAGTTCGATAGGAGTTACTTGGGCGCCGCGCCTCCGCCCAGGAACTCCGCGCTCGGAAACTGCACTTTTACGGAATCGTGCATCTGTTGCATCCACTGCCGGAAATGTTCCTGCTTAATGTTCTCGATGATCTCGCTACGCACGTCCCCTGCTGGGCGATAGCTGATCTCCTCGGCCCGCAAAAGGTACAAGCCGTTCGGCTGCTCCACGGGTTCGCTGACCTCTCCCTGCTTCAAAGCAAATACCGCGCTCTTGATTGCGTCGGGAATATTGTCCGAGGGGCGCAGCGTGGCGAAATCGCCGTTCTTTTCACGCGATGCTTCGTCGTCGGAATTCTCTCGCGCCAGCTTGACAAAATCCGCTCCCGAGCGAATGTCATTGAGCAGTTTCCGGATCTTGGCTTTCGCCTCGTCCTCGCTCAGCAACGGCTTGCCGCCCACTGATTTGGAGACCGGCTCCTTGCTGAAGGTGATATAGATCGCCTTCACCTTGACCTGTTTATAGCTCTCTTTATTGCTCTCGTAGTATTTATCGATCGCTTCCGGTTCGGGAACCATGTTCGTGACCTGGTCGTTTATGGCGGCCTGGCTGAGAATGGTTAGACGGTAGTATTCGAGGGCTTCCCTGGTTGGGCTCGCCTGGTCGAGCTTTTCCTTCTGGGCGGCAGCCGCAAGCTTACGGAGGAGTGCCCACTGTTCGAGAAATGTTTTTCGGTCCCGGACCGCGCCCTGCTGCCCGTTCGGCGGCAAAACTGCGTAAATATTCTTGAACTCTCCCATGGTCAATTTCGTGCCGTCATCGAAGACCGCAATCACGGTTTGCTCCGGGAGATCGGGCAAGCCGGCCGGGGGTGTGGCTGCTACTTGAGCCGCGGCAACACCACAACTGAAAACAAAAAAAGCGAGTCCCTTCATAACCGATTTCGCTCAGTGTATCACGCAAGCCCTCTGGCTCAGGGGCTTCCGGGCTTGTAAGAGTGCCTGCGTGGTGTGACACCCACCCGGTTTGAGAGTCCGCGTCAGCATTGCGCCTGTCCAGCGCGACGACCCCGCTATTGCAGAAAGAACTAATAAATCTCTTCGCCGCGGAAGGGATCTTCTTCGAAGAGAACGGCGGTTTCTTCTTCGATAAGACCAGCCGCCAGATCGACGAGGTGAATGAGTGAAGTACTTGTTTCTTGCCCTCCTGTCAATAATGTGCATAGCGGTGCTGTTGCAGCGAAAGTATACCCAGGCCGCTCCTCAGTACGCTGCCCGGTCTGAACAATCCGTTACACCTGCCTGGCTCCCGCCTGGTGCGGACCAGGAGATCAGCCGGGTGGAGCGTGAAGTGGACCAAATTGAAAAACAGGCTCTGACGGAATGGCGCGCCCTTCCAACCAATCCGCTCAACCGGATGGCTCAGATGCGGGTGCTGGGCAAGATTCTACTGTTTGATAAGAATCTCTCTGTGAATCGCAACGAGGCCTGCAGTTTCTGCCACATGCCGGATACCGACTTCACCGGGCCGATCTCCGTTTTGAATCAGACGACCGTGGCATACCCGGGATCCGTACGGACTCGCATTGGGCACCGTAAGCCGCAAAGTTATACGTACGCGCCGTTATTCCCGCCGCTCCGATACAACACCACACAAAAGGACTTTTATGGCGGCAACTTCTGGGATCTGCGCGCCACGGGGTACAAACTACAAAATCCGGCAGCGGAGCAGGCTCAGGATCCTCCGCTGGATCCGAACGAGATGGCGCTGCCCGATTCGGCGTGCCTGGTATACCGGCTTTCCCAAGCCGAATATCGACCCTTATTTGAGACGGTCTGGGGAGAGCAGGCATTCGCCATCAAGTGGCCGGTGGATATCGAAAAGATCTGCAGCAGACCTGGTCCGGCCTCTGCGCCACCCGTTCAACTGAGCAAGGCAGACCGCGGCCGGTCGAACTCGACTTACGATCAATTCGGCCTGACGGCAGCCATGTATGAGGCATCGCCGGAAGTCAGTCCGTTCACCTCAAAATTCGACTATGCGTTGGCCCACTCCGACGATCAGGTGCTCAATCAGGACGAACTGGCCGGTTGGAATCTCTTCCGCGGCCGCGCCAAGTGCAACACCTGCCATCTGGACGGGACTGAGAATACCGATAATGCCCGGCCCATTAAGCCCGGAGACGCGGCCAGTGTGGCGCCTCTGTTCACCGACTTCACCTCCAATAATATTGGCCTCCCGAGGAATCCGGCCATCCCGTACTATTCGGAAAACCGGCCCGACGAATATGGGTACGCTGCCAACCCCGCCGGAATGAAATTTATCGACAAGGGTCTGGGGGATTATCTCAGGGGCCCGGATGTCGTTGACCTCACATGGAGACCGCTCGCGGATGCGTTCGACGGCAAATTCCAGACGTCCACTCTGCGCAATGTGGATAAGCGGCCGGGTCCCGATTTCGTGAAAGCATACATGCATAACGGGTACTTGAAGAGCCTAAAGGAAGTAGTGCATTTCTATAACACGCGGGACACCCTTGGACCCTGCCATAAACCCGGAGATTCTGGGGAAAAGGTCTCTTGCTGGCCCGCGCCTGAAGTTTCGCAGAATCTCAACACCACAGTGGGACGTCTGGGCTTATCCGATAAGGAAGAGGACCAGATCGTGTCTTTCCTGAGAACTCTTACGGACGGGTACCAGCCGGCGAAATAGCTGGCACATCGGCGAACGACTCCGGCGCAGCGCGCGAATGCTGAAAATGGTCCGCTCGCAAGTCGTCGTCCCTCCCTCGCCACCGCGAGGTCAACGATTTTCTCGCGCGCAAAATCTGCGACGATCTTCAAGTTCCAAAGCCGTAGGGCCGCGGGAAGCCATAGGCGGCCCTCTTGACACCCATCGCAATTTGCAATATAGTAATTACGGATTGCGATAGGATGCGATGAGGCTGGGCGAAAAGCTCCGGTATCTGCGGGAAGTGGAAGGCACTTTGCGGGGCACGGGACGCGAACTGTCGCAGCTCGAAGTGGCGCGCCTGGTGGAAAGAGAGCTGGGCAAGTCGATCAGCCAGAGTTATCTTTCGCAGATTGAGAGCGGGGCGCGGCCGCATTTAACCAATTCGACACGTATGCTGCTGGCAAGGTTTTTCAAAGTGCATCCGGGCTACCTGGTAGACGACCCGGAAGGGTTTCAGAACGAGCTGATTTCGGACGTAGGAGCGTTGGAGGACAAGCTCGACCTGTGGCTGGTGAGCGGCGCGGAGCGGTTCCGGCGCGATCCGGAATTGCACCACGCGCTGCTGGCGGTGGCGAGGCATTCCGATTCGCGGCTATGCCTGATTTTGCTGGGGGAAATTCTCGAGAACCCGGGACTGGCGGAGCGGTTGATGGAAGTGCTCAAGCCTGGCGGGGCTGGCATGAAAAGGAATGAAAACACGAGGAGGCGCAAATGAGCTGGCAGGATTTCTACCTCGTCTGTTTCCTGGTGGGTTTTGGACTGAGCGCGCTGGCGCTCCTGGCAGGCAGCGTTCACCTGCATCTGCCGCACCTGCATATTCACCATGGGATTCACATTCCGCATGGCGCCCACGTGATGCGGGGCGGCGCGGAGATGCCGTGGTTCAACTTCGCGACGGTGGCAGCGTTTCTCGCCTGGTTCGGGGGCACCGGCTACCTCTTAGAACGCTATTCGACCTTCTGGTTCGTAACGGCTCTGGTGCTGTCGCTGCTGAGCGGCCTTGCGGCGGCGGCGGCGGTGTTCTGGTTTCTGGCCAAAGTGCTGCTGAAGCGCGAGGCGCCGCTCGATCCGGCGGACTACGACATGGTAGGTGTGCTGGGTCGTTTGAGCATCCCCATTCGCGCCGGAGGGACCGGCGAGTTGATCTATTCCCAGGAGGGCACGCGGCGTGTCGCGGGAGCGCGCAGCGAGGATGGCACCGCCATTCCCAAGGGCGTGGAGGTGATGGTTACCCGGTACGAAAAAGGGATCGCGTATGTCCAGCCGTGGGTGGATCCGGCGGACGAGTTGGAGCAAAGGGGATAAGAGAAGCGTATGGAACAGACAATCGTTGTTTTCGTCGTGCTTGGGCTGCTGGTCCTGGTTTTCATCATTTCCGCTTTTGCCAAGCTGTTCCGCAAAGCGGGCCCGCACGAGGCTTTGATTGTTTACGGCTTCCGCGGGACGCGTGTGGTGAAGGGGCGCGGGACGGTGATTTTCCCGATGGTGGAGAATTGCCGCGGGCTGTCGCTCGAGCTGATGTCGTTCGACGTGGCGCCGCAGCAAGACCTGTACACGCGGCAGGGCGTAGCCGTGACGGTGGAGGCCGTGGCCCAGATCAAGGTGAAGTCTGATCCGGAGTCGATTCTCACTGCGGCCGAGCAATTTCTAACTAAACCGCCGCAGGAGCGCGAGGGGCTGATCCGCCTGGTGATGGAAGGCCATCTGCGCGGCATTATCGGTCAGCTCACCGTCGAAGAGATCGTCAAGCAGCCGGAGATGGTGGGGGACCGGATGCGCTCCACCTGCGCCGACGATATGAACAAGATGGGCCTCGAGGTGATCTCGTTCACCATAAAAGAGGTCCGCGACAAGAACGAGTACATCAGTAACATGGGCCGGCCGGACGTGGCGCGCATCAAGCGCGACGCCGACGTGGCAGCCGCGGAAGCCGAGCGCGATACGGCCATCAAGCGCGCCGAAGCGTCGCGCGAAGCGGCCATTGCCAGGGCCAAAGCCGATCAGGAGCGGGTGCTCGCGGAAACCCTTTCACAGGCCAAGCAGGCCGAGGCGCAGCGCGATCTGGAAGTGAAGAAGGCCGAGTACGCCGAGATGGTGAAGAGGCAGCAGGCGCAGGCGGACAAGGCTTACGAGATCCAGGCCAACGTCATGCAACAGCAGGTGCGCGCGGAAGAAGTCACGATTCACCAGGTGGAAAAGGAACACGAGGTGAAGGTGCAAGAGGCGGAGATCCTGCGCCGCGAGCGCGAGCTGACCGCCACCGTGTTGAAGCAGGCCGAATACGAGCGCAAGCGCATCGAGACTCTGGCCGAGGCCGAACGGCAGCGCACCATCGTGGAGGCTGAGGGCAAAGCTGCGGCCATCCGCGCGCAAGGCGAAGCGGAAGCCGAGATCATCTTCAAGAAGGGCGAGGCCGAAGCCAAGGCAATGAACGTGAAGGCCGAAGCGTACCAGGAATTCAACCAGGCGGCCATTGTGGACAAGCTGATCACCAACATGCCGGAAGTAGTAAGGGCGCTGGCAGCGCCCCTGGCCAACGTGGACCGCATCACCGTGGTCTCCACCGGCAACGGCGATTCCGCCGGCATGAGCAAGATTACCGGCGACATAACCCAGATGGCGGCGCAGATCCCCGCGCACAGTGAAACGCTCTCCGGCATGCCGCCCAACGAACTGCTGGCCAAAGTGCGGCTGATCGGCGACAAGCCACCGAAACCGGACGGCAAATCCAAAAGCGCAGGAATATAAGTCCGCGGGAATGTAAGGAAGGAGCAATAGTATGGCACTTTTAGAGCGAGTCGCGACGTTGATCCGGGCCAACCTCAATGACCTGATCGACAAGGCGGAAAACCCCGAAACCATGATCAAGCAGGTGATTCTCGACATGGAGAACCAACTGCTGCAAGTTAAGACCCAGGTGGCCGTTGCCATGGCCGACCAGCACGTGCTGGAAAAGAAGCAGCAGGAAAACGAAGAAAACGACCGCCAGTGGCGCCGGCGCGCCGAAATGGCGATCGACAAAAGTGACGATGTGCTGGCGCGCTCGGCCCTGGAACGCTCGATGAGCTACCAGCAAATGGCCGAAAGCTTCCGCCAGCAGGTGGAAGATCAGAAGACTCAGGTGGAGAACCTGAAAAGCGCTCTGTTGAAGCTGCAGCAAAAGCTGGAGGAAGCGCGCTCGAAAAGCGAGTTGCTCATCGCCCGGCACCGGCGTTCGCGCGCCATGAGTAAAGCAGGCACGGCCGAACGGACAATAGGCAACGACACGAGCGCCGCGGCCTTCGACCGTATGAAGAGCAAGGTACAGCACACCGAAGCCGTGGCCCAGGCGACCTCTGAACTCGTCGGGGACGACGTGGAAGAACGCTTCGCGGCGTTGGAGAAGCAGGGCGAGTTGGATCGCCTGCTCGAGGAAATGAAGGCCAAAAGGAGAGCGGGGTAAAGGACACGGAGGATTGCTTTTTATGGCGCCGGGCGTGCCCTTAGCGTTTTCCGTGTCTTACGACATGACCACCAGGGTGATTTCCGCGTGCATCTGGGTGGTGCCGCTTATAGCGGCCTTCGCCGTGGTCAGGCAAAACTCCACCGCCAGGCTGGTCGTGGGAGGTTCTCTTCTTTTGATTAGCATCGTGGCCTTCGCGTACTCCCCACGCGTATACGCGATTTCCGGCGAAGGGATCACGGTTTGGCGCCCGATTGGGAATGTACGCGTTCCTCTGGAAACGGTGCGAGAGGTTCGGCCGGCGACCGGGGAGGATCTGGCCGGGTGCATCAGGTTGTGGAGCAGCGGCGGACTATTCGGATACGACGGGCTGTATCGAACAGCGAAACCGGGGCAATGCCGCTGGTATGTTGCCGACCGAAGGAGGATCGTGGTACTCGTGACTGCGGCGGAAACCGCGCTCTTCAGCCCTGACGATCCGAAGGGATTCGCTAGAGCAATACGGGCCGCCGCGTCGCATGCTCTAGCTGATGCGCCGGCGCGCTATTCGGCACTGGCAACACAATAGAGGGCGTTTGGAACCATGCAGAAGGTCTTCCATTTCGACTCCCCCGTAGAGGTGTACGCAGCGGACGCGTGCGTGATCACGTGCTTCGACGCGCGCTTTGATCTTGCAGTGAGAAAATTTCTGAAGCGACGGGGGATCGTTCTGTTCGATCATGTGAAAATCGCCGGCTCGGCCAAGCCGCTCGCAGATAGCCAGGCGAGCGGCGATGGCGGGTGCGGATGCATTCTGAACGCGGTCCGCACTTCGATGCGGCTCCACAGAACCGGCCTCGTTCTGATCATGAGCCACAACGACTGCGGCGCTTATCCGGGCGTGCCGGCGGAAGTGGTGGCGGCCGATGCCGCCCGGGCGGCGGCTTTCCTGCGGGGGATTGAGCCGTCGCTCAAGGTGGAGAGCTATTTCGCGGATTTTGATGGGGTGTACTGCGTGGAGTAGCCTCTTCGATTTGCCTCGTGGGCCGGATGCGCCTAGACTGTAGAGAGTCTCTCCAGCGCCCCGCCCGGTTGCGGATGACCCCGTCGTTAGCCGGAGGAATTGGATGGAACGACGAGGAGATTCCAGGCCCATGTCCCAACCCGCCGTAGCGCGTGACGCCATTTACGTTTTGACGTTGGAGGAGATCTCCAAGCTGGCGTCCGAAACCGGCAAACCCGCCGAAACCTTGATGAATGTCGTGGCCTTGATCGGGCGCAGATTCAAAACCGACGTCTGCTCGGCCTATCTGCTGGAACCGGATCGCGCCAACCTGGTGCTGGCCGCCACCGTGGGCTTGCGCAAGGAGTGCATCGGCTCGCTGCGCATGGGGTTGCATGAGGGCCTGGCCGGGCTCGTCGCGGAACAATTGCAGCCGGTCAACGTGGAACAGGCGCAAAACCATCCCCGGTTCAAATATTTCAAGGAAGCCGGCGAAGAACTCTACCAGTCGTTTCTGGGTGTGCCGTTGATCGACCGCGGGGTGCTGCAAGGCGTGCTGATCGTGCAGACCAGGGAAGCGCGGCGTTTCAGCGAAGACGACGTCGCGATGCTGGTGGAGGCGGCCGCCGAAGTGGCGCCCGTAGTCAGCAGCGCCCGCACGCTCGATCGCTTCATCGCGCCGATGCAGGAACGGCTGTGGGCGCTCGCGCGGAATCTTTGGTGGAGCTGGGACCAGGATTCGACCAGCCTGTTTCGCGAACTGGATCCGGTGCGCTGGCGCCTCCTCAACCACAATCCCATTTCGCTGCTGAACGAGATCCCTCTTGCGGCCATCGAACGCCGCGCTCGCGAACTGGTACTGCACGGGCGCATCAATTACGCTTATCGCCGGCAACGAGAATACCTGGCACAAGACCGCACCTGGGGCGCCACGCACGCGGGCGTGCTACGGCCTCATCCTGTCGCCTACTTTTCCGCGGAATTCGGGTTGCATGAGTCGCTCCCCATCTATTCGGGCGGGTTGGGTGTGCTCGCCGGAGACCATATCAAAAGTGCCTCCGATCTCGATATCCCGCTGGTTGGCGTCGGCCTGTTTTACGGCCAAGGCTATTTCCGTCAGTACCTCGACCGCACGGGTTGGCAGCAGGAGGAATACCTCGCGACGGACGTCAGCCAGTTGCCGATGGAAGCGGCGATCGGCAAAAACGGCCTGCCGGTCACGGTGCAGATTGAAACGCGGCGGGGTGCCATTCGCGCCAAAGTCTGGAGGGCGAGAGTGGGGCGCTGCGACCTGTTGTTGTTAGACTCCAACGTGGAGGCCAACGCACCGGAGGACCATGAGCTCACCTCGCGCCTGTACGGCGGTGATGGACGTGACCGCGTCCGGCAGGAGCTACTCCTGGGCGTGGGCGGCTACCGCGCATTAAAAGCCATGGGCATCACTCCCAGCGTCTTTCATCTGAACGAAGGGCATAGCGGTTTTGCGGTGCTGGAAGCCATTCGCGACCGGATGCAGGAGGAAGGAGTGGGCTTCGACCAGGCGGCGCGCCGCGTCTCCCGCCAAGTGGTTTTCACCACGCACACGCCCGTCCCGGCGGGACATGACCGTTTCCATGGTGGCCTCATTGAAGAGCACCTCGGTCCCCTGCGCGAATCCCTCGGCCTCTCGTTCGAAAGCCTAATGGGACTAGGACGCGAGAACCCGTCCGACCCGTACGAGGAATTCTGCATGACCGTGCTCGGGCTGCGCCTTTCGAGGCGCGCTAATGCCGTTTCAGCGCTGCACGGCGAGGTATCGCGAGCCATGTGGACCGGCCTGCATCCCGGCAAACCGGAAGACGAGGTTCCGATCGGCCATATCACTAACGGCGTGCACGTCCCTACCTGGCTCGCACCCCAGATGTTCCGGCTGTACGACCGTCATCTGGGCACCGGCTGGCATCAGCACAGCGGCGAGTCGCGTATCTGGGAGGGGATCGAGAACGTCGATGACGGCGAACTCTGGGAAACCCATCTCAATTTGAAACTGCGGTTGCTGGAATTCGTGCGCCAGCGAGCCGTGCGCCAGGCCGAGCGCCGCGGCGAGGAGCCGGGGGTTTCAGAGAAGCTCAGCCGCATCCTCAGCCCCGATGCGCTCACCATCGGATTCGCGCGCCGCTTCGCCACCTATAAGCGGGCGAACCTGCTGCTTGCGGATATGGAGCGGCTGGGCGCCATGGTGAACGACCCGAAGCGCCCCGTTCAGTTCGTATTCGCCGGCAAGGCCCATCCGCGCGACGATCCGGGCAAGCGTATGCTCCAGCAGGTCGCCGCGCTCATGCGTGAAAAAAAGTTCTCCGACAAGTTTGTTTTTATCGAAGACTACGACATCAATGTCGGGCGCCACCTGGTCCAGGGCGTCGATGTCTGGCTGAACAACCCACGCCGGCCGCTGGAGGCTTCAGGCACGAGCGGCCAGAAAGTGGTGCTGAATGGCGGGCTGAACCTTTCGGTCCTGGACGGCTGGTGGGCGGAAGCGTATGACGGCCTGAACGGGTTTGCGATTGGCACCGGCCGGACGCATTCGAACATCGATGTTCACGACGGCCGCGACCGGGAAGACCTCTACGCCGTGTTGCGCGATGAAGTGATCCCACTATATTACGAACGGGACCGTGACGGCCTACCACGCGGTTGGATCAAGCGCATGAAGCGCACTATCCGCACCCTCGGCTGGCGCTTCAATGCCGACCGCATGGTGATGGACTACACACTAAAGTGCTACGTCCCGGCGGCCGGCGGGACGTCGAGCGATATGGGGCAGGGGGGATAACGCATCCCCGGCGGAACACCGCCGGCGCGAGATTGGCAGGCGAAAAGCGCCTGCCCCACAAGTTACAAGGAACCCTTGATGCCCAACTCCTCCGCTTTGGCCTGCATGGACTTGATGCAGAAGTCGATGTGATCGTCCAACGGAACCCCCAGCTCGCCCGCTCCCTCGATGATGTCCTGCCGGTTGACGGATCGCGCAAAAGCCTTGTCCTTCATCTTGCGTTTTACCGATGAAAGATCCACTTCGAACACGCTGCGGTGCGGCTTGACGTAGGAAATCGCGGTAATGAACCCAGCCAGTTCGTCGCAGGCGTACAAGGTTTTCTCCAGAGCCGAAACGCGGGGCACACCGCTATAATTGGCGTGTGACAGAATGGCGCGCCGGATCTCCTCGGGCACACCCCGCGCCGCCAGGATTGCTTCGCCTTTGATGGGATGGTCGGGCGCCTGCGGATGGATTTCCCAATCGAAATCGTGAAGCAGAGCGGTAACAGACCATTTCTGCTCGTCTTCGCGGAAGCGGCGGGCATAAGCGGCGACGCAGGCTTCCACCGCCAGGGCATGCTTGCGGAGACTCTCCGACTGCGTAAACTCGCAAAGAATCTCCCAGGCGCCGGCGCGATCGATCATAAAAGAGTCATCGGCGTTCCGCTTTCAGCTCGTCATTTTAGCGCTGGATTCAGAGCGCTTCCAGATCGCGGCTGGCGCGGTCCAGGATCTCGCGGATCCGATCCAAGTTTCCGGGGTGCCTGCCGGCGCGTCCGGCAGCCTTCCACACGGCTTTCATCAGCGGTCCCACGGAATGCCAGAGGGTGCCCATGGTTTCGGGATTGCCAAACTGACCCCACTCCTCCCACTGCTCGGCCCGCCGCCAGATGCGCCGCACCGCCTCGGGATCTTTGGCGAGTTCGGCGCGGCCTGCCTCGGTGAGGCTGTAGACTCGCTTGCCTTCGCGCTGCTCCGCCAGGATCAGGCCCTCGTCTTCGAGTTGCTGCAGCGTGGGGTAGACGCTTCCCGCACTCGCGCGGTACAGGCCCCCGGACCGCTCTTCCAGCTCCTTCATGAGCTGATACCCATGCTTGGGCCCGTCGCTCAGGAGCGAGAGGATTGCAAGACGCACTTCGCCCGATTCAAAAAACCTGGCTCTGCCGCCCCAGGCGAAAGGCGTCCAGGGCCAGGGCCCTGCGCTAGTGCCAAACCATTCCTTACTCATGATATATCTTACGATATACCAGGCGGGTGGGCGGAGGCAAGGGTCGCGTATCTTTTGATCACTAGAAGCTACATTCAGCCCACCTGCGTGTTTCCAAACACGTTTTGGCCTGCGAGATCAACGGACCTGAATAGGATTCAGTAAACCAGTCCCAATTGCTGCCCGTCAATCAGATGCAAGAAATGAAGCGAGATGAATCCACCCGTGAGGGCCGACGCTC
>CAZKVF010000200.1:0-6273 GCA_964556085.1 uncultured Solibacteraceae bacterium
TTACTAAGCTGCTGACGACCGCCGACCTGGGGTTCTACAGGCATTTGGAATCGGCCGCTCGAAATACGGTTCCTTAAGGCTGGCGGTGCTCCCTTGGACAGATTGGCAGGCGAAAGCGCCTGCCCCACCACCTGGTAGCAGTGCGTTTTTATCCCTTTTCCAGCAAAGATCCGAAGCCGGGCGAGCGGCCGCTGAGGCCCAGCAGCCGGACACCCGACCGCAGCGCGTGGGGGGTGCTCGAAACCACAGGCACCTTACAGCGCTTTTCCAGAGGGACCAGCAGCTCCAGCGTTTTCAGAGCGCCGCAGGAGATCAGCAGGGAATCAGCCTGGCGCGCGGAGTCCCAAACCCCGGCGCTGAACTGGAGCAGTCCGTCCTGAGTAACCGGCGGCGAGTCCGCGAATCGCTCGATGCCTAGCCCTTTGATGGTCAGAACTTCAAACCCCGACTCCTCCAGAAACACGCGGAGCCGGCGATTCACTTCGTCGTTGTAGGCCGTCGCCACCGCGATACGGCGGCCGCCGGCATCTTTCAATCCCTCAACAATCCCGGTGCTCATGGTGGTAGCCGGCAGGCCGGTGGCCTTTTTGATGGTGTCGATCAACTGCTGGTTATAGGCCGCGCCCTTGTAAAACGTCAGGGAGGTTCCCATCACCGAGATGGCATTCGCGCCTTGTTTGGCCATCTTCTCGGCCACGGGCACGATCCGGCCGAAGACGCGGTCGTACTCTTCCGGCGTCATCCGCTCCAGGCCGACTCCCTCCGCCAGGAAACGTACACCGGTGGGATAAAGAGTAAGCGCCTCCGGCGGCACCGGATAATTGGCAGGCGGAAAAATCATCCCCAGCACTGGATCGGCGGCTTTCGCCAATACTGCGCAAGCAGTGGCGCCGCCGCCAATGCGCAAAAAATCGCGACGGGTACGAACGTTCATGCGGATGCTCCTTTAGCGCTCTATGCAGTATAGACCGGGAACAAGCCGGCCCGCTTTGCCGTATATTGTATGGTGAAACCAGAAAGGCAGCGCACATGTATTGCGATCAATGCGGCACCCAGTTGCCGGACAACGCGCGCTTTTGCTCCACTTGCGGCAAAGCTTTATCGGGTTTCGCCGCGGCCCCCGCAGCGGCTGCCGGGGCGGGACGCGTTGCGCGCCATATTCGCATCCTGGGCATCTTGTGGCTGATACTCTCGGGTTTCCGCTTAATTCCAGGGCTGGCCATGATGGCTATGTTCGGCTCCCCGCGCTTCATCCCGGGCGTGCCCTTTTTCGTCCACAACATCGTTTCCGGAATCGGTTTCCTTTTTGTGGCGGGCGCGGTGGTCGGGCTGGCGGCGGGATGGGGCTTGATTCAGCGCGAGTCCTGGGCGCGCATGCTGGCCATCGTGACCGGCGTTTTCAACCTGATTGACATACCGTTCGGCACGGCTCTGGGGATCTACACGCTATGGGTTCTCCTGCCGACCGAATCGGAACGGGAATACCGCGAAGCGGCCCGCGCGACTTAGCAACCGAAGATTACTTACCCGCTTTGCTGATTTTACGGGCGAAGCCGATATGCGACCCATCGCGCGCCTGGTAGGCGTTGACCACGATGCGATCGCCCGGCTTGAAGGTGTCGATCTTCCAACCGCCGCGAAGCTGCGCGTTGGGGCTGCCCAGTTCCACGTCCCAGGTGCCGCTCTGCCCCGGCTCCATCACATCGACAAGGAAATGCACATGGGGATTACTCCAATTGATTTTAGTCAGAGTGCCGTTGATCGTGACGGTGTGGTTCGGATCGAATTGCGCTTCCAGGCTATGATGCGCCAAAGCGGGAAGGGCAATCGACAGCGCAACGGTGAAGACGAAGGACCGTTTTGCGCGCATGGCTCTTTGGGAACTATATCCGAATCGCGGACCGGGTTCAAGCGGCACTGGAGAGGGGTGATACCGGCAGTTCCATCTCGACTTCCAAGCCGGGCCCGGCGTTGCGCGCGCGGATGGCGCCTTTGTGCAACTCTATCGCGCGGCGTGCTATGGAAAGGCCCAGGCCGACGCCGCCGCTGGCGCGGGCGCGGTCGGATTCCACGCGGTAGAACGCATCAAATATGCGCGGCAAGGCCTCGTCGGGCACGCCCGGCCCGCGATCCCGCACGTCCAGCACGGCCTTGCCATTGTTGCGCGCCAAAGAGACTTCCACAGCGGTTTCGCGGGGAGCAAAGCGAATCGCGTTGCGAATCACATTTTCCACGGCGCGGCGGAGCAACTCGGGATCGCCATCGACGACTACGGGCTGGCCTCCGTTGTACTGCAACTTGCAGCCATGGGCTTGCGCCTCGATGCTGGAATCGTCCACCAGCTGTTGCACCAGTTCATCCACGCGGACGAGCTCACGGCGGAGCACGGAGGGATCTCCTTCGGCCCTGGTGACCTGAAGCAATTGGCCCACCAGCGAATTGAGGCGGTCAGATTCCTTTTGAATGCGATTCAGATTGCTTTCCAGGTCGGCGCCCGAGCGGGCCAGTTCGACGGCCACGCCCAGGCGCGCCAGTGGAGAGCGCAATTCGTGGGAGATATCGAGCAGCAGACGGCGCTCGGCGTTGAGCAAAGTCTCGATTCGCCCGGCCATGCGGTCGAAGGTGCGCGCCAGTTGCCCCAGCTCGTCGCGCCGTTTGGAGCCGACCCGGGCGGAAAGGTCGCCGCGGCCGAACCGCTCCACGGCCCGCTGCAACTGGCGCACGGGTTCGGACAAGTGCAGCGCCAGCCAGTAACACAGCAGTACGGCTGCCACCAGCACGAAAACGTGATCCCATTGCAGGAACCACGTCCCGACCTGAGCATCGGGTACTTCGAAGAAGTACCAATAGCGGCCGTCGTCGGCCGCCCGCGCCATCATGGCATTGCCCGCGCGGAAAAACTGGTAAGGCGGACGCGAGTGCGCCCGGCGGATCAGATAGGAACGGTTTTCCCCAGTGAGGAGATCCATCCCTTTCTCGTCCGTGAGAACGCCTCTTGCATTATAGGCGCGGCGCACCGAGGCGAGAAACTGCTGGAGGCCCGGCCGACCCGCGGTTTCGTAAGCCCACCGCGCCTGGCTGAGGTGAAAGGTCATCAACTGCGCCGCGGGCGCCCGCAGATCGGAATCGTTGCGGCGGAATTCGAGCGCGGAGATGAACGCCGAGCCTACGATAGCGATGGCCATCCAGGTCCAAAACCACAGCAGAATTTTGGCAAAAAGGGAGTTCATCGATTACGAACTCTGCGGCACGGATGCCGGCTCCTGCGCGTCTTCCGGAGAGCGGCAGAACTGATACCCAACACCGCGGATGGTCTTGATCAACGTGGGGCCGGTTTCGAGCTTCTTGCGCAGGTGGCTGATGTGCATGTCGATGGAGCGATCGTAGGGCGTGGCTTTCCGGTTGTAAAAGTTCTCCATCAGCCGGTCGCGCGACAGCACACGCCCCGCCGAGCGCATAAGCATCTCGAGGATGTCGAATTCGAAAGTGGTGAGCTCGACTGGCTTGCCGGCGCTCAGCACCTGGCGTGTTCCGGGGTCGAGAATCACGCCATTCACCTCCACCCTTCCGGACACTGCCGGAACTTCGCGGCTCTGCTCGTAGCGCCGCAGGATGGCGCGCATGCGCGCGCCCAACTCGCGCGGGTTAAAGGGCTTCGGCAGGTAATCGTCAGCCCCGAGTTCCAGTCCCACGATACGGTCCACATCTTCGCCTCGCGCGGTCAGCATGATCACCGGGACTTTACTCTGATGGCGCAGCCGGCGCAAAATTTCGAAGCCGTCGAGCCCGGGCAACATTACGTCCAACACCACCAGATCGATGCCACCGGTGAGGGCGTGGGCAAGTCCACGATTCCCCTCATGCTCGAAATCGACTGTGAAGCCCTCGCGGCGCAGGAACTCACCGAGCAATGCGCACAATTCAGCGTCGTCATCGATCAGCAGGATGTGCACGGCTAAAATTTAACACGGGCGCGCATCCGGGAGCGTAAGGCTTCGTAAAGACGAAGCCAGAGCCAACCAAGAAGAGGCAACCGCCAGGTGGTTAATGGGCTGAAACCCCATTTTTGCGTTGTTTTACATACCAGACAAACGGAATTTACATCAAGTTTTTAGAGTGAAGTTGAGAGGTGGCACTACTCAGTATGAAAAACGTAATGCAATTCGCAGCAATGGGGGCGTTAGCGGCCGGAATGGCCTTCGCGCAAGCCCAATTACCGCCAGGGCACCCGCTAGCCGGCGCTCAAGGCCAGGCGCGGAACATGATGAAGCAGCATATGGACGAGGTGGCGCAAAAGCTGAACCTTACAGAAGCGCAACGGAAGGAGTTCCACACCATCTTCCAGAAGGCGCACGAGAGTGCAATGCCCATCCGGGAGGAACTCAAGGCGAATCGCGAAGCCATGACGGCAGCCGTGAAGGCCGACCGGAGTGCGGAGATCCAACAGCTCGCCGCGACCAAGGGTAAGCTGGTGGGCCAAATGACGGCGATCTACGCGGAAGCGAGGGCGAAGTTCTACCACACGTTGACCCCCGAACAACAAGCCAAAGCCGACCAGATGCGCATGGATTTCCGCCAGCGGATGCGCGATCGTTGGAACGAGCGAGGTGAAGAGTAACGCAGACTGACCTGCGTTAGCAGCATTTCGGACGGGCGTACTTAGCGAGGAGACGGCGCTCGGAAAAGCGCCGCCATTCCTCGGCTGAGGGCGTCCGCCCTAACGCCGAGAGATGCCTGCCATAGGCGCCTTCATCGGCGATTTCGCGCAGAGTAGCTAAAAAAAGACGGGCAAACCTGACAAGCCAGGAGGCTGGTCCTACTCGCCGAGGGGCCCGATGGTCGGGACTCATATTTCCTCCGGCTGGAGCTGGGAGGGCACGAAGGGCGCTTCAAAGATACGTGTATCCCGCGTGCCGCGCAGAAGGCCATACCAGACCCGCAGAGAATCCACCAGAATCACAGCTACCAGAACGGCGAGCAGGCCGCACACGACCGCATCGAGGCGCGCGTTGAAGATCAGCTCACGCGTGGCGGGCGACTGCGGACCGAGTTCCAGTTGGCGGGCCTGTGCCAGGAAGCCCAGGGCGGGCAGCGGCGAGAAGATCTTCTGATAAGACGCGGTGAAGGTTGCCGTGGCCAGCCAAATCAGAGGCACGCAGGTAATCCACATATACTTTGGGCCGTGCATTTTGAGAAGGATGGTGGTGGCCACGCACAGTGCCAGCGCAGCCAGCAACTGGTTGGAAATGCCGAACAGCGGCCAGAGGGAATTGATGCCGCCAAGCGGATCGCGCACGCCCTGGATCAGGAAATAGCCCCAGGCCGCAATGATCACCAGCGTAGTCGCTATAACCCAGCCGATTCCGCTGCGGCTCGCCTTGGCGGGCCCGATTTGCATATGGGCCAGCAAATCGGTCAGCATGAAGCGCCCCACCCGGGTTCCCGCCGCAATGATGGTAAGAATGAAGAGCGCCTCGAACATGATGGCGAAGTGATACCAGAAGCCAAGCACGGCCTGGCCCCCACCGCCGCGCGCGAAGATAGCGGCCATTCCGAGCGCGAGCGAGGGCGCTCCGCCGGTGCGGTAAAACAACGTCTGTTCGCCAACGTTGTGCGCAAGCGTAGCCATATCCCCGGCGGTCACCGGGAAGCCCCAACTGGAGATGGTCGCCGCCGCCGCGGCCGGGGTCGTGCCCACAACGCCCGCGGGTGAGTTGACAGCGAAATATACACCCGGCTGAAGCACGCAAGCGGCGATCATGGCCATCACAGCCACGAAGCTCTCCATCAGCATGGCGCCGTAGCCGATCGGGAAGATATGTGATTCCTTGGCGATCAGCTTGGGAGTAGTTCCGGATGAAATGAGCGAGTGAAATCCGGAAATGGCCCCGCAGGCGATCGTAATAAAGCAAAACGGGAAGATCTTGCCGGCGAATACCGGGCCGCTGCCATCCACGAACCGCGTGAAAGCCGGCAGTTGCAGTTCGGGACGCACGACAAGAATGCCCAGGGCCAGGGCTATCACGACTCCGAGTTTGACGAACGTGCTGAGGTAATCGCGCGGCGCGAGGAGCAGCCATACCGGTAGCGCGCTGGCGAAAAATCCATAAATCATGATGCAGATAGCCAGCGCGATCGGCGTCATCGTGAATACCGGCGCCCATGTACTGGATTGCGCGATCCACTGCCCGCCGAAAATGCTGGCGATCACCAGCAGAAATCCGATGAAGGAAATTTCGAGTACTCGCCCCGGACGCCAGTAGCGCATGTACA
>CAZKVF010000201.1:0-7256 GCA_964556085.1 uncultured Solibacteraceae bacterium
TTTTCTGCGGTTTGGGCTTATAGGCCGAAATGTCGACCGGCGCGTAAATCTCCACGGCTTCTTTCACCGCGTTCTGCACGGTCTTGCTGGACAACACCGTGAAAAGCAGTACTACGATAGCCGCTTGGAAGCCCGTCGACATGGCCCAGGACTTCTTCTGGCGCCCATACAGGCCCCAAATGTCCTTAACAGCAACAGGCTTGGAAGTCACCTCCAAAGGTGGAAGCTTCGGGGGGTGGAAGAGGTCCTTCAGGTTCTGTTGTAGCGACCGGAACCAGAATTCTTCTTGCGGAGCGAGCAGACGCGCGAGGTGGTCGTCAGCGTCGTTGAACGGATTATTTGGATGAGACAGGTCGGCCATTTTCAGTTCTTCGGCTCCCAAAATGGAGAACCGCTGTCCAAGTTGGTTTGACGTTCCACTGCATCTAACCGTTACAACTTTTGGAACTTCGAAGGCCCTCGGACACAGCTTTCATTTTACTATACGTTTTCCGGATTCCCAATGGAAACAGGCGTATAGCCCCATAAATTCGGGTGTCGGTACGTTTATTCGCGGGGACTCGAAGGATTTCCAAATTTGGAAGTATCCAGCACATTGATGCTGTGCGCCACAATCAAAGAGATGAAAATCACCATAGAACGGAAACCTCTGGAACAGATCGAAGCCGACGCGTTGGTCGTCCCAGTCCTCGAAGGAAGCAAGGAAGAACGCTTCGGCGCCGGGGCATTTTTCGACAGCGGCGAGGTAAAGGGCAAAGCATTTGAGCTGACGCTGATCCACCGCCCGCCCGGCATGGCAGCGACCAGGGTATTGCTCGCAGGGGGCGGTACAGCGGCCGAATTTGACGCCGCGCAAATGCGCAGAGTGGTTGGTGCGGCCATACGGCATCTGAAGTCCAAAGCATGCAAGAACGTGGCGCTGGGTCTGGAACCCGGCTGGTCGAAAGTGGATTATGTCTCGGCGGCTGTCGAAGGCGCCGTTCTCGGCAATTATGAGCCGGACCAATATAAGACGGGCAACGACAAAACGGAAGTGGGGTCTTTCCGGATTGTGTTGGCGGGCGAAGCGGCCGGTGTGGAAGAAGCCGTCGCGCGGGGACGCATTGTGGCTGAGGCCCAGAATTTTACGCGATCAATGGTAAATGAGCCTGCGAACCGGCTGACGCCAGCCAACATTGCCGCCGCCGCCCGGCAGATGGCGGCTGAGTTTGGGCTCGAATGCGAGGTTCTCGACCTGGAACAAATGAAAGCCCTGGGCATGGGCGCGCTGCTGGGCGTGGCTCAAGGCAGTGCCGAGCCGCCCGCGCTGATCGTGTTGCGCTACCGGCCGGAAAAGGCCGTGGGGACCGCGCATCTCGGACTGGTGGGTAAAGGCGTGACGTTCGATACGGGCGGCATCTCGATCAAGCCGGCCGAGGGCATGGAGAAGATGAAGTACGACATGGCGGGCGGCGCGGCCATGATCGGAGCCATGCGCGCGCTGGCTCAGCTTAAGCCCGCCATGCCGGTTTCGGCTTTCATCCCGTGCGTGGAAAACATGCCTGGAAGCCGGGCGCAGCGGCCAGGAGATATCGTTACGACGATGTCAGGCAAGACCGTGGAAGTCATCAATACCGATGCGGAGGGCCGCCTGATCCTGGCCGACGCCATCACCTATGCGCGCCGCCAGGGCTGCACGCACCTGGTGGACGCCGCGACGCTTACGGGCGCAATTGTGGTGGCGCTGGGTCACATGCGGGTGGGCCTGTTTGCCAACGATGATGGCATGCGGGATCGCGTCCTCACAGCGGCCAATGCCGAAGGTGAGCGCATGTGGCCCATGCCGCTCGATGCCGACTATAAGGAGTACCTCAAGAGCGCGTTCGCCGATCTGCCCAACGTGGGCGGGCGCTGGGGCGGCGCGATCACAGCGGCCTGGTTCCTCAAAGAGTTCGCCGAGGAAACGCCCTGGGTGCATTTGGATATCGCAGGCACTGCGTGGTTGGACGATGGGAAACCGTTTCTGGCGAAGGGTGCGACCGGGTTGCCGCTGCGGACTATGGTGCGGCTGGCCATGGAGTGGAAAGTCTGAGGAAAGAAGCGGGATTCACCACGGAGAAAACCAAGACAAATATTGGAGAGCACAGAGGGTTCAGAGGCCGCAGAGAAGAGGGTTAGCGCCCGCGCGTGGACATCAAGACCAGCGACCGCTGAGAAAATGGTAAATAAACCAGCGCGGCGGTCATTCCGAGGGCGAGGCTTGTGCTGACATGATGGACCAGCAAAAACGGGGATAGCGCCCACAACAAGTCCAGGACCAGAAGAAGCGGAAACATACGGGCAAATTTAGGGGAAAGGTCCCGAAGATCGAAGGCAACGGCGGCCATAAGATATAGCCGCACGGGGATCAGCACGACAGCCGATATCAGCAGCGCGGTCATAAACAGTGCCGGGGGGAGCATCCTGGCCTCTATAAAGATCTCATCGACTTCGGTAAGATTTGCGAGCGCGGTCACATAGACACCCAAGTAGAGCATCTGAACCAGCAGAAGCAGCGACCGGACGAGCTTGTGCGGCGCGGCAGGGAGTTCCTCGGAGGTTGAGAGGATTGTAGCGCGAGGTCCCTCCGGGCGGCTCTCGCTCGAGAAAGCCGCGGGGGCGGGTTCTGCCAGACTCTTTGCACTCATGCCGGAGACCTCAGAGACTGGAGCGATGAAACGATAGCCCTTACCGGAGATTGTCGCGACATAGCGGGGCCGGGAGGCAGAGTCTTGGAGCGCTTCTCGAATCTTGTTGACAGCGCTGCTGAGGCCGTGGTCGAAATCCACGAATGTGTCCTCGCCCCATAAGCGACGCCGCATCTCTTCACGCGTTACCACCTCCGAGGGTCTTTCCAGAAGCATCAGCAGGAGCTGAAACGGTTGAGCGTGAAGCTTGATGGGGATGCCGTGCTTGCGTAATTCGCCCTGTGCTTCATCGGCCTCGAACACTCCGAAGCAGAAGACACGGCCTCGAGCATCGCCTGGCATGGAAGTTTCCAGTTTAGCCCCAGTCGTCCGGAGGGACAATTTGCGATAAAGCCCGGCTATTCAGAGTGTTACACGATGAGGTGGAAACCAGATGCGTTTGAAGCACAAGTGAACCGCAAAGCATGGTGCATGGAGCCGGCTCGGGGCTAAATTTCAATCGCGAGGTGCATCATGCGACAGACTCCGCAAACCGTGGCAACTTTGCTCGTGGTGCCAGCGCTCTGCCTGGCGGCCCATTTGAGCCCGCCAGCCGAGAACTCCTTTGAAAGCTACATCGCGAACGTGGAGGCGCAGCTTGCGAGACATGGTTTCGAGCCGGACCCGGAGCTTCCAAGCGATATCCGAATCGAACCGGTGAACGGCGGGAGCTGGGAGGTGGATGGTGGGCTCATACACCACTGGCGCGGCGGAGCGTTCGTCGCTGGGGCGCGCCCGAAAGACCTATTGGCCCTATTACGTGATTACGGTCACCTTTCTGAATATTACGCGCCGGAAGTGGTCTCCTCAAAGGCTCTGAAGGAGAGCGGCGGGCGGGCCACGCTGGCGATGCGATTCAAAAAGCGACAGATCATCACGGTTGTGCTGGATGCCGAATTCGAAATTGAATCCGGGCTCGACGGCAACCATCGAGGCCACAGCTTCTCGCGAAGCACACATATCTGGCAAGTCGACCAGCCCGGGGCCGCGCGGGAGCGCCGGCGCGCGGAGGGTGCAGACGACGGCTTCCTTTGGCGGTTGAACTCCTACTGGAGTTTCGCCGAGAGCCGGGATGGGCTACTCATGCAATGCGAAGCGGTCTCGCTTACGCGCGATGTGCCGGCCGGCCTGGGCTGGCTGATTGCGCCGATCACTAAAAGCCTGCCGCGGGATTCTTTGGAATTCACTTTAACAGCAACAAAAAACGCACTGGCAGCTAATGCGAGGAGGATGCAGATCCATGACCACGTTAACTGAAATTCCCGCGAGAGGAAGCCGGGCCTGCGAGGGGCGGAAACCAGGATTTGTGGACGCGCCGCGAATTCATAGTTCCCTCACTGCGGGAGCCGAGAGGCGGCTGTTGACGTGGATGGCCCGGCGGACACCCGACGTCATCAATCCCGACCATTTGACAGCGCTGGCATTTGTTTCACAGTTATTGGCAGGCGCAGCCTATGCACTGGCCTCACAACATCCCAGCCTGTTGTGGCTGGTGAATGGTTTCCTATTCCTCAATTGGCTGGGCGACAGTCTTGATGGGACGTTGGCACGGGTGCGTGACCAGCAGCGTCCACGATACGGATTTTACGTGGATCATATCGCGGACACCTTCGGCGCCTTAGCTCTCATGGCCGGACTTAGTTACTCGGGCTATGTGCACTGGCAGGTGGCAGCAGGGATGCTGCTGGGCTTTTATATCTTGTCAATCGAGAGTTATCTCGCAACATATACGATCGGGCGCTTTCACTTATCACACGGCCTTTTTGGCCCGACCGAGATTCGGATCCTCTTAGCCGTGGGAAACGCAGCCGTGTTCAGAAATCCCTTTGCGGAAATTGGGGGACGGCATCTGCTGTTGTTTGACCTGGGAGGAGTGGTCGCACTTGTGGGAATGGCAGTTATGGCGATGGCAGCGGCACTGCGCCACACCGTCGCCCTGTATCGGTTGGAGACATCCCGATGAGCAGCCGGCAGGCATGCGCCCGGTTCGGCAGGTTCAACCTGGTTGGGGCTCTAGGGGCCGGGTTACAAATCCTTCTTTTTTATTTGTTGATGAAATGTTTTCGGGTATCGGAAGCCGTGGCGACGCCAATCGCCGTTGAGATCGTGGTGTTGCACAACTTTCTTTGGCATGAGCGGTTCACATGGCGCGACCGAAGGCTGGACGGGCTTCGGCGAAGATCAGCCCGGCTGTGGCGTTTTCACGTTAGCAATGGGCTGATCTCATTAGTGGGCAATACACTGTTAACGTATTGCCTGGTGGAACGGCTCAAAACACCGGCGCTGCCCGCGGCGTTTGCAGCCATCGCGATCTGCGCGCCGGCAAATTTTTTTATGGCGGACCGGTGGGTATACGGGGCGGAAAAAATGGCAGGCGGAAGCGCCTGCCCCACCTTACTGCTTGGGTGCATGTTGGCTGCCGGACTATAAGCCGGTTTCTGTGCCCTTTATGGGGGCGGCAGTCATTCCTCTAGGCCGCGCATTGCTGGGCGGCTCAAGCGACCTACCCGGGAGTCTGACAGAGCGGGCCGCTCCTCCTCCCCTATTTGGTCTTGCTCCGCGTGGGGTTTACCCTGCCAGCGAGATTGCTCCCGCCGCGGTGCGCTCTTACCGCACCATTTCACCCTTACCTTGAATGAACAAGGCGGTATATTTTCTGTGGCACTTTCCGTATCCGTTTCCGGACCCCGGCCGTTAGCCGGCACGCCGCCCTATGGAGACCGGACTTTCCTCCCCCGCATCTTTGCAGATCCGGGAGCGACTGCCCGTCCGACAGCCTACGTCCCATTGTCGCACTTCGAAGAAGTACCATCTCCGCGGCGTGCTGAACAGTACCAACAGTGGTTAACCCCAATATTCGCTGCAGATAAAGCAACCGTTCCGGTGTATCCTGATGGTGCAAAAAGAAACCATGAAGAGACTGGCGGTCTGCGGCGCACTCCCCCTCATGGTGTCGAGTCTCCTGGCCCAGGGCCTCAATCCAGGCACTCAAACCAAGGACGATTGGGAAGAAATCAATTTCGAGTTCAATTCCTCGACTCTTTCCGACGGATATCCCAGCTTGTTGCGCTTGGCGGAATTACTGATGCAACACCGGGATTACCGCGTTCGCGTTACCGGGAACACTGACGATGTGGGGGCGGTCGCTTACAACGAACGGCTCGGCCTAGCGCGAGCCAGCGCCGTACGAGACTTCCTGATCAAATACGGCGCCGGCGACAACCAAATTACAACCGCAACTCAGGGCAAAACCGCTCCGTCGGTGAGCAACACGACTCGTGAGGGGCGCTTCATCAACCGGCGCGTGACGCTGCTCGTGATGGATGGCCAGGGGCGCACGATCAAAGAGGGTGGCATCCGCGACGTGATCAACGCTATCCCCCAGGCCGCTTCGAGCGATTGCTGCAACGACGTGCGCCGCCAATTGGACAAGCTGGATGATATCCTTTCCGCACTCAAGAATCTGCAAGGGGAAAACGAAAAGCTAAGAGGCGAACTGGCCGATTTGAAGAACCAGCAGGACACAATTCGCGACCAGGTGAGCGGCCTGCCCAAAACGATCCCAGCCCCAGTGGTGCAACCGGCGCCCCCCGCCGGGCCATCAGCCAGCGATATTGCCAATGAGATTCAGCGGCGCAACCAGAAATTCTCGCTCGTGGGCATCAACGTCGGGCCGTCTTATGGGCCCAATCGCTTCGGTAACGGCGATTTCACGGTCAGCGGGCGCGGTCAATTCTTTTCGCCATTCGGTGACGGCACGCACGCCGTGCAGGCGCAGGGCGAGTACATGTATTACCCCGGCCGGCAGGAAGGGCAATTCGATATCGGCCTGGTGGAACGCTGGCATAACCTGCAGGCGGGCGCATTCGGCAGCTTCAAGGGGATGACCTTCCGCGAATATCAGCATCCGGGATTCCTGGGCGAGGGAGCATTTCTCGCAGATTATATTTTCAGCCGCGGCCGGATCGGCGGGTACGCAACGGCGGCGTTCAAAAACGATGCCGTCCTGAACAGCACTCCCCTAAATCCCTACGAATTCCTCCAGACCTATGCACACGTGGCGAACCAGTACGGCGTCAACATTCTGTTGGGCCTGTGGGGCGACGCCTATGTGCAGGCCAACGCCGGCTACGTGCGCCTGCGCGCCGCGGACGATATGCCTGGCGCCATGATCAAGCTGGTTCAGCCCCTGAACGAAAAGATTTCGTTCACCCTGGAAGCAGACCTGAACGAGACGTTCATGTCCCCCTCGGACAAGGGCCGTATTGTGGCAGGTTTCGAATTCGGCAATTACATCCGGCCGAAGGAATATGCCAGCGTCAAGACGCCGGTGCCGATGGACGTGCCGCGTATCCGCTACCAGTTGTTGACGCGGCGCGTAGGCAACAGCCCTCCGGTGGCTGACGCCGGACCCAACCAGCTCGGAGTGGCGGCAGGCACTATCACGTTAAACGGCTCCGGTTCCTACGATCCGGACGGCGGCACGCTGACCTATAGCTGGCAGCAGATCAGCGGTCCTTCGGTTGGGATCTCCAATTCCAATGCGGCCAT
>CAZKVF010000202.1:0-13151 GCA_964556085.1 uncultured Solibacteraceae bacterium
CCCGCTGATAGAATGTCGCGATGTGAGGCAACGATTGATCACCGGGCTTTTGCTCTCTGGCGCCATGATGGCTGCCCTGGCGCAGAGGCCGGACCCGAAGGATTGGCCCTCCTACGGCGGCACTGACAACGGGCAGCGTTACTCCCCCCTCAAACAGATCACCGCGGCGAATGCCGGCAGGCTTCAGGCGAAATGGGTCTACCACGTGGAAGGCGCCAGCGGGATGGAGCAAACGCCCGTGGTGATGAACGGCGTCATGTATATCTCGCAATTCAACCGCGTGGATGCGATTGACGCGCGCACGGGCAACATTATGTGGAAATATCAGCGCCCGCCGGCTTCCGCATCCCCCCAGCGCGGCACGGTGGTTTACAACGACAAAGTCTACATGGTGACATCCGACAGCCATCTCGTGGCGCTCGACGCGCGTACCGGGGGCGTCCGCTGGGACGTGGCCTCGGAGGGCGGCTACGTCCTTTCGGGGGCCGCGCCGATCATCGCCCGCGGTAAGGTGATTGTCTCCGGCAACCGGCCCGACGGATTTATTCAGGCGTTCGATGCCGAAACCGGTAAGTTTGCCTGGAGCTGGGTTGCGGTCCCGAAACCGGGCGAACCGGCGGCAGAGACGTGGGGGGCCGCCAAGCCGCAAGGCGGTCCGATGTGGATGAGCGGCTCGTACGATCCGGAATTGAATCTCCTCTATTACGGCACCGGTCAGCCGAATCCCCAGTGGACGGGCTTCGAGCGTCCCGGGGATAACCTGTACACCGAATGCATCGTGGCGATCAACGCCGATACGGGGAAGCTGGCTTGGTATTTCCAGAACACGCCGCACGATACGCACGATTGGGATTCCACCGAAACCCTGGTGCTAACCGATGCGGTGTTTAAAGGGCAGGCGCGCAAGTTGCTGCTTCAGGCCAATCGCAACGGGTTTTACTACGTTCTTGACCGGACCAATGGCGAGTTCCTGCTGGGTACGCCGTTTGTCAGTAAAGTGGATTGGGCGGATGGTCTGGATTCGAAGGGAAGGCCGATTGTGATACCCGGTCACGATCCATCGGTGCGGGGAACCATGACTTGCCCCTCGACAGCCGGCGCCACAAACTGGCCGGCGCCGACCTACAGTCCTGACACGAAGTACTTCTACGTGACCGTGGCGGAAGGGTGCGGCATCAACTTCATTACGTCGAGCACGGCGAAGAATGCCGGCACGGGGTATATCGAGGCAGCGAATGCGCCATGGCAGGCCTATGTGCGCGCGCTCGATGCGAACACCGGCAAGAAAGTCTGGGAATATAAAGCCGTGAGGTCGAATCATTATGGCCCCGGGTTGCTATCGACCGCGGGCGGGATCCTATTCACACCGGAGCAATTCGGACAGGTCACGGTGCTCGATGCCAAGAGCGGAAAGCCGTTATGGCACTTCAATACGGGAGACCTCATCACTGCGAGCCCGATCACGTACAGCGTGGATGGCGAGCAGTTCCTGGCGATCGCATCGGGAACGAATATTTTCGCCTTTGGATTGCAAGGGGTGAATCCTTGAAGCGGGCATTGGCAATCGCGGCGTTACTGGCGGCCTGCGCGGTTGGTCCGATGTTTGCCCAGCGCGGCGGGGCGCGGGCGCCAGTGAATCCATTTGAGGGTAAGGCGGAGGCGGTCCACGAGGGCGAGGGTTTATACGCACAACATTGCACCGGCTGTCATGGACCGGATGGCAGCGCCGGTGAGATCGGACCGGCGATCGTATCCGGTGAACGAACGGATTTTGGCCCCGGCGATGCGCAGGTCTTCAACACGATCAAGAACGGCGTACCGGGGACGCCCATGGGTCCGCAGAAGCTGTCAGAAGAGGAAATCTGGAAAGTTGCCTCGTATATTAAGGCCCTGCGCGGGACGGCCATTGACAACCCCTTGCCCGGGGATGCCGCACACGGAGAGCAGATCTTCTGGGGCAAGGGCCAATGCCGTACCTGCCACATGCTCGGAGGGAGGGGCGGACTCACCGCGCCGGACCTGAACAATCTTGCCGGTACGCGCAAGGCCAGCACGATTATCGATGCGCTCACGAAAGAGCAACACCATGAGTACGGCAGTGGCGGTGCCCACCTGAAATCGGTGCCGCCTATGGACAGCTACCTGCCCGTGCATGTGACGACAGCTGACGGAAAACAAATCGACGGCATTCTGATGAACCAGGATGGATATTCGCTGCAGATGATCGGCAACGACCAACGGCTGCATTCGTTTGACCAGGCCAAGCTGCGGCGCGTCGTTATTGAACCGAAGAGCTTGATGCCTACCGATTACGATAAGCGCCTTACTCCCGGGGAATTCAAAGATCTGCTCGCATTCCTGACCCGGCAGGGGATGAAACCGCAGGCGAGAGGCGGTACGGCGCGCGGAGAAGATCAGTAGATGAGACTGGGGCTGCCGCTTTATGTCTTGAGTGCGTTGGTGCTGGGCGCCACACCTGAGGCTCGCGCCCAAAACCGGGGATCGCGTGGTGGCGAGGTCTGGATCTTTGATCGAATCGACAACGTGGGCGGGCTGCCCACAACAGTTCTAGGTCATCCGCGGGTGATCGACACGCCCTTGGGCAAAGCGGTCGAGTTCAATGGCGTCGATGATGCCTTGATCATCGGCGAGCACCCACTGGCCGGAGCGGAGACATTCACTTTCGAAGCGTTATTCCGGCCGGATGCGGGCGGCGCGCCCGAGCAGCGGTGGTTTCACCTATCAGAGCAGGACCCGGCGACAGGAAAGGACACCGAAACGCGTTTGTTATTCGAGACGCGCCTGCTTGGCGACAGCTGGTGCCTGGACGCCTTCGTGAACACCCCGGCGGGGAATAAGGCGCTGCTCGATCGTAGCCTCCTGCACCCGCTGGGGGCGTGGTATCACGTGGCAATGGTCTACGACGGCAGTGAATTCCGCAGCTATGTGAATGGGGTGCTCCAGGGAAAGGGCGCGGTCCCCTTTCAACCGGAGGGTAAAGGCCACACTTCGGTGGGCGTTCGAATGAACCGCGTGGACTATTTCAAGGGCGCAATCCGGGAGGCGCATTTTACGCGCCGCGCACTCAAGCCGGAGGAATTCACGAAGGTTCCGCCGATTTGACTGACACGAGCGGCGCTACCGAATCCTTTTTAAATGGATTCCTGTTCGCGGCTCTGGTTTAAGATTTCCTGCTGCATTTCATCGTAGTTTGCCCGGCACATGACTACGCTGGGGTGATCGGGATCTAGAGTCTCCTTGAAAATCGCAAGGGCGCGGCGGAATAGCGGCGCCGCCTCTTCCAGTTTTCCCTGCGACCGGAACAATACCGCCAGATTATTGAGGGTCATCGCCGTATCGGGATGGCCGGGCCCCAGGATCTTTTCTTTCAAATGCAGCGCCCACCAGTAGAAAGCTTCGGCCAGCAGGCTGTTACCCCGCCGGTAATGCAACGCCGCGAGATTGTTCAAATTGACCGCCACCGAATAGCTCTCCTGACCCAGCTGGCTTTCGAAGATGTGTAATGCCCGCTGGTACAGCGCTTCGGCTTCCTCATGCCTGTCTTGTGCGTCGAGGATGGCCGCCAGGGCAGCCAGATCGCCCGCCACTTCAGGATGTGCTGCTCCCAGCGCTTTCTCACGAATAGCTACCGAGCGGCGAGCGTAGGGCTCAGCCTCCGGGTAACGGCCCCGCGAGTATTCGAGGCCGCCCAGGTTATGATACACGGCGGCGACTTCCGCATGCTCCGGGCCGAGCGTCTTCTCCATGATTGCGAGGGCAAGCCGGTAGAGCCGCTCCGCGTCCTCGAACCGGCCCGAGTACTTGCAGCAAACCGCCCAACCGTTCAGGACGGAGGATACGTGAAGATCGTACGGCCCAAAGGCGGCTTCCGCTAGCGCCAGCGCGCGCTCGAACATGTTTTCCGCCTCCAGGTATCGGCCCTGAACCCGGATGATGTCCGCCAGGTGAGACAACGATCGGACGCGTAGCCGCTCCAGCTCAACACCGTCCCCGGCCAATCCTTCCTCAATCCCGACCGAACGCCGGAAGATGGCCTCTGCTTCCGCATACAATCCGAGGTCCTGGTGAATCGCGCCGTAGGTGTTCAGGGTATTCGCAACATCAGCGCCCGGTCGCGCGGATCGGCCCTCCAGGATCTCGATTGCCCGTGCGCAACGTGCCCGCGCCTCCTCGAATTGTCCAGCGGCGTGGAACTCGAGGGCCTCCCGGTGAAGGCGGGCGGCTGCCGCGGTATTTTCACGTGCCGGACGCTTCTTCGGACCTGGATTGGCCCCGGCTCTGCGTGTCATGCTTTTGTCATACGGACAGGCATCCTGATATCTAATCATTTTTCAGCCGACCATATCGCTGCCGATATTATAATTAAGTCAGAAGAGTCTGATATCTTGATATGCAGCCCCTCCCACGGTTCATGTACTCGGTCCGGATTCTTTGCTGTTGCCTGGCAGTGCTCGGCGCGTCGTGCCATCGCGCGTCCACCAGCGCGGTCGGGAACGCCGCTACAGACCTGTTTTCCGGCGCCATCCCCCAGGACAGGTATGCCGATGATCTAGGCCGCTTTCTGGCGGGATTGCCCGCCCGCACGGGCAGCCCGTTCGGTGAATTCGAGGGGTTACCGGCATGGATCAAGCATCGCCAGCAACTCGAGCGGGCCTGGAGCGGGATCGAAGGGTCCTCGCTCGGCGCAATGCGAAGCTTCCAGAAACGGGAACTCTCCGCCGTTTCCATTGTCCAGACCCCGGTGCTTTATCCCTTCAGCGGCCCGGACGCATTGATCGCGACAACTTTCTTTCCTGCGAATGCCGTATACGTGATGGTGGGGCTCGAGCCTCCCGGCACCTTGCCTGACCCCAGGCAATTGAGCCGCAAAGATCTCGATAGTTATCTCGCGAATGTGCGCGAGACCCTCGCCTCGGAGTTAGGCCGGAGTTTCTTCGTCACCCGTGAAATGGATCGCCAGTTTCGCGGGCAGGTTACCGACGGCCTTTTTCTCCCGATACTCGAACTCCTCGTGCGGTCTCATCACACCATATTGGGCTTCCGTTACGTGCGGCTAAACGACCGGGGACAAATCATCGACCGTCCGGTCGAGCCGGTGATGCGCAAGCCCACCGACAAAGGCGTGGCAATCGAATTTGTCAGAGATGACGACCAGTCGGTCCACAAGCTCTTCTATTTTTCAGTGAACCTTTCAGATAGCAGGCTGCGCGAGAATCAAGCATTTCTGGCGTTTCTTACGAATCTGAAGGCTCCGGCTACGCTCCTCAAGGCCACCTCATACATGATGCACAAGCCCGAGTTTTCGATTATCCGCGAGAGGCTGCTGGCGACCAGCGCCGCCGTGCTGCAGGACGATTCGGGAATTCCGTACCACTTTTTCGATGAACGGTCGTGGAGGGTGCAGTTGTATGGCGACTATGTCCGGCCCTACGGCAGCTTTCGCTGGCTCGAGCAGGCCGACTTGCGACAAGCGTATGTCTCTTCCGGCGTTAAGACCCTCAGTTTCCGGATTGGTTATGGATACGGCAAGATTCCATCCAACCTGCTCTTGGCGCGCAGAGTGAATTGAACGTGTGAAACCTTTTAGCCACGGATTAACACCGATGAACACAGATAAAGGGCCAAGAGTTTATCCGTGTTTATCTCTGTGTCTCCGTGGCTAATTCTTTCTTACCGCCACTTGGTCCGCGTGCGCATGGCCGCGAGCGAAGCCGCAGCCTCTTCCAGTACCTGGTCCGTCGCCATATTGGTTAATTTGCCGCCGCGCTTCAAAACCCTGCCGTCCACCAGCACTGTATCCACGTTTTCCGCTTCTGCGGACTCGACGAGCAAGTGGGCGGGGTCGGTGAAAACGCCCATGTTCAGGTGCTGAGTCGATACCATGATCACGTCCGCCCGCTTTCCCGGTTTCAGCGAACCCACGCGGTCCTCGATTCCCAGCGACCGCGCGCCGTCAATGGTTCCGAGTTCCAGCGCGCGCCGGGCTGACATCTTGAATTCGTCATGGCTCTTAGCGTTCTCGATGCTTCTGACCATTTTCAAGAGGCCGAACAGATTGGCATCGCCGGCAAGCACTGTGTTGTCCACCGAGACGCCCACGCGCACGCCGGCGGCCAGAAACTCGCCTACTTTCGGGAAGCCATAACCGATGCGCAATTCCGTGCCGGGTGAGACGCTGACCGGGGAACCCGCCTTTGCCAACATCTCGATTTCGGCCGGCGACGCTGAAAGGGCATGCACGATCTGCACATCCCTGCCCAACAGATTCTCTTGGGCGTGCGCGGCTATCTGGCCCTTGGCATCCTCTGCGCTACCCACGTGCGCGGAAATGGGGAGCCCCAGCCGGCGGGCGGTCTCGAATTCGGGACGATACACCTCGCGCGGCAGCGCAGTGTTGCGAAACATGCCGCGCCAGGCAAAGCCCATAGTGAGCAATCCTTCATTGGAAAAATTGGCCCAGTCGCGATGGAGGCCCTCCACATCCGCGAGGTTAACAATCTGTGTGTCCGGCAGGCCCTGAGGCCACCCGTACGACCAGCGGGCGCGCAGCCCGGCCTCCCGGAGCGCCCGTAAATCGGCCTCGGCGTGCGCGCGGCTTTGCCCGTTATGACAGAAATCATGGACGGTAGTGATCCCGGAGTGCAAAGCTTCGGCCGCGGCGAGCCGCGCTCCGTGATACATATCATCCGGAGTCATGATCTTGCCGAAGGCCGCGGCAGTAGGAAAATATCCCTGATCCGGCTTTTCACCCGCGAAGCTCCGCAGCAGCGTATTCCACATGTGCCAGTGTGTCTCCACAAGCCCCGGCAGCACGATCATGTGAAGCCCGTCGAAGACGGCCGCGCCGGGCGCCTTTAATGCCTTGCCGACAGCCACGATCGCTCCGTTTTTGATGTGGACGTCGCCTCCCGGAATATCGCCCAATTCGGGATCCATGGTCATCACATAGGCATTTTGCAAGAGCAACTCTCTGCGCGGCGGGAGAGCAATAGCTTTCCTCGTGCCAGCGGCCGAAGTCTGCGACCTGCTCAGGCGGGTTGCAGCAAATGCTCCGAGTGTACCTAAAAATCGGCGCCGGTCTAGCATGATTCCCCCTTAGTAGATGGATTGTATAACCTCGGACGGGCCGCGAGTACAATGGCTGGATTCCATGGTCACGGACAGCCTTCCCAAAACCGAGCGGCTTCGGGCGGAATATCTGCGAAGCGACCAGGTGCACAGTCTCGAATTGCCTTCCGATGATCGCTTTGTTGGGACGGCACGCTCGATCGAGGAAGCCCTCGCCACGGAAGAAACCAGGCCCGTGCGAAGTGCCTGCGCCGCATTCCTGGCCGCGGCGGCCGAGTTTTATGGAGTGGCGACTCCACAGGTGCGGGTGCTTCGGGCGCGTCCCATACGCGTACGCGAAGACGGTTGGGGCGTTGAGCTTTTCGGGGATTACCACTTCGATGAGAGACTGATACGCGTCTGGATGCGAACCGCGATCCAGAAGCGCGTCACTTCATTCGGGACGTTCTTCGCAACGCTGTGCCATGAGTTCTGCCACCATTTGGATCGGGAGCAGCTGGGACTTTCCCAGACGCCGCATACCAGGGGATTTTTCGAACGCGCTGCGGCCCTTTATCATCACTCTCGGGCGACACCGCCGAAGCGCCTCTACTGGGTGCCGATGGGAAGGGGACAGTGGCGCATCAACTGGTCACGGACGAACCGGGCAGGGTAACTCAAACCACTCGCTATGCCGTCGTCAATGCACCGACTACCACCTCGACACCGGCGATTTCCTGCTGTAAAGTGGTCTTCGCAAAGGAAACCTGCATGAACCAAAGCACTCTCAAGGTGGCACTCGCGTTGGCAGCTGTTTTTCCGCTGGTGTCTGGACTCGCCTTAGCGCAGCCCAAAACGTCCGAGGGCGTGTTAACCGGCAGCTATAAAACACCGAACTACAAGGCGCCCCGAACCGCCGACGGCCAGCCGGACTTACAAGGCGTGTGGGCCAACAACAACGCAACACCGCTCCAACGTCCAAAGGCTTTAGAAGGGAAAGAGTTCCTCTCGGGACAGGAATTAACAGCGATCAAAAGAGCCGCCGACGACCTCTTCAAAGACGGTAACTCAGATGCTGCGTTCGGCGATGCCGTCTTCCTGGCAGCTTTGGCGAATGCGCAAGGAAAGATGAAGGGATATGTCACCGCTGACGGCAAGGTCGGGGACTACAGCTCCGTGTGGACCGTCAATCGCGATTGGACCAACAGAACCTCTCTCATCATCGATCCCAAAGACGGCAAACTTCCTGCGTTGACGCCAAGGGCTCAAGAGTTGGCGAAGCGTCCGAGTTACGTTGAAAACGAGACGGCCTTCGGTCAAGGTCCCGGAAAGCGCCCCGATGGTCCGGAAGACCTGGGGCTGAGCGTTCGCTGCCTCACGTTCGGCTCGCCGCGGATCGGAGCTGGTTACAACAGCTACATGCAGATCATTCAAACCGCCACGACCGTTATCGTTCTGCAGGAAAACATCCACGACGCACGCATCATCCATCTTGACGGAAGCCCACATCCCGCCGCGGGCGTGAAACTGTGGGACGGCGACTCGCGCGGCCATTGGGAAGGCGACACGCTGGTTGTGGACACCACTAACTACCGCCCGGGAGCACTCATGGACAACAGCGAAAAGCTTCACGTGGTGGAGCGCTTCCAGCGCACTGCTCGGGATTACGTCACGTGGAACGTGACGTTCGAAGATCCTGATACATGGGTCAAACCTTGGACCGTGGAAGTTCCGCTGCGGCACACCGACGACGCACTGATAGAATACGCCTGCCACGAGGGGAACTACGGAATGCAGGGCATTCTGGCGGGAGCGCGCGCCGCCGATGCCGCCGAGGCCAGTGGTAGCGGGTCTGGGTCAAAATAGTCCTTCGGGACTCTCCCAGAACGAGTAACCGGGACCAAGCCGCGCCGAACAGATGCTCAGGCCTCGGCTGGAGCGGCGGCCTCAATCCCGTGCGCGCTCTGAAATGACTATCTTGACGGCCGGGCGAGCGCCGCAATTGTTATCCACGGGCGTGGAACGACGCCGGTCTTCCATGTCGCCTGCAAAACCAAAAAACTGAGGAGAACTGATAATGCACGTCGGCGTTTCCTATTTCCCAACAGATTACGGCATCGACATCCGCGAACTGGCCCGTGTGGCTGAAGGGCACGGCTTCGAGTCATTACTCCTGCCGGAGCACACGCATATACCGGTATCCCGCCGCACGCCGTTTCCGGGCGGCGGAGAATTGCCCAAGGCTTATTCACACACGCACGACCCGTTTGTCGCGCTCTCCTTTGCGGCCGCTGTGACAACAAAAATCCGGCTCGGTACCGGCATTTGTCTGGTTCCGCAGCGGGACACAATCGTGACAGCGAAGTGCGTAGCGAGCCTGGACCGGTTGTCGAACGGCCGCTTCATTTTCGGTATCGGCGGCGGGTGGAATGTCGATGAGATGGAGAATCACGGGGTTCGTTACGAAACGCGTTTCAAACTCATGCGCGAGCGCATCCTGGCCATGAAGGCGCTTTGGACTTCGGAGGAGGCGGCTTTCCATGGAGAGATGGTGAACTTCGACCCCGTCTGGTTTTACCCCAAGCCTGCGGAAAAACCCCACCCGCCGATACTTCTCGGTGGCTCGAGCGACTACACCCTGAAGCGCGTTGTTGAATTTTGCGATGGATGGCTGCCCCTCGCCAGGCCGCCGTTTAATCCCAAGGACGCCGTCGCCCGCTTGCGCCACGCGGCATCGACAGGAGGGCGGGACTACTCGACTCTATCCATCAGTGTTTTCGCAGCGCCGGCGGACAAGGCCGCTCTCGCCGAGTACCGCGACGTTGGTATCCATCGCGCCGTTCTTCCGATTCCCGATCTGACTCGGGACGAAATCCTGGGCGTCCTCGATAAGTACGCGCGATTGCGAGCCGATGTCTCGTGAACGGCAAGGGATTTCCCGAGCAGTTGACAAAATTCTAAAGGCGGCCAGAGTTGCGAGGCTTGCGACCCTCGATTCGAAAAGCCGGCCGCACATCGTACCGATTTGCTTTGTCTACGACGGCAAGGTCTTCTACACAGCGGTAGACCAGAAACCCAAGCGCGTTCCGCGAGAACGGCTGGCGCGTTTGCAAAACATCCAGGAAGTACCGCGTGTCGCCCTTCTGATTGACGCATATGACGAGGACTGGACACAGCTCTGGTACATCTTGATCCGCGGGAAAGCGAAGCTGCTTGGGAAGTCCGCTCAAAAAGAGCGTTCCGGGGCGATTCGCAAGCTGCGAGCCAAATACCCGCAGTATGCGCAGGGAATGCTCACCGATGACGCACCGGTCATCCGCATCACTCCCGGGCGGACCACCGCGTGGGGCAAGATCTAGTGATCGCCAAGGCGGACAGGAAGCGCAGTAGCTGGATTCCCTCGGGCAAGCGGCCAGCGAGGTCCACCCCCACACACCGTACGCGGGGACGCCCGGGGGCGCGTTCAAGCTCGAACAGCTCGGAGAATACAAAGTTAACTATTCAAGTCCAGGTGCTCGTGCCGGAATAAGCACGCGCTATCGGACCATGTGCTCGATATCCCTGTTGTTGTCCTGGCACATGAAGTCGATCATCTCCGTGTCGAGCAGGGGCCTCATGTGCAAAGCGACAGTCCAGGGCTTAGTGAACACCTTGGGATCATCGATGGTCACGTCGATGTCGAGGCTGCCGAAATTGGGGCGGCGGATGCGCTCTGTCACCCGGGCGGCGTTAGAGAAGAAATTGCCGGCCGTATCCAGCCACGAATCGTCTCGATAGCCCGCCGATTCGACTACCAGCGTGTTGCCTTCCCAGTGGGCGACCGAGTAACCATTCCAGGTGGGCAGCATGTCATCGGGAAGCTTGCGGCCGTCAAAAAAAATCTGGCGGTAGCTGGCGTTGAATTCGTGAAGGATAACCAGTTGGGTGGGTGTCTGGAAAATCTTCTCGGTTTCCGGAAAAGCCCAGGCGCGCGGAAAGTTGGGAGGCATGCAGTGCGTGTGCGGGTCGATATACGCAACGTCGTTGGTGCGCTTCTTGACCAGCTCAGCAGCCCAGGGCTGATACGGTAAGCCGTCTTTGAGGTCTGCCGCGAAGTTACTCAATTGCGGCGACAAGGGAAGTTCGGCGCACTGCACGCCGCGCTCGTTGCGGTCGCAGGGCCGGACGTCGCGCGGCACCCACATCCCGGAGAAGTCCGGTTTGCTGCCGGACGTTCGGGGCGCCGCGGCGGTAAGATCGGGCTTGCCGTCACGCGTGCGCGGGATTCCCGGCGTAGGCAGATTGACCCACTGAGCGGCGGCGGACGCGGCAAAAAGAACGGCGAGAGCGATGACGCGCATTGCTGTCATCATACGCCATCCGTCTAGGGGGACAGCAATCTTGTTGCCCACCGAATGCGTCGGCGAACGCCCGGGCTAATTGGGTGCGGGCATTGTAGCGCCGATATCGAAGCTCGCCGCTACTTTCTGAAACTCTGCCAGTTGCTTCCGCTCCCAATTCGCATCCTGCCCGAGTTCACGCGCCATGAGCGATGCGACTTTGGGGGCAGCCTCCAAGGCGGCTTTAGCGTTCAGGAAGAGGGCACGCGTCCGCCGGCTGAGCACATCTTCCACGGTTCGCGCCATCTCCTGCCGGACCGCCCAAACTACCTCTGCCCGCACATATGGCAGATCCGCAGCCAACGGTTGCGCCAATTCCGGCTTGGTGCGCATCAATTCCTGAATCGCGGGGGCATCGGAACCGTAGACGCGAAGAGGGCCGAACCGTGAAGCCTGCGTATCAAATCCGTGTATCTTAAGCTTGGCGGTGGTGCATTCCCTTTCAGGCAGCTTGCCCAGTACCGCTGCATGATTCACACAGTCCTCAGCCATGTTGCGATAGGTAGTCCACTTGCCGCCGGCAATGCTTACCAGGCCCGATTCATCGATCTGAATCGTGTGGTCGCGGGAGAGCCCAGCGGTGTTGCCTACATTGGCCGCCCTTACCAGCGGCCGGATTCCGGTGAACACGCTGAGGACATCACTGCGCCGCGGCGCCTTGTGCAGGTATTGGCCGGCCGTCTTCAGAATGAACTCGATCTCCACTGGCATCGGCGAGGGGTCCGGCACCGCTTCCGCGATCGGAGTATCGGTCGTTCCCACGAGCGTGTGCCCATGCCACGGAATCGCGAACAGAACCCGGCCATCACTGGTGTGGGGCACCATGATAGCTGAATCGGCGGGAAGAAAGGATCGGTCGAAAACCAGGTGGACCCCCTGGCTAGGCGCGATCATGGCACTCACAGAGGGATCCGCAAGCCTGCGCAAACTATCAGTGAAAGGACCGGTAGCGTTGACCACCACTTTGGCGGCTAACTGGAATTCATCGCCGGTTTCCTCATCGCGCGCGCAGACTCCATTGACGAAGCCGTCCGTCCCCTTAGTCAGCGCGGTAACCGGGCAGTAGTTGAGGAGCGTGGCACCCTGTTCCGCGGCGGTCCCGACCATGTTGATGAGCAGGCGGGCGTCATCGAACTGGCCGTCATAATAAATCACGCCACTCCGCAGGCCCTCCTGCTTGATGGCCGGCAAGCGTTTGAGAGTCTCTTCTCGCGAAAGGACGGTCGAGGATCCAAACCCGTACTTGCCCGAAAGGATGTTGTAGAGCTTGAGTCCCAGGCCGTAAAATGGAGCTTCCCACCAGTCATAGTTGGGGACGATGAACGCCAGGTCAGTCACCAGGTGGGGCGCATTCTGACGCAAAATGCCGCGCTCCCGTAGCGCCTCCATTACCAGTGTGATATTCCCCTGTTCGAGATAACGAACGCCGCCGTGCACCAGCTTGGTGCTGCGGCTGGAGGTCCCTTTACCGAAGTCGCTGCGCTCGAGGAGCAGCGTCTGGTAGCCGCGCGCAGCGGCGTCGATGGCCACGCCAACCCCGGTCGCGCCGCCGCCCACGACGATGATGTCCCATTCGGTACGATGCGCGCGCAGCCGGTCCACCATTTCCTGCCGTGTCATTGCGGCCGGCTGTTACGCGCCTGAGACTTCGAGAGCCACGTCTACGTTGCCCCGGGTCGCATGCGAATAGGGGCAGATCTTTTC
>CAZKVF010000203.1:0-7506 GCA_964556085.1 uncultured Solibacteraceae bacterium
AGCGGCGAGCCGTTGCCGCCCTCCAAGACCGATATGGAGGAGAGGATCGCGGCCGTACCCGGTGTGCGTAGCGCGCGCGTGGAAGCTATCTGTTGCCAGGGGAAGGATGTCACCACGTTCGTCGGAATCGAAGAGCGGACCGGCCCCCACCCGGCATTTCATTCTTGGCCGTCCGGGCAGGCCTCGCTTCCTCCGGAGCTAATCGCGGCCTATCAGCAATTCCTGGCTGTCTTGCGGCAGCGCGTGAACGTCAGCAACAGCGAGGGCAAGAGCGAGTCCCAACCGCGCGATCCGGCGCTCGCGGAGATCGAAGAGAAGTTCACCACCTTTGCAACCGATCGCGTCGCGGAGTTGCGCACCGCGCTGCGCGACGACCCGGAGGAGGCCGAACGCGCCGCCGCCGCGATTGTGATCGGTTACGTTCCCGATAAAGCTGCCGTCGTGGATGATCTTGTGTATGCCGCCCACGATGCCGATGAATCCGTGCGCAGCAACGCGCTCCGCTCGCTGCAGGCCGTGGCGATCGTGGGGGCGGCCGAGCCCGCCCAGGGAATCCGCATCGAGCCCGGCGCCATGGTCGATTTGTTGCACTCGATTGTGCTGAGCGATCGCCTCGAGACCGTCGATTTGTTCATTACCCTTACCGATGTTCGCAACCAGGAAGCACTCAACGTGCTGCGAGTGCGAGCGTTGCGTACGCTGATCGAGATGGCCCGCTGGGAGTCCTTGCGTTATGCGTTGCGCCCGTTCGTGCTGGTAGGCCGTGTCGCAGGTGTGCCCGAACAGGAGGTCCATCAGCGCTGGTCGAATGGCGAGCGCGAGCAGGTGATTCGCAAAGCAGTCGCGGTGCTGCGGACGATTGCACCGGCTAATCAAACCGCAAAATAGTGCTCCGGGGGCGCCTCGCTGCCGGATGCGTAGACTCCGTCCCGGCTCTTGCATATACTGGGCGGACGTATGAACACGATCTGGCGGATCGCTCTTCTGATTGTGGCCACGGCTGCCTCAGCGCTGTCGCAGTGGCTGAACTATCCCACCGCCGGCCTTCCCCGAACGCCTGACGGAAAGCCCGATCTCGCGGCTCCGGCCCCGAAAATCGCCGACGGCAAGCCAGACCTCTCGGGCGTCTGGTTGCCGGTTGACGGCCGGCACTTCATGGATCTTGCGGCCGATCTGAAACCCGGAGATGTGCCTTACCAGCCATGGGCAAAGGCTCTGGCCACAGAGCGGGAGGAGCGAGTACATAAAGACGATCCCCTGGCGCAGTGCATGCCACCCGGTGTCCCGCGGGTGGAAACGCACGGCGGACACCTGTTCAAAATTCTTCAGATGCCCCGCGAGCTGATCATCCTTTATGAAACGTCAACCAACGACGTTTTCCGCGAAATCTTCACCGACGGCCGCCCGCTTCCAGTGGATCCTCAGCCTTCGTGGAAAGGCTACTCGGTGGGGAGATGGGAGAGTGACACGATGGTGGTGGACACCATCGGATTCAACAACCGAGGCTGGATCGACACCGGCAAGGGCCGTCCTCAGACCGAGGCGCTGCATGTCACCGAACGTTTCCGGCGCCTGAACGTCGGGCGCATGGAGATTGGCGTCACCATCGACGACCCGAAGGCTTACACCAAGCCGTGGAACGTGAAGCTCGACCTGAAGCTGGTTCCCGATACGGAGCTGATGGAAACCGTTTGCGAGAATTCCCGCGGAACCGAGCACATGGTGGGGAAGTAGTCAGCCGACTCCGGCGAGCAGCGGCCCCAGGGTCGCTTCCGCCGCGGAATCAGCCCGCGGCGCCCACTGTTTGCTGCCGGAAGCGTGAGAACGCGCCGGACCGACGCGTAGGCATTGGCTTATTCGGAACACGCCTCGATCAGCGCCCCCAGCGTCGCTTCGGCCGTCGCCTTCCACGTGAATTGTGCCGCGCGGCGCGGTCCCGCGGCCGCCAGTTGCTCGCGCAGTTCGGTATCGTCGCATACCCGATTCATCGCGTCTCGAATCGCGTCGATGTCGCGCGGGTCGAACTGCAGGGCCGCATCGGCCGCGATAGCGGCCACCGGTTCGATCGCCGAGCAGGCTGTCGGGATTCCCGCGGCCAACGCCTCCACGACCGGCAAGCCGAAGCCTTCGAACAGCGTCGGAAACACAAAAGCCCAGGCGCGGGCATAGAGATCGTGCAAGTCCTCGCGCGGGATCCAGCCGGGGAACTCGACCGCATCGGCCAGCCCGAGCGACAGGCGCAGTTCGTGAAGCGGCCCCGCGGAAAAGCCGTGAAGCCCGCAAACCACCAATCGGAAATCCGGGTGGCGTTTGCGAAAAACGGCGAATGCTTGCAATAGCCCAGCCAGGTTCTTATGCGGATGCAGGGTTGAAACGGTAAGAAGAAAAAGCTCCGGGCGGCGTCGGGCGGCGAGCGGAAAAAACGCATCGTCCACTCCCAACCACGCCACCCGGATCTTGGATTTGGGCAGCCGGTAGTAAGCCTGCAGGTCATTCGCCGTGGCTTCAGAATCCGCCAGAAGAAGCCGCGAAACATGCGCCGACCAGAACAGGAAAAAATTCCAAAAAGGCAGGTCGAACCAGCGGAAGTATTCGGGATGGCGCTTGTGCTGCAGATCGTGGAAGACTGTCACTTGCGGGCAGCCGCACAGCAGCGGCGCGGTAAAGCCAGGGTTCAACAGGACATCGAGATGCAGCCGGGCGGCAGCGAGCGGCAACGCCGACTGTTCCCAAAGAATCCGCGCCGGCCGGACTGCCGCGCGTACCGATTGCGGAACGTGCGTGAAGTTGTCCCGTTTCGGGACGAGGTCCGCGCCGGTTTCGCGGTTGGTAAAAACGAAGTAGCGGTTGACGGGGTCGATTTCAGCGAGGGCCGGCAGCAGCCCGCGCAAATAGATTTCGGTGCCGCCCACGCCGCCTGGAATCAGATAGAGCGCGTTAATGCCAATGCGTTTGGGCGTACTGCCGGCCGCCATTCTTAGTGGCGCACCAGAAGCGTCTGAACCTGCGCGAGGCCGTCCAGGGCCGGCTGGAACTTCGGGTCGAGGGCCAGAGCCCGCTGGTAATCCTGGATTGCGGTTGTAAGCTCGTTGGTGGCTGTGTGGACCAGGCCGCGATAGACGTACGTTGTAACGAAATTCGGGTCCAGCTTTTCAGCGGTGGCGAGCGCGTCCAGCGCTTGCGGCCATTGCGAGCGCTTGCCGTAGATCATGCCAATCTGCGAGTACACGTGCGCGGTCTGCTCGAGAGCTGCGGCCTGCTGCAGCTTGGCGAGCGCCGTCTCGGGCTGGTTCAGGCAGTCGAGGGCCAAGGCCCAGTCCACGAGCAGATCGTAATCGGGAGGGCGCAGCCTGGTGGTGTTCTCAAACTCCTTAACGGCCGCGTCACAGCGGTTGAGATTAAAATACGCGCTGGCCAGATGAAAATGGGCGCGCCAGTTGCCTGGCGTCTTTTCCGTGGTGTCTTGCCAGAGCGCCAGTTCGCTCGACCACACTTGGGCGCGCGCGTAGGTAGCTGCGGCCAGGATGAGCGCGACTGACGCGCATATGGCAGCCAGCGTTTTGCGCTCGATCTTCCAGCGGCCGAGGAAATCGACCAGAATGAGGAGCAATCCCAACATCGAAAGATAAAGCCGGCGCTCGGCGATGGCATCGCGGATCGGCAGGAAGGACGACGTGGGCGCCATGAGCAGCAGATAAGTAAAGAAACCGAAGGAGGCCAGCCTGTAGCTGCGACGGTAACGCCAGGCAAGGGCTGCCAGCGCGAGCAACGCAATCAATCCGATGACTGCGCCGCGATCGAAGATCGTCTTGGACATTGGAAAATCCCAGTCCGCGGATTGATGCACGGGAAACAGGAACAAAGCGGGATAGACGAACAGGGCGCGGCATTCGGTGAAGAAATATTGGTACCACGTGAGGTCCTTCATGCTGAAACCGGCATTGGAGCCATGTCGAATCAGAGGAAGGAAGTAGAGGAATCCGCCAATGGCTCCCACGGCTAGGGGCGCGTACAGTTTCCAGTTGCGGCGCGCGCCCGCGAGCGAGAAGCCCGGATTCCACCAGTAATCGGTGAGCAGAAAGAGAGCCGGAAGCACGATGGTGTGTTCCTTCGCCAACAGGGATGCGCCGAAGATCAAGAGCAGCGCCAGTGCGTCGCGCCAGGAAACCGCCGCATTCCTCCGGTAGAGGAAGACAGCGTAGGCAGCCAGCAGCAGCATGACACTGAGCCCGTCGGAGCGGCCCGCGAGATAGGCGACGGATTCGGTTTGTACAGGATGCAGCAGAAAAATGGCGGCGGCGAAGCCGGCGAGCAGGTCGCGGCGCGGCTTCTCACAGCCCGACCATTCGAGGAGACGGCGCACGATCAGGAACATCAGGCCCGAGGTGGCCAGGTGGAACAGCAGATTCACCGCGTGGTAGGAGAAAGTGTCGGAACCGGACAACTGCACATTGGACCAATAGGTGAACATCAGCAGCGGGCGGACGCCGCGCAGCCAGACTCCAAGTGGAGCTTCGAAGTTGGGCAAGGCAAACGGAAGCCCGTTGTCATCGAAAAGAAACGGCCCGTGCATAGCCGGCGAGTAAGCCCAGCAGACTGCCACGAGCGCGGCGGCGGCCAGCGCCGCGTACGGGCCCCAGGAAACGCGTGGCTGCGGGGCCACCGCCACAGCCGTGGCCTCTTTTCGCCTCTTACCTGTTGCCATTGCGCATGCTCTGAATATGGTATTCGAGAATGGCCACTCGCTGCGCCAGCGCGATATTGTCGTCGCGCAAGTGGGAGACGATCACCGAAAACCGGAAGAAGATCAGCAGAAAGACGGCGCTGGCCAGGAGGAGCAGCGTCGCCGGCGCATTCGGGAATCCCAGCACGCGCGCGGCGCCTTCCAACAGGGTTCCGTTGCGCGAGAGAAGCAGCAGCGCGGCCCCGGCGGCGAGCCAGCTAACGGAGTACTCGACGCGGATGCGCGCGCGACGCACGGAAACGAGCACAAGAATCAGCAGCAGAATGCTGAGTGCGCTGGTGACGTTCAAGATGGCTTGCATTTGCTTCGTTTCCTCTTATCCGCTGGTCCCACCGCGACCGCCGCGGCGGTGCAAGCGGCGCTCGTATTTCAAGACATTCACGAATACGCCAAGCAGCACGTGGGCGATGTAGTAGAGCGATTTGACCGGGGTAATAGAGGTGGTGCCTGTGGTGCGGGGCCGCATCTTGCAGGGGATCTCTTCGAACCGGAATCGCCGGCGCTGCAAAACCACCAACGCTTCAATTTCGGGATACTCGAGCGGGAAACTGCGCTCGAAAACTTCCAGCGCCCGGCGATTGACGCCTACAAACCCGGAAGTCGGATCGTGGACCGGCTTGCCGAGGATGGGCTGCAGGACGATGCGGAAGAAGCGGATGCCCAGCGCTCGCAAAGGGCTGGGCGTCGCCGAGCCGTTGTACGTTACAAACCGCGAACCGATGACCATCTCACAGCCGGTGGTCCGCAGTTTTTCCAGGATGCGCGGGATGTCGCGCGCATCATGCTGGCCGTCGCCATCGATTCGAATCACGTATTCGAAGCCCAACTCGTAAGCCAGCTTATAGCCCGTTTGCACGCTGCCGCCGAGGCCCAGGTGGTGCGGCAGCATCAACACCTCGGCTCCGGCAGCGCGGGCGCGGGAAACCGTGGCATCAACCGAGCCATCGTCTATCACCAAAACCGGAACGCCGGGCATGTGCTCCTGGACGGAGCGCACCACGCCCGCGATCGCGCCTTCTTCGTTGAAAGCCGGCACAATGATCAGCAGCGCACCCGGACCGGCAGGCCGAATCACAAGGCGGCCACCTTCCTGGCGCTGATCGAGTGGCTTCGCACCAAGCGGCGGAATACCGCCGGCGTGATGCGAGCCCGGGCGCGGATGGAGCGGCGCTGGCGCCACAACCGGGGGCCATGCCACAGCAAGGCCAGGTGCGCCCGCAGGATGAATAGCGGTAATCGCACGGTAGCGTGTCCTTCTGCGCGAAAGCGTGCCGCGGCGCCGTTGCCGCGAACCAGATGCCAAGCGTGCCAGAAGTAGCGCTGCACGGCAACCCAGGGAGCCGCGGACAGCATCCCGAGCGGGAAATTTTTGGCCAGCACAAACAGCCGGTTGCGCTCGACGTAATACGCCTTTAAAGGCGATGCTCTCCCGGCGGAATGCGAGTAGCGATGTTCGACCACGGCCTGCGGCACGTACAGGCATTTCCATCCGGCCCAGCGGGCGCGGAGACCGAGGTCGGTATCTTCGCAATAAAGGAAGAAGCCCTCGTCGAAACCGCCGATGCCTTCCAGCATATGGCGGCGGTAAAGCGCCGCGGAACCGCTAGGAAACAGCACCTCTTCCGCTACCGGGAAGTCGCCGGGCGGCTGGCCATGGCCGCGCTGACGGCTGCTGCCATCGCCGCACATGAGCATGCCCGCGGAATCCAGGCAATCTTCGCCATAGAAGCGCACTTGCGAAGCGCCCATACCGGCATCAGGCCGGCCATCGAGCGCGGCGAGCAGAGTTTCGAGCCAGCGGGGATCCGGCACGGCATCGTCGTTCAGGGTGGCAATAAAAGTCGTGTCAGTCACGCCGATCGCCTGGTTGATAGCGCCGCCGAAGCCCAGGTTGCGTTTGTTTTCGATCACGCGAACCGCCGGCCTCGCGGCCACTTGTTGCCGCGCCAAACCTTTGCCGCTGTTGTCCACGACGACCACTTCAAAATCGCGGCGCGTCTGGCGACCGAGGCCATCGAGACACTCGCGTAAGTTGCCGTCAGCAGCCAGCGTGGGAATAATTACAGTGACTGCGCCGCCGTGCAAGTAATAATTCTAACGCGGAGGCTCCGGAGGCCAGTACGCGTTTATTCCTTCGCCGTAAGCGATTCGAACGCCGGCACGAAAACGATCCGGGGTGTGCTTTCCGGCGCATCCAGTAACCACAGCGGATCCGCTGCCAATTCTGTCAGGCGAAAAACACCGCCCATGCGAGCCAGCACCGTCGGAGAACAACTGCAGGCGGTGCGGGTACGTGAGCCGGCCGTAAGATCCAACTGCGTCACGGCCTGCGCGGTCGCACTTGCCAGGAAGAGAGTTTTGCCGTCGGCGGAAAACGCCAGCGCGGAGGAGGCAGCCCCATTTTCATCCGGCGGCGCGATCACCTGAGAACCACCGGCGCCTGCCAGATCATGGAACACCAGGACACCGGCGCCGGCATCGGCTACCGCGGCATCGTGACCTCCCGCGGCGAACGCCACCAGGGCGCCGGGGGCGGTATCGATCAGCTTGCCCATATCTGCGTACGACTCGAATAACCGAATTGAATTGTTTAGGGACACGAGCAGCGTACTGGCGTCATCGCTCACGGCCAGAGAGGACGGCACACCGGCGGCACTCAGATCAACACTGCCGCCTACCACAGGCGCGTCCGGCAGGCCGCTGATCACTTGCACCTGGCTGCCGGCAAAGAGAGCCAAAGTCGTGCCGGAGGGACTGTATGC
>CAZKVF010000204.1:0-12184 GCA_964556085.1 uncultured Solibacteraceae bacterium
CCAGCACAGGAGGTGGCCGGTGCTCGTTAGCGCCTTTGTAAATCCCGGCGATCTGGTCCGCTTCCTGCCCGAGATCATTCTGAGCATCGTAGCTACGCTGCTGATGGTGCTCGATCCGCTCATAAACCGCCGCTCTTCGAGCCTGTTCGGCACGCTTAGCCTGCTGGGGTTGATCGCCGCTCTTTTCGGCGCAGTGGCGGCTTATTCCCAGCCAGGGCCGGCGTTCGGCGGGCTGTTAATCGTGGATGGCTTCGCCACCTTCTTTCGTGTGCTGGTAATCGTGGTCGGCATTCTGACCGTTTTGCCCTCCTACCGGTTTCTGGCGCGGCAGGAGGCCGAGACCGGGGAATACCACGCGCTGCTGCTCTACTCGATCGCCGGCCAATGCCTTATGGCTTCGGCAAACGAGCTAATCATGATCTTCATCGGCCTCGAAGTATCGTCCATCGCCAGCTATGTGCTGGCCGGATATCTGCGCGATGACAAGCGGGCCAACGAGGCTGCCCTGAAATATTTCCTGCTCGGCTCTTTTGCGACGGCCTTCTTCCTTTATGGTGTTGCGCTGGTTTACGGCGCCACCGGCACCGTCAACCTCACCATGGTCCGGGCGGCAATCACCGGCGCCAACGCTCCCTCGCCTCTGTTCGTTGGCGTGGCGGCCGCGCTGATGTTCGTGGGACTGGGATTCAAAGTGTCCGCGTCGCCGTTCCAGATGTGGGCGCCGGACGTATATCAGGGCGCGCCCACGCCGGTGACCGCGTTTCTCTCCGCCGGTCCCAAAGCCGCGGCTTTCGCAGTCTTTCTCCGTATCTTCATGACGGCCTTCGAGCCGATCGGCGCCGGATGGGAGCCCCTGGTTTGGATATCGGCGCTTTTGTCGATGACCATCGGAAACTTCGCCGCGCTGCTGCAATCGAATGTGAAGCGCCTTCTGGCGTACAGCTCGATCGCCCACGCCGGGTACGTGCTGGTGGCCTTGACCGCACGCTCGGATGTGGGTACTGCGGCGGCCATGTTCTATCTGGCCGCTTACGCCTTTATGAACATCGGCGCCTTCGCCGTGGTGAGCCACCTTTCGGGGAAGGGCGAGCGCTACCAGAACCTCGAGGATTTCTCGGGCCTGGCACAGAAACAGCCAGCCACCGCGGGGCTGCTTTCCATCTTCCTGCTCTCGCTGATTGGCGTGCCGCTTACGGGCGGCTTCTTCGGCAAGTTCTACATCTTTAAAGCGGCGTTGGAATCGCACCTGGTATGGCTTACGGTGCTAGGTCTCCTGAATAGCGCTGTAGCCGCGTATTACTATTTGCGCATCCTGGTAGTGATGTACATGCAGGAGCCAAAAGAGGCCGTGAACCAGGCGGAGCCGCTGACACTCGGGCTGAGCGCCGCGCTCATCCTGCCTGCGATCGGAACGCTCGTTCTGGGCATCTTCCCTTCGTGGGTTTTGGATTTTGCCGGGAAATCGTCGGGACTGCTCAAGTAGGATAAGCTGGCTATGCACTGGTGGCGCGGGCGGTCTTGGCCGCCGGCTTATACCTGGTGGTGCTCCAGCCGGTGCCGCCGCAGCCAATCATCGCCAAAGTCGTTGCCGGGCGAACGAAGCACCGTATGAATGTGGTTCGGATCGTTGGGAAGCTTGGTGTTGGGCGGGACCACGTTATCGTACTCGATTAGCACCGTCGGACCGTGCACGCGATAATACACGGCTCTGCCCGGCTCCGCAGGGCCCATCCACGCGAAATGCACCTTGTCGAAACCGGCAGCCTGAATGGCAGCGCGGTGGTTGCGTGCCACATCGGGCCGCAGATTGCCCAGATACTCCTCAATCAAGGCTTCGAGTAAATCGCGCTGATGACCCTGCAGCCCTGAAATCCCGGCTGGTGTCTGCAACTCCCGATCGCGGCTCGGCAGCGTAAAGATATCCGGTGGCACGTTCTCCGAGAGCACTGCGCGGCTCGCCTGCTCCGGCCGGAGCGCATTGCGCACCGCAAACCCCTTCACGGTTTCGCCGCCGAGAACCGCCCAGCCTGCGTGACGCCCTGACGGAATTACCGCCGGATCGGCGCCCAGGTGCAGCGGCGTCATGGCGATATTGTGATCGATCACCGCGACGTTCAGCGCCAGATGGTGGCCGTCGAGCTTCACGCCCCAGGGATCGTCGCCGCCCGGTGTGCCGAAAACGTCCAGGAAGTAGAACTCCGAGCCGTACTGGTTATGCGCAGCCTCTGACGCCGACCCCAGGAACTCATCCACGATGCCCATGATGACCTCGGCTTTGTAGTATCCCTGGCTCGACATCATCGTCTGGATCAGGCGATGCGCGGCTGTGCGCTCCTGAGGATTGAGATCGCCCAGGCGGAGTCCCTTGCGCGGATGGATGAAATTCGGCAGATTGTTCCAATCCTTGCGATAGGCGTCGTCGAAAGCGAATCCGTACTTGCTCCGCAGTTCGGGGCGGAGGGCCTGGAGGAAATGATTGGCCGCCTCTGCCAGCGAGCGGTCCATCTGGGAATCGGCCGTGGCCTTGCTCTGCGCGTGCAGCCGCAAAGCCGCGCAAACGACTCCCAGGCTCCCAAGAAACTGGCGCCGGTTCTGGTGCATGTTACCGCCTCTCTTCACCGGACAGCATACCGCAGGCGGAGCCTCGTTCGACGGCATTAGAGCGCCGTGAGCGCTTTCCTCACGGTCGCGGCTCCGATCGGGGTCTGCGCAGCTCTTCCGAGCGGAACGATCGTCGATTCAGCTCGCAGAATTCCAACACCTCCCACGGGTATCATGAAAGTGAAAGCACTCATACATGCCTGCCAAAAACGGCCCTACGATAGGTATCAACAGTTGGCTCGAAGACGAGCTGTTTCAACAATATCAGCACGACCGGACGGCCGTTGACGAAAGCTGGAAGGAAATCTTTGAACGTGGCGACGGGGCTCCTACCCCGCCGCCCCTCCGGGCGACGCCTGCCAATACTGAGGTGGGGCAGGCGCTTTCACCTGCCAAAGCACCCGCCGAACCCGGCTCCTCCCTTCAGCCCCTTCGCGGCACTCCCGCCCGCATTGCCGAGAATATGGCGGCCAGCGTCTCCATCCCACTCGCGACTTCGCAGCGTACTATCGCCGTGAAAGTGATGGATGAAAACCGCCGCATGATTAACCAGCACCGAACGCTGATCGGGAAAAGCAAGGTCTCCTTTACGCATCTGATCGGCTGGGCCGCCGTGAAGGCCATCGAGGAGATTCCCGTTCTCAACTACGCCTACGCCGAAAGGGATGGGCAACCATACCGTGTCGTGCACCCGCAAATCAACCTTGGTGTCGCCGTAGACGTGGCCGGCCGGGATGGCTCGCGCAGCCTCGTGGTTCCGAATATCAAGAATGCCGGCGCTCTGAGTTTCGCCGATTACGTAACGGCGTTTGACGATCTGGTGGCTCGCGCGCGCGTCGGCAAACTGACGCCCGACGACTTCCAGGGCACCACCATCTCGCTCACCAATCCCGGCACCGTGGGCACCATGTCTTCCAACCCGCGCCTGATGGTGGGACAGGGTGCGATCATCGCCGCCGGCGCCATCGATTACCCCGCCGAATTTCAGGGCGCCGCTGAGGAGACCCGCGCGTTGCTCGGCTTGAGCAAGGTCATGGCGCTGAGCTGCACCTACGATCACCGCATCATTCAGGGCGCCGAATCGGGTATGTTTTTGGGCAAGGTGCAGGCCCTCCTCGACGGCAGCGACGGATTCTACGACGAGGTCTTCGATCACCTCCACATGCCGCACCAGCCGGTCCGCTGGGTGAAGGACCGCCAGCCCCTGCTCCCCGGAACTTCAGCCCGCACCGCCGAGATTGCCAAGCAGGCCGGCATCATGCAGATGATCAATGCTTACCGCGTGCGCGGCCATCTCATTGCCGATCTCGATCCTCTCGGCGCGGAGCCCAGCTATCATGCCGAACTCGACCCCGAGACCTACGGCCTCACCATCTGGGACCTCGATCGCGAATTTCTCACGGGTCCACTCGGGGAAGCGATCGGCGATGGCGGACCCAAGCCCGTGGCCACGCTCCGCGAGATTCTCGAGACCCTCCGCCAGACGTACTGCGGCAAGATCGGGTGCGAGTACATGAATATCCAGGTTCCGGAGCAGAAGCGCTGGCTGCAGCACCGCATGGAGCCGGAAGCCTTTCGCTGGCCGCTTGCCAACGAGACTCGTTTACGCGTGCTCGAGAGCCTGATCGCCGCCGAAGAGTTTGAACACTTCCTGCATTCGCGCTATGTCGGCCAGAAGCGCTTCGCGCTTGAAGGCGGCGAAACTGCGCTGGCCATCGTCTCCGAGATCGTGCAGCGCGCTGCTGCCAATAACGTGCACGAAGTTGTCATGGGCATGGCCCACAGGGGTCGCCTTAACATCCTTGCCAATGTGGTCGGCAAGGACCTGCGGAAAATTTTCTCGGAGTTCGAAGGCGAACTCGATCCTGCGAGTACGCAAGGCTCCGGCGATGTGAAATATCACCTTGGGGCGACCGGCGTTGTCCGGGCCTCAAATGGCCGCGAGATCATCACCTCCGTTTCGCCTAATCCCAGCCACCTCGAAGCGGTTGACCCCGTGGTTGAGGGCATCGTGCGGCCCAAGCAGGATCGGCTCGGCGACACAGCGCGGGCGCGTGTCATCCCGCTCCTCATCCATGGCGACGCGGCCTTCGCCGGCCAAGGTGTCGTTGCCGAAACCCTGAACCTGTCGCAGCTCGACGGTTATTCGACCGGCGGCACCATACACCTGATCATCAACAACCAGATCGGCTTCACCACATTGCCCGATGAAGCCCGCTCCACACCTTATTCCACCGATGTGGCGCGTGGCGTCCAGGCGCCTATTTTCCACCTCAATGGCGACGATCCCGACGCCGCCGTGCGCGTGGTAGAGGTTGCCTTCGATTACCGCCAGGAGTTTCAGAAGGACGTGGTAATCGACATGATCTGCTACCGCCGTCACGGGCATAACGAAGGCGACGACCCCAGCTACACCCAGCCCATCCTGTACCGCAAAATCAAGGACCACCCCTCGGTTGGCACTCTCTACGCCGAGCGCCTGGTGCGCGAGGGAGTGCTCGCGGCCGAGGACGTCGCAGCCATGAGAAAAGCCGCCGGGCAGCGCTTCAATGATGCATATGATGCCGCCCAGGCCGGCGCTGAGCATTACGAGGTGCAGGAACTGAGCGCGGTTCCGCAAGAGGATATCGGCAATTTCTGTCCCCGAACCGCCGTGAACCACGCCGTAATTGAGCGCGTGGTCCGCGCCAGCACCCAGTTCCCCGAGTCATTTCACCTGCACCCTAAGCTTCGCGGCTTCGTGGAACGCCGCCGCGCGCTGCTGGGACAAGTTGGGCAGACGCCCGAAGGTCCGCGAGAACGCGCTGACGCGTCCCGGACTTCGCCTGCCAACCCCTCGCCTGTAAACATCGACTGGGCTTTCGCCGAAGCGCTGGCCTTCGGCACCCTGGTTCTCGAAGGCACGCCCGTGCGCCTCAGCGGCCAGGATTCCGGCCGCGGCACTTTCAGCCAGCGCCACCTGGCGTTCTACGATTCCGAAACCGGCCGCCGCTACATCCCGCTCCAGCATATTTCTCCCGACCAGGCGCGTTTCGACGTATTCGACAGCTCGCTGAGCGAATACGCTGTTCTCGGCTTCGAATTCGGTTATAGTGTGGCCGATCCGTTGACGCTGGTCATCTGGGAAGCGCAGTTCGGCGATTTTGCCAATGGCGCGCAGATCATGATCGATAATTTCATCTCCGCCGCCGAATCGAAATGGGGCCAACCCAGCGGCCTGGTGCTGCTGCTGCCGCACGGCTACGAGGGTCAGGGGCCGGAGCATTCGAGCGCGCGCATCGAACGATATCTGTGCCTCTCCGCGGAAAACAACTGGTTCGTAACCAACTGCACCACGCCCGCCCAATATTTCCATCTGCTTCGCCGCCAGATGTACGGCGGCCACGATCGCCGCGGCACGCGCAAGCCTCTGGTGGTCTTCACGCCTAAGAGCCTGTTGCGCCACCCCAGGGCCGTTTCCACACTGCACGACTTTACTACGGGCGGTTTTCTGGAACTGCTGCCCGACCCTGCGGTAGCGGATCCCGGCCGCGTCTCCCGCGTGGTCTTTTGCTCCGGCAAGATCTACTACGATCTGGCCGCCGCCCGCGAACAGCAGAAAGCCGAGCATGTTGCCCTCGTGCGGGTCGAACAGCTTTACCCCTTCGCTGCCGACCAGGCCCGCGACATGCTGGCGCGCTATGCCGATACCGCCGAGGTGGTCTGGGCTCAGGAAGAGCCGCGCAACATGGGCGCCTGGCGCTCCATGGAGGAGCAGTTCGCACCCATCCTGGAGGCTACCCGCCGGCAGTTGCGCTATGTTGGCCGGACCGAAAGCGCCAGCCCCGCCACCGGCTCGGGCCGCCGCCACCAGCAGGAGCAATCGGAAATCGTCACCGACGCGCTCACCCCAGGCGGCATCCAGGAGACCCGCCGCGTGCGCGTAGTAGCGCGGCGGAAGTGAGAGCAGCGGTTGGCTAAACCAGCGGATCCGTTCGATTACGTCCGAGCATGGAATCGGGGTCTGTCTACCAAAGGTTGGTGGCATAGCTTCGAACTGCCGGACGGCACGCTAATCCACGGGGTCTGCGACCTGCAGGGCCTGAAGAACCGTATTGCGCAATTCCCGATCCCGGCGGACCTGCACGGCAAACGGGTGCTCGATATCGGGGCCTGGGATGGCTGGTTCTCGTTCGAAATGGAACGGCGCGGCGCGGAGGTGCTTGCGATCGACTGCTGGGACAACCCTCGCTTTCGAGAGATGCACGCGCGATTGGACTCTCGCATCCGGTATCAGCAAATGGACGTCTACGAGCTGGACCGCAAGATGGTCGGCCGGTTCGACATCGTGCTCTTCATGGGTGTCCTGTATCACCTCAAGCACCCGCTGCTGGCCCTGGAGCGCGTGTGCTCCGTTACCGGCGATTTGGCGTGCGTCGACTCCTTCATATTGCAAGAAAAACACCGGCCCGGCGCGGACGTGGAGAATCGGCCGATCATGGAATTTTACGAGACAGACGAGTTCGGCGGCCAAACCGATAATTGGGTGGGGCCGAGTCTCCCCTGCCTGACCGCTTTCTGCCGGACCGCCGCGTTCGCTCGCGTGGAAGTTCGCAATGTCCTCGCTAACAGTGCGTGCTTAGCGTGTTATCGGAGCTGGGAACCGCTTCCTGCTCATCCCTCCGCGCCTCCCGAGCTCACGGAAGTTTTCCATCACACGAATTACGGAATCAACTTCAATACGCGATTGGACGAGTATATTGTTTGCTGGTTCGGTTCGCCCCATTCGCAACTCGCTCCGGACGATGTGAAGCCCGAAGTATCCGGTTACGGCGTGCGTCCCATCAATGTCAGGAAGATGGGTCACTGGCAGGCTAGTTTCAAGTTGCCACCCGGGCTGGGTTCGGGTTGGCACGACGTGCGGATACGCGTGAGAGATAGCGATTGGAGTCGGGGGAAGAGGATCGCGGTGGATTTGCCGCTGGAAGCTTCGCTGCTCCGCATTACCGGCATCGCGGACGGCCAAACCTGGAGGCCAAATGAGATCGACCTGCAGAAGGGCGACGCACTGGCGATCTGGCTTCTCGGTCTGCCGCCGAATGCAGACCGGAGCAACGTGAAAATTGCTCTCCAGAGAAGAAATCTCAACGTGGTTTACGTTGAGCCGTACGTCGGGGAAGATCGACCACGCCAGGTGAACGCGCAGGTACCCGATTTTGCTCCGGCGGGCCAACTGGAAGTGGTGGCCGAAGTGGGACAGGCAAAAAGTCAACCGGAAATGGTCACCTTGCGGCGGCTTTCCTCCAGGTGATAGGCCGGTGGGGCAGGCGCTTTCGCCTGCCAAGCACTTGTTCCATTCCATGCCCTCCTCACCTGCGCTCAAAATGTGGGACACTTGCCCCTGATGAGGAACTTGCCTATGACGACTCGCAGCTTGCATGGGCGCTCCGTGCTCGCCCTCCCACTCCTCGCGGCGTGGCTGGCTTCCGGCCTAAGTGCGCAGACCGCGCCCGCCAAACATGCCACCTATTTCCCCGCCTCCGGCTCATGGCAGCACAAATCGCCCGGCGAGGTGGGCATGGACGCCGGAAAACTCAAAGAAGCGGTTGACTGGGCCGAAGCTCACGGCTCGAAATGGGATTTCCAGAAAGACCAGGTGCGCACCTTCGGCAAAGTTCTGGGCGCCCTACCGCCGCAGCGCGCTGTAACCAATGGGCTCATTCTGCGGCACGGCTACATCGTCGCTGAATTCGGGGATACCAAGACTAACGACCCGGTTTACAGCGTTGCCAAGAGCTTCCTCTCCACTACGGCCTCGCTCGCTTTCGCAAAAGGCCTCATTCGCAGCGTAGACGACCGCGTGGCCGACTATGTTCACGACGGCGGATACGATTCGCCGCACAACGCCAAAATTACCTGGAAAAACCACCTCCAGCAGGAAAGCGAGTGGGAAGGCGAGTTGTGGGGCAAGAACGCCAACTTTCTCGGGATCGAAGAGTTCGGCAATGGCCAGCGGCAGCCCCGCGAGATCCACGAGCCGGGCACGTATTACGAATACAACGACGTGCGCATCAACCGCCTTGCTTTGTCGTTAGCTCGCGTTTTCGGCAAGCCGCTGCCCGAAGTGCTGCGCGAAAACATAATGGACCAGATCGGCGCATCGCACGAATGGAAGTGGCAAGGCTACGGACCGAAATCTACGGTCGAAATTAATGGAAAGCCGGTGGAATCGGTCAGCGGAGGCACACGCTGGGGCGGCGGGCTGTGGATCAATTCGCAGGATCTCGCGCGCTTCGGCCTGTTGATTCTGAACCGGGGCAACTGGGATGGGAAGCAACTGGTTTCGCGGAAGTGGATCGAGGAAGCGACGACTCCTTCGGCGCATGGTCCCGACTACGGCTACCTCTGGTGGCTGAACACCAAACAAAAGGAGTGGCCGAACGGACCGCGCTCGAGTTTCGCCGCCATCGGTAACGGCGGCAACATCATCTGGATCGATCCCGAACACGACATCGTGCTCGTTTGGCACTGGCACGAACCGGGCGCAGCAGTGGATGGAATGATCCAACGCATCGTAGCTTCCGTCCGCGAATAAGACACTGGGGCAAGCAGCCCCGGGCCTGTCCATTTTCACAACAGTACGCAGTTTCACAATGACGTGCTGCTGCGTGTGCCTTGAATTGGTACTTGCTAGCTTGCGACAACGCTGGTATAACTAAAACCCAAGTCGACTGGGTGAGATAGGGCTGTGGAGAAACGCTAAGAAGAGCCAATCGAAACCAGTTCCCGTCAGCCCTCCAGTAAAAGCAAAAGAAAAATTCGAGTCAGCTCCCGGAGGAGCACCATGCGCGAAGATCGATCCAGCGTGCCGGGTTTTGCCAAGGAGGCGAGGAACGTAGGCAGAAGAAACTTCGTCGCGGCGGGCGCGGCAGCAGCCGCTGCTATTCCTCTCCATCCCGTCCTGGGATTCAAGAACGCGGCGCTCGACGCGTCCGTGGTCCAGTACAACGCGGATACCCGGGTGGCGCATTCATATGCGTATCGGGTAGCCATGGCGCAAGCGGAACGGATCGACGTTGGGGTTCAGCCGGACAACGGCGATGCCAGGAGGTTCACGGACCTCAGCTGCATGTATAGCAAAGGGCTCTTGCATGATGCGCTGGGTCTGCCCAACAAGCCTGCTGTTCAAAGCTTGATTCACGCGTTCCAGACCGGCGCTTTTTCCGACTTCGAAAACATTCTCGTCGGGACGCCGGGAGGAGGGCTGAACTCAAGGGAGAACGGTCCTCAGGGCGGACTGGCCTTGGACTTGGAAGGCCTCGACTCGCACGCTACCGTCATCCCGCCCGCTCCGAGCGTGGCCAGTGCTCAGTCGGCAGCCGAAGCGGTGGAACACTATTGGGGGGCTCTGCTACGCGATGTTCCGTTCACCGAATATGCGAGCAATTCGCTCGTCGCGCAAGCGGTGGCTGATATGAACAGGATGTCCTTTCTCAGAAGTCCTGGCAACCAACAATATCCGGTTCCGATAACGCCGCAGAACCTATTTCGCGGTCAGATCGTCGCGGGCGACGGTAACGTCCTGGGGCCCTATATCTCTCAGTTCCTCTTGCAGCCTACATTCCTCGGCGCTCAGCCGCTCAGCCAGCAATACCAGACCTTCCTGGCCGCAGCCAGCGGTGGAAGCGACTTCATGACCTCGGCCACCGAATACCAGTTCATCCAGAATGGTGGGGAGTCAGGACGAAGGTTGACCTTCGATCCCACATACCGATTTATTCGCAACGGCCGCGACCTGGCGGCGTACACGCATGTGGACGTGCTATTCCAGGCCTACTTTACGGCCGCCCTGGTGCTGGCGGGGATCGGCGCGCCTCTGAACCCGGGCAATCCTTACATCGGCTCCAGGACAGAGAAAGCTTTCGGCACTTTGGGCGGGCCGGATGCCGTGGGAACGCTCGGTGAAATGGCCACGCGCGCGCTCAAAGCAGCATGGTTCCACAAGTGGATTAAGGATCTGCGGATGCGGCCCGAGGAATACGGAGCGCTGGTGCACGCGAACCTGACGAAGTCCACTCCGATGCCGCAAGCGGCCGCGGCGCTCCACCCCGACGTCTTCAATTCGGCGGTGCTCCCAATGATTCATTCGAACTATGGCAGCTACCTGCTGCCACAGGCATTCCCCGAGGGCTCGCCCACCCACCCTTGCTACCCTACCGGCCACGGAACAGTGGCGGGAGCTTGCATCACGGTGATCAAATTCTTCTTCGACTGTAGCCAGAAAATTCGGCCGTTGCTGACAGCCGCCGGCCGGGACGTCGCCGTGCCCAGCAGCGACGGCCTCGCGCTGAACACGTATACGGGCGACGACCGCGACGATCTGGACATTAACGGAGAACTGAACAAGCTGGCCTTCAACATTTCCATTGGTCACGGAGTTCACGCCGGTATCCATTTCCGCAGTTCGACCTACTGGTCGATTCTGCTGGGCGAGCAGGTTGCGTTGAGTGTCTTAAGCGATCGCACCAAGTCCTACAACGAACCGTTTACCATCAAAATCACGAAATTGGATGGGACGACCGCGACCATCACGAACGGCGCCAGCGAACCAAGTGAACTGTAGTATTTACAACTCGAACAGGTTCGGGGCCAGTTTCGTGTAACCGTTTTCGGCGGCCCAAAGATCCAGCGCCACTGATGCCAGTTCGTCCACTTCGGGAACGGCTCTGCCATCCACGGTGAGGTCGATCGCCTTGAGGTAATACCTGCAGGAGTCGCAGGCCTCCACCCGGATGTGCGGGAATTCCGTGGTCGTATACACCGGCAGGTTCTCGTGATTTTCTTCGCCGCAGTTGGGGCATAGCATGCGCCGGAACTCCCACTCAGTGAGGCACAGCGAGCAGAGCAGGTAGCGCTTGCCGCCTTCTCCCTCCGGACGCAGGGCAGAGGCTACAGGGCGTTCGCCGCAGAAAGGGCAGGTGTTGCGGGTCAGGAGGTTGGCAGGCGGAGGCGCCTGCCCCACAGCGCGCTCGGCTTCGGCCTGGCGCAACACGCGGGCGATGAATGACTCAGCCGGTTCGGTGTGATTCCGTGCGGCCTCGGCCAGTAGAGGCGGGCCATGGCGGGCGATCAGTTGACGCAGTTGGTCAGGCTGCAAAGAGACAGGCGAAAGCGCCTGTCCCACCCGCGCTCCGACAGGCCGGGAGGCTTGTCCTACGGCGATGTAGAAGCGCAGCATCTCTGCGGCCGCGGGGACGCGCTTAACCAACTCCGTGGCGCGCTCAATCCGCCGCTCCCAGGAGGTCACTTGCCCCGGTTAGCCGCCGTAGTGACGCGTTGGTACCAGAGGCGGTGGTGCATCCGGGCCCAGTCGGGTGAAACCTCGCCGCGAATGATCGAAGTGAATCCCCCGCGCACCATGGCCGTCCCCATATAGACGTGAATGATGAAAGCGCCGATCGTGATCAAGGCCGCGGCGACGTGCAGCAGAATGGCAGACGATCGAAGTGCGCGCAGATCCCAGGCGATCCATTCCGGGAACCACAGCACCAGGCCCGAAACCAGCAGCATCAGCCCGCCCCAAAACATCACCCAGAAAAAGTAT
>CAZKVF010000205.1:0-4481 GCA_964556085.1 uncultured Solibacteraceae bacterium
GAGATCCCAGTCCTCGAACCGGTCGACAAATCCGTCAGATCGATTCAGTAGGTCCGCGACGGTTTGAAAGAGTTGTGCCCGTCCAGATAAGTTCCCGGATGCAGCTAACTCTTGATTGAATCACCTATAAAGTCCAGTAATGGGACTCCTAAGGTTGACAAGAGCTGAGGCCGAGCCTGGTCACAAGTCATTTGTCGATTTTAGATATTAGCGTCCGCTCAGCCCCCCAGGCCATGCTGAATTCAGATGATAAGGCACTGAAGGGCCGATCATCTCTACACGTCTGATCTTGCCGTTCTCGATCAGAAACGCCTCAGTCACCAGAATGCTCGAAGGCCGGTTGAAGCCGCGAAACGTGTACGGGCGCCCGTCTGACAGCACTCCCGAATGCACCGTGCCCTGATCGAAGACAGCGCGCGCCCATACTACGCCGCGCTCCTGATCTACCAGCGGGTAGCGGCGGTCGTGAATGCTCTGCACGACAAAGTAGTAGCCCAGCTTGAATTGCGATAAACAATCCAGCGCAAAGCCGTTAACCGCATCCGGCGGTTCATTGGCCGGCCGCGGAACATTGGTCGTATGCGCGCCATTCTCGATGCGGTCGCAGTCGTTCGTGAACGGGTACGTTCCTGTGCCGTTGACGCCCTTGCCGTCGTTCTTTTCCAATCCGCTGAAGTAAGCGTCCGCAATGGCGATCATCTCCTGGCGCGAAAGCCGCTGGGCGGGGGGAACGGACTTAAACCATATCTCTTCGGGCTTGTAACCCGGCTTGTCCAGGTCAGCGATATTCGCAGGACCGCCGCCGCCCTGCCGGTAGTAGACGCTCTCGATTTCGGTGATGCGTCCGAGCTGGATGCGCAGCCGAAGGCTCATCAGCAGCGGCGCCCCGGCTTCGTGCATGGTGCCCATGAAGACCACCTGGCCAGCTTCCGGGTCGGCGAAGATGTGCTTGTAGTTACCGCGGCCTTCCACCGTTTTCCAGAAGCCATCGCCGACGCTCATGAGCTGGTCGTTTTCGGTGTAGCGTACGTCCGTGGAAAGCGGCAGGCGCTTCGAGTCGCGCGCCGCCAGCGCCGCCAGGTACTGGTCGACGACGTTTTCGAGGCACGCGCGATCGCAGCGGAGCGGAATGGGCCCCGTAGAAGCGGGCATGTACGCGGCGGCAAGAGTAGCGAGGGCGGTGCAAGCGGCGAGCGGGTAACGCATTATGGACTCTCCTTCTAGGAGATTCTACCCGGAACGAAGCCGAGCGCTCCCTTACGGTCGCGGCTCCGATTGGCTTTGTCACTCGCAGCGTAGCGCCACAGCCGGGTCGACGCGCATGGCGCGTTGGGCCGGGAACCAGCTCGCGGCTAGCGCTACGAAGAGGAAAAGCAACGCCCCGCCGATAAACGTCAACGGGTCCGTGGCGGTGACGTGATAGAGCAGGCTGGCGAGAAGCCGCGTCAACAAGAGGGCCGCCCCGACGCCTATGGCTATTCCCGTTCCTCCAAGCGCCAATCCCTGAAGCAGGATCAGCCGGAGGATGTCCTCCGGCGCCGCGCCCAAAGCTACTCGAATCCCCACCTCCTGAGTGCGCTGTGCCGTAGAGTAGGCGATCACACCATAGATGCCTGCCAGCGCCAGGAGCACGGCCGTTGCGGCAAACGCGGCCAGCAGCCAGGTGGTGAAGCGCGGCCGGGCCGCGGCCATTTCCAGTACCTCTTCCATGCTCTTCACCGCCGTGACCGGTTGATCGCGGTCGATGGCCAGCACCGCGCCGCGAATTGCGGTGGCATACAGGTTTGGATCGCCTTCAACTCGCACGATCAGGTTCATCGAAGCCCAAGGACGTTGCGCGAATGGCAGATAGATTTCCGGCTGCGGATCGGCGGCCAGGTTGACGTTGCGAACGTCGCCGAGAACTCCCACGACCTGCATGGGCTCCGGAACGCGGCCCACCCAGATGCGTTTGCCGATGGGGTTCTGGTTCGGCCAGTAACGGCGCACCAGCGACTGATTGACCATGACAACCAGCGGATCGTGCTCGCCATCGTGATCGGTAAAATCGCGGCCCTGAAGCAACGGCACGCGCAGCGCATCCACCAGTCCGGGGCTGAACATCTGGATATTGAACATCGGCCGTTCGGCAAGAGGCACCTGGGGCTGGCCTTCGGCCAGAGCGGGGGAGAAGCGCGTTGGGTTTACCGGTAGCGCGGAAGTCACCGCGGCGGCGCGCACGCCGGGGAGCGTGCGGACTCGTTTAACCAGCTCATCAAAGAACGCCGTCATCTGCGTCCCGCGAGCGTAGCGTGAGGGCGGGAGGGATATTGTCATGGTCAGCAGGTTGCGCGGCTCGAAGCCGGGGCGGGCCGGCAACTGCAAATAGGTGCGCACCAACAGCCCGGCGCCCATGAGAAGGACCGTCGAAAGCGCCACCTGGAACACCACCAGGAGATTGCGGAGCGCGTGGCTTTGGCGCCCGGAGGAAGTGCCGCGGCCTTCGGCGCGGAGCGCCGCAGCAAGACTCGGCCGCGATACCTCAATGGCTGGGGCGAGGCCGAACAGCACCCCGGCGACTATCGAAAGCGCCAAGGTAAAGGCCAATACCGCGGGATCGGTGTGGATCTCTCGCGCGCGCGGCAGACTACCTTCGGCGATGGATGTCAGCAGGAGCGTTCCCCAGGAACAGGCAAGGACGCCCAACCCCCCACCGCTCAGCGCCAGAATCAGGCTCTCGACGAATAATTGCCGCACCAGGCCGCCGCGCGAAGCGCCCAGCGCGATACGCACGGCCATCTCCCGCTTGCGTCCCACGGCACGCGACAGCAACAGGTTCGCCACATTCCCGCAGGCGATCAACAGCACCAACGCCACGGCGCCAAACACGATGAGCACGGCCGTTCGTGAACTGGCGACCATCTCGTCGCGGAGGCTGCCGGCGTGAATCACCCAGGAAGGGGTGGTATCCGGGAATTTCGGATTTTCGCGCCGATACTGCACGGCCAGTGTGTCCATTTCGGCTTGCGCCGACTGGATGGACGCCCGCGGCGCGAGGCGCGCCACATACCTCAAGAAACTGGCGCCTCCGTAAACCTGTTGCGGGGTGGCGATATTTAACTCGAAAACCCGCGGCGCGATAATGTCGGCATCCTGCTCGAACAGGTCGAAGCGGAAGCCGGGCGGGAGTACCCCGATGACCGCGTAGTCATTCTGATCCAAAGTGAGATGAGATCCGACGACTGCGGGATCGGCCGCGAAGCGCCGGCGCCAATAGGCGTCAGACAGCAGAACGACGTTGTCGCCGCCCGGCTTGTCCTCGGCTTCCCGAAACCAACGGCCGAGCATCGGGCGTACGCCCAGCACCTGGAAGAAATTCCAGGACACTCGCGCGGATGAAACCTGCTCAGGATCGCCACGGCCCGTGAGGTTGAATGTCTCACTCGTAAATGCAGCCACGCCGGCGAAGGAACGGCTGTGTTCCCGCACCATCTCGAAGCGCGTCCACGATAGAGACCCGCCAGCACTCGGACTATCTTTGTTCTGCCCGGAGATCAGGACCAGTTGTTCCGGATTGCCATATGGCAGCGGCCGCAGCAGGAGCGCGTTCAGCACGCTGAAGATGGCGCTGTTCGCTCCGATTCCCAGCGCGAGCGTGAGCACGGCCACGGCAGCGAACAGCGGCGCCTTCACAAACTGACGAAAGGCGTAACGAGCGTCTTGAGCAATCGCGCCCACGGTGCCTCCAGGATATCAGCGGGCAGCCGGGCCGATTCAGGCGGTTGGAGTCAGCGAGCCCAGGTTTCCTTTGCAAGCTGGGGTAAGTCTTGCAGCCAATCACCCTCGCTGATGCCAGAGGGGTAGATTACGTGCCCCAGATTGTCACTGGTATATGCCAGGACAAATGCGGAGTGATCGTAACTTGGAGCCCCTTTGGCCACTGGGACATTAGCGGCCATTTGCGCCGCCTGTATCTCAGCCGGGCTGCCCGTGAGTCCAACAAAATCCTTACCGAATTGATTGAGCCAGGTGCGCAGAGCACGGGGATTATCCCGATCCGGATCGGTGGTCACAAAAACCACCTTGAATTTCGCGGCCACGTCCTTGGGAAGCTTCTTTAAGGCCGAGCCTAAAAAGGCCATGTGTGTCGGACAGACATCCGGGCAATTGGTGTAACCGAAAAACAGCAAGGTTGTGTATCCATCGGTCCTGGACCGGAAATCAAACCGGGCGCCGGAAGTATCGGTCAAAGTGAATCGCGGTTTGGGGAGGGGCGGGGTCACCAGCCCGCCATGATAGATGACCTGTTGGTGACCCCCTTGATGCGAATCGGGTGCGGCTTTCGCCGACTGCGCGAAACCAGGCTTGCTGACAAGCAGAGGCAAAAGAGCAGCCGAACACAAAGTCAATAGTGACACTTTCATAAGACCCCTTCGATTGAAGCTATGTTTGGCACGGTCTAGTGCGTTACGTTTACCCACGCGATCATGCCGATGTCGTCG
>CAZKVF010000206.1:0-5465 GCA_964556085.1 uncultured Solibacteraceae bacterium
CGAGAAAGAGAACCAACAATGGCTCGACAGCTACAAGACCGCGTCTGCCGGCAAGCGAAAGATAGTAAAACCGGGAGACGAGATCCCGCTAAAGGGCGCTCCGACCCTGGTGGTATCTTCCGATCAGCATGTGCTCCAGACGACGCTCAAGGGCGGCGGGCCCAATCCGCTGTGCGCCGATGCGGAGCAGAAGGCGCCGGTCGCGCCCGAAAACCAGCGCACCGTGGGAGTGCTGCTCAGCTACGGCAAGTTTAAATTCCTCGACCTGATCGATCTCGATTGGGAGAAGGAGATGGAACTGGCTTGTCCAGTCAACAAACTCGGCCAGGTCACCGTCTTTCAGACCAGTCGCCACGGGTCGTCCGATGGCGCGGGCGCGCCCGCATTTCTCGGAGCGATCAAGCCGCAAGTGGTGATCGTGAACAACGGGCCGCGCAAGGGAATGGGGCAGGTTGACAACAACGTCAAGTCCCTCACTCCGCATGCTGCGCCCTACGAGAAGAATGCTTATTTGCGGCTGGCCGGGATACCGGGGGTTGAAGGCATCTGGCAGGAACACCTGTCGCTCTTGGACAAGGACCCCAGCCACAATACGGCTGAGAACATGATCGCGAACCTCGACGAGACGGCGGACTGCCAGGGTCACTGGATCAAAGCGTCGGTCGAACAGAGCGGTAAGTTCTCTGTGACTAATAGCCGCAACGGATTTAGCAAGAACTATCAGGCAAGATGACGAACCTAGGAGTCATTCGATTGAAACTTACGAGTGGGGCAGGCGCTTCCGCCTGCCAACAATTATTGGCTTTCTTGTGCCTCGCGCTTCCCTTGGCCGCGCAGCAGCGTTATCTTCCCACTGACGTCGAGCTTGGTTCGCGTCTCTATCGCAGTAATTGCCAGGCCTGCCACGGGCCCGAAGGCGCTTCGATCCCGGGCGTGGATTTTCGCCGGGGTCAATTCAAGCGAGTCTCTTCGGATGAAGACCTGCTGCGCGTCATTGTCACCGGCGTTCCCGGCACAGCCATGCCGCCGACGAGCGTTTCCGATTCGAACCGGCTGGCCTTGCTGGCCTATGTCCGCTCGCTGCACGATTCGGCTGCGAGCGCCGTGGGATCCGGTGATGCGGGCCGCGGACACGCCTTGTTCGAAGGCAAGGGCGGGTGCCTGATGTGTCATCGCGTGAACGGCCAAGGCGCGCGCACAGGCCCGGATTTGAGCGAAGTGGGAACCATTCGCACCGCGGCCTACCTGGAGCGCTCCATACGCAAGCCCAACGAATATGTCGCGCCCGAGTATCGCTCGGTGCGGGCCGTCACGCGCCAGGGAACCGTTATCACGGGCCGGCGGCTCAATGAGGACACGCACTCGCTCCAGGTGATCGATCAGGACGAGCACCTGCGCTCGCTTGCCAAATCCGACCTCCGCGAATATACAATTCTGACGACCGCTTCCATGCCCTCCTTCGAGGGCAAATTCAGTTCCCAGGAACTGGCGGACCTGGTTACTTATTTACTCTCCCTGAAAGGCATGGACTCACAATGACGCGACGCATCCTGGCTCTAATCTCACTCGCCGCCGGCAGTCTGGCCGCCCAGGTAACAGCGGAGCGCCTGCTGCATCCCGAGCGCGAACCGCAGAACTGGCTCACTTACTCCGGAAACTACTATGCCCAGCGTTATAGCACGCTGGATCAGATCACGCGCGATAACGCCAGGAACCTGGAATTGCAGTGGGTGTTTCAGGCGCGCTCGCTCGAGAAATTCGAGGCCACGCCCCTGGTGGTGGACGGCATCATGTATGTCACCGAGGCGCCCAACAACGTGGTGGCGCTCGATGCCAAGACGGGAGCGACCTTCTGGGTTTACGAGTACCGCCCCTCGGCGGACGCGCGGCCCTGCTGCGGCGCCGTGAACCGGGGGCTGGCGATCCTGGGGGACACACTTTACATGGGAACGATCGATGCGCGGCTGATCGCCATCGACGCCAAAGCCGGCCGCCCGATCTGGAACGTTCAGGTCGCAGATCCGAAGCTCGGCTATTCGCTGACGCACGCGCCGCTCGTTGTGAAAGACAAAGTGGTGGTTGGACTCGCGGGCGCCGAATATGGGATCCGCGGATTCATCGCCGCCTACGACGCGGCCACGGGGAAACAGGCCTGGCGGTTCAACACGATTCCGGGACCAGGAGAGCCCGGCCACGAAACCTGGACGGGAGACTCCTGGCAGCACGGAGGAGGCTCGGCGTGGATCACCGGCTCATATGACCCATCGCTGAATCTGGTCTATTGGGGGGTTGGCAATCCGGGCGCCGACTGGAATGGCGATAACCGCGCGGGCGACAACCTCTATAGCGATTGTGCGGTCGCGCTGGACGCCGACACGGGGAAGCTCAAGTGGTATTTCCAGTTCACGCCACACGACGAGTATGACTATGACGCCGTGCAAGTCCCCGTGCTGGTGGATGGCAACTGGAAAGGCAGCCCGCGCAAGATGATGATGTGGGCCAATCGCAACGGCTTCTTCTACGTGCTGGACAGAACGAACGGAAAATTCCTGTTCGGCATGCCGTTCACCAAAGAAACTTGGGCGAAGGGCCTGGACGAAAACGGCCGGCCGATTCCGGCTGCCGGTCAGAAGCCGACGCCTGAAGGCACTGTCGTTTACCCCGGCGTTCAGGGAGGAACCAACTGGTATTCACCCTCGTATAGCCCGCGCACCGGCCTGTTCTACATTCCCACCTGGGACAACTATTACATGAACCTGGCGAAGATGCCGGCGGAGTACAAGCCCGGCCAGCGATACACGGGGGGCGCGCCGCGTTCTCCGGTGCCCACGCTGCAGCGCGGACCTATCAATACCTGGACTTCGGACAACGCCTCGGGCATGGTGCTCGCGGTGGATCCGGCCAACGGCGAAAGAAAGTGGGAATACAGGATGACCGACGTTAACGGCAGCGGCATCCTGAGCACGGCTTCCGACGTGGTTTTCAGTGGCGGGCGCGAAGGCTTCTTTTATGCGCTGGATGCGCGCACCGGGGCGATGCTGTGGAAGGCCGCCCTCGGCGGGCAGGTAGCCTCGGGCCCTATCACGTACCGTGTTGATGGCAAACAGTACGTGGCAGTGGCCGGCGGGCACGATTTGTTTGTGTTCGCCTTGCGGCAGTAAACAGTTCCGTTTTCCGTCACCATTCCGTCATTTGAAGGTTGTCCACTCCCCGCGTATAATAAGTGTTTAGACGTGGAGGTGGGTTTTCTCGAGTAGCAGCCTCACGAGCTATCATCCGGCCGCGGTTCAAGAACTCTTTCACGCCCTTTTTTCCCTTTTCTTCCCAGACGATTGCCGCGTTTGCGGCAAGCCCCTTCAGCTTGCGTCGCGCATTCCTCTATGTCCCGAATGCCTGCGCCCGCCCCGGCCGTTTGCGGCCGAGTTCTTCTGCTCCAGTTGCGGTACTCCGTTCGAGAACGCCTTTCCGCTCGACGAGGAGGGTCGCTGCGCCCTTTGCCGCCATGGGCTGCGCGGGTTCGACGCGGCCTATTGCTACGGTTCTTATGAGGGACTGCTGCGCGAATGGGTCCACCTTTTAAAGTATGGCCGCGTGAAGACCATGGCCGGCCCTCTGGTCGAGTTGCTGGCGGCCGCGCTGCCGCGCCATGAGCGTCTGGATTGCGTGGTGCCGGTGCCGTTGCACTGGCGCCGGCGCTGGGAGCGGGGCTTTAATCAGGCTGAATTGCTGGCCCGGGGCATCGCACGGAAGTGGCATATCCCGTTGGTCCGTGTCTTGCGGCGCATGCGCCACACGCCCACGCAGACGAGCCTGAGCAACACCGCGCGGCGCAAGAACGTAGCCGCGGCATTCGCCTGCCGGCGCGCTGTGGTGGGCCGGCGCATCTTGCTGGTTGACGATGTTCTGACGACCGGGGCCACCGCGGCCGCGTGCGCCGCCGCGCTCCGGCGCTCAGGGGCTGCCCGCGTAGTTCTGCTGACGGCCGCCCGCGCCGACCGGCGTCTCGCAGTTCCTACAACCTCTGATTTGCACTCCGAGGAGATTCCTAATCATGCCTAGTGACCGACTCCAGAAACCCGTTCTTGTGCTCAACGCGAGCTACGAGCCGATCAATATTTGTGCCGCCCGCCGCGCGCTCGTCCTTGTCCTCAAGGGTGTTGCGTCGGCTGAAGAAGAATGCCTGCACGCCATACATTCCGCCCGCGCCTCGGTCCGGCTTCCCTCGGTCATCCGCCTGCTCGAATACCGGCGCATTCCCCATCAGACGAGGGCCCTTTCGCGCAAGAACATCCTCATGCGCGACCGCTACACGTGCCAGTATTGCCACCGCACGCTGCCCTCGGCCGAACTCACACTGGATCATGTCGTGCCCCGCTCGCGCGCGGGAGAATCGGCCTGGGAGAACCTGGTCGCCTGCTGCCACCCCTGCAACAACCGAAAAGGCAGTCGCACCCCCGAAGAGGCCGGGATGCGGCTCGTGCGTCAGCCGCGCCCGTTCAGTCTGCACACCAGCCGGCACCTGATGCGCATGCTCGGCAAGGGCGATGCGCAGTGGCGCAAATACCTGTTCTACTAATCGCTCCAGCACGCCGGTTACAAGATCACCGGCGCCACCAAAATCACAACGTCTTCAAAAATTCGATCAGCGCGCGCTTATCGGCATCGCTCACGCCGGGCGGGCGCGCGTCCGCCGGTTCGCCGGGCTCGCGGAAGTCGGTGCCGAAGTAATGGCCGCGGTTCACGACGAGGTCCGGGCACTTGCTCAGACCGAGCAGTTGATCAACGGAGTTGCCGAAAACCTGGGCGGCTTGCTGATCGGTGGCATCCTTGCCGAGCTTTTGAAGATCGCCGTTAAGGGTCGCCACTGCTTTCAGGAGTTGGGCCGCGTGCTCGGTCTGCTTCACCGGGTCAGGATCTTCGGCGAAGGGATTCAAGTTCGCCAGCAACCCGATGGGCGTACCGGCGGGAATCGGACCTAGCTCGATGCCGCCGCCCTCGCCGAAGGCCCATGGCGCGAGTCGCTGCGTGAAGGGGAGGATCGTCTGTAGGGCATCCGGCAGGTATCCGGCGGAGACTCTTAGGTAAGTAGTGGCGGTGGTCCGGTCGATCGTGCCGGGGATCTTAGCGCCGAGCTTGCTATCTTTCTGGCGCCGCTCGGGCCACAGCATCTGCTCGATCGAAGCCTGAAATGCGCGCAAGCGGCCCTCCACCGAGGGATCTCCATCGAATGGGCCAACGGTGTTGTTCAGCAGGAATGGCGCTGATGACCACAGGCTCACGAGCGAGGGCGGCCGTGTATAGCCGCGGCCCCCGGCCGGCATCTTGTACGTGTGTGGCTCCCCCGTGACCGGGTGATACCAGGTGATTTCGCCCACCGAGGGCAGATTCTTGTAGGAATCCGAGGAGAAATCGTTCCAGATGTTGTCGCGCAGGGCGTTGGTGGCAAGCGGGCTGCAGGCGTTGGT
>CAZKVF010000207.1:0-4368 GCA_964556085.1 uncultured Solibacteraceae bacterium
CCTCTTCGTGACGGATACACAAACCGGGCAGGTGGCCTTCATCGGCACCATCCGTGAGGAAGGCAGGAACCCCGACGAGCCCTCGCCCGCCGTGATGGCGCTTCGTCTGAAGATCGACAAGGGTCAGATCGCCGAGGCAGAAACATTAGTAGTCCGGAACGAACGGGCCGCGCAGAATTTCGAAAAGCTCGGCAAACCCAATCCCGTTTATCTCGAGACCGTACCGCCAGCCGAACGCGCTTCCCGCGAGGATCTCATCAAGACGGCCAACATGTACTTTTCGGGGATGCAGCAGAATGACGGCAAGGGCGTCTACCCGTTTACGGACGATTGCAACCGCATCGAAAACGGCTCTCAGACCACCAATGTCCCTACGCCCAGCGGTGAGAAGCGCCCGGATCCCGCCACCGCGGCCGGTTATTCCGCGCAATGGAGTTGCAAGGAGCAGTTCGAATCGGGACTGCTGCATTTCGTCACACGCATACGCGACCGCCGCTACGTGGCGGTCGACGCCGAACGCGGGCTGGTGTTCAGCTTCGCCTTCTTCGATCACGCCGCCGGAAAGACCCGCACGTTCCAAACGCCGGACGGCCGAACGGTCACCGCCGGCCCCACGCAGCCCTGGACCTGGGAACTCGCCGAAATGTTCAAGCTGGAGAAGGGCAAGATCCGCCAGATTGAGGCTATCCTGGACCGGGCCCCCTACGGCATGAATTCGGGTTGGAGCAACTGGGAAGACGGCATGTCCAGCCGCGCCCGCGACATCAAGTAATCTGATAATCTGTTACGACACGAGGAGATCTATATGACAATTACGCGAATATCCGCGCTCGGCGCAGCTGCGTTCACGCTGGCCGCCGTTATGGCAGTAGCGCAGGGACAAGCGCCGAAAAAAGGTCCGCAAGGCCCCGGCCTGACGCTCACCACTACGGCCTTCGCCGACGGCGCGGAAATTCCCGCGAAATACACGCAAGCCGACCCGAACCCGGTTTCGCCCAAACTGGAGTGGACCAATGTACCGGCCAACACGGCCACTTTCGCCTTGATCCTTCACGATCCCGATGTGGCGCTGATGCGCAATACCGACGACGTGCTGCACTGGCTGGCGTTCAACATTCCGGGAACGGCCCGCGAACTCCCGGAAGGCGTACCGGCGACCGCGACCATGCCCGACGGCATGATCAACGCCAAGAACCTGCGCGGCGGCATAGGCTACATGGGACCTGGCGCTCCTCCTCCCGGCCCGCACCATCACTATACATTCGAACTTTTCGCATTGGACACTAAGCTCGACCTGGGCCCCGATGCGACACGCGCGGATGTCCTCAAGGCGATGAACGGGCACATTCTGGGCAAGGGTGTTCTGGTGGGGCGGTTCCACCGGTAGAAGGTTTAAACGCTCCAGACACTGCGGTGTCTAAGGTTTCCGCGAGCGCCGGGACAAATAATCCGTCCACCAACGCTGCTGGCCCGGCGCATCAAATACCGCACTCCAGTGTTTGCGAAACTCTGAGGCCTTCGCCTCGCCTTGCCGGCGCAGGAAGCTTTCGATTCGTATTCGCTGCGGCGAGTTCCCGTTCAGAACTGCGTCTAGAGTCCGCGCCGCGGCGGCAGTATCGTTGACTTCCCCCAAAAGCTGTTGCAACTCCCGTAGCGCCGCAAGACGCGCTCCCAGCCCGGGTCCATAACAAGGACGAAACAATTCCAGCGTGTAGCGCAGCCGCTTGGTCGCCAGCCGCAAGGCATGTAACTGTTCTGGCTTGGGGTTGCCGGCAAGCAACTCGCGGCCCCGCGTGAAATAATCCGCCACCAGTTCCGGCAGATGTTTGCGCGCGTTGCCGGCGGGCGGGGCATATCCATCCCAGGTAATGCGCAAGGGTTTGCTCATGCGTTCAAGCCCAAGCTGTTGCGCCACTTTTTCGAGAAGCTCTGGCGGTTCCAATCGTGCACGTCCTGGAAGAGCTCACGATTCGCCCGGCGGCGTTCGTGTTTCAGTTTCGATAAGAGCAGGCGGTTGGGCCCCACGCCCGCACTGGCCAGCAATTCGATGGCGATGTCCAAATCCCGAACGGCTCCAGCCGCCGCCATCAATGCGGATAGCTGGTGGCGTATCTTCCTCCAGGAGCTTCCCGGATAAAACTGCGAGAACACACGTAGACAACGGCTGAAGCGGCGGATCGCCACTCGCAGATCGTGAATCGATTCGGCGTCGCCTGATTTGGCGGCACGGTTCACCTGGTAGGCCAGCCGCCGCAGCAGCATGGCCGTCTGCAACCTGACGAAGTCTTGCATATTCAATCGCGCGTTTTGGCCAGCTCGATGGGTCGCTGATACACCTGCTGGAAGGCCGTGGCGGCCTGCTCGGCGGCCCACTGCTCCAGGTCGATGTCACCCTGCGAATGAACCTGCAGCACCACGTGGCCGTCGCGCAGGCGGCACTCCACGCCGTGGACGCGCTGGTCGTGGCTGCGGTCCAGGTTGTCCGCCAGCCGCAGAATCGGAACCAGAAGCATCAGCGTGCGCTTCTCCTCGGTAGTAAGGCTCTGGTAGGCGCTGTGTTCGGGGTTGGGCAACGATTTGCGATGATAACGGCAAAGCGCCGCGATTAGCAAGCGCTCGCGTTCGGTGAACCCTGCCAGATCCGAGTTGGCCACCACATACCAGGAATGCTTGTGATGGCTGGCATCGCTCACATAGTGGCCGACGTCAATAAGGTAGGCGGCGGCTTCGAGCAGCTTACCTTGGGCCGGGGTTAGCTCGTGCAGCGTTTCCAAGGCCGTGAACAGCAGGCTGGCGATTTCCGCCACCTTCCTCGCGTGATCCAGCTGCACCCCGTAACGCTTGCCCATGTTCTCGACTTCGCGCCGCTGATCGCGGCTCAGCCGGGACAGTTCGGAACCGACATTGCGCGCAGCCAGGTCGGCGATGATGCCTTCTCGAACTCCCGCGCGCGAGTAATATAAAGCTCGCAACCGGAAATGCTGCAGGAAATCGAGCAACACCGCAACGCCGGGAACGATGATTTCCGCGCGCCGCGGACCGATCCCCATCACCTTGCGGCGGCCCGACAGGCCGAAGCGCGAGAGTCTTTCGTACAGCGCGCGCACGTCGGCGGTGGTGATGCGCTGGCGGTCGATCTCGTCGCGTTGCGAGCGCGGCACCTGCGCCACAACGTTGGCAACCGCCGAAGCCGTGGCCGAGGTAGCGATGACGCGCTCCCATTTCTCGTGGCCCAGCCGGCGCACGGCGCCATCCAACTTCTGCTCGATGTACTCATGCATCTGGCGCAGCTGCTGCAACGATGGCGGGTCTTGTTTCAGGAAATTCTCCCGCAGGCGCACGGCCCCCAGCGGTTTGGAAAACGAATCCAGCATCTGTCCTTTTTCCGCCGCGACGATTTCGGCGCTGCCGCCGCCGATATCAATCAGGAGTGTGCGTTTGCCGTTCTGCGGCCAGTTGCTCTCGACGCCGAGGTAGATGAGGCGCGCCTCCTCACGCCCCGAAATGATTTCTACGGGCGCTCCCACGGCGAAGGAGGCACGTTCCACGAAGACCTTCTGATTGCGGGCGTCGCGAATGGCGCTGGTGGCGACCGCTCGCACGCCGATCACTTCGAGCCTGCGATATAGCTCAGCCATCCGCGAGAGCACCACGCAGGTGGCTTGTATGGCCTCTTCGCTAACGGCGCCGTTGCGGAAGACGCTCTCTCCCAGGCGCGTGACCTCGCGATCGGAGGCAAGAATGCGTATGGGCTGACCTGGAATGACCTCCGCTGTCTCCATCCGGATGGAGTTACTACCGATATCGATCGCGGCGTAGCGGGGCACGATTTCATATTAACGACAGTACGGCGGATGTGGGAGCGGATGATCGGTGGATCCATGCGACGATCTACGACATGGTATGCTAGCGCGCGTAACGCCAGCCATGCCGCAAAAGAAGCAAACGTCAAAAGCCAAAGCATGGAAATCTCCCGCGCCGTCCCAGCCCCCTGAAGTCGAGCGCCGGGGCCCTGCCTCCACCTGCCCGGTGGCGGCGTTTGGGGCCTCCGCCGGAGGACTGGAGGCTTTTCAGGAAGTGCTCCAAAACCTTCGGGAAGATACCGGGCTAGCGTTTGTGTTCATCCAGCACCTCGATCCCAACCACATCAGCGTGCTGGGAGAACTGCTGGCCCGCTCCACGCGGATGCCGGTAGTGCAGGTCTTGGATCGAATGCAGGTGCAGCCGAATCGCCTGTACGTGATCCCGCCCAACGTAGGGATGCGGCTGGAGAATGGCAGGCTGGTGCTGACCCAGAGGATCGGCATGGGACCGCATATGCCCATCGACGAGTTTTTCCGTTCGTTGGCCGAGGATCAGGGCAGCCGG
>CAZKVF010000208.1:0-18124 GCA_964556085.1 uncultured Solibacteraceae bacterium
GCCCGTCGTAACCCGTTGACACTGGGACCATTCGCATGTACGATCAATCGGCATGTAGGAGGTCCCATGGGCTATCGCTTCCTGGCTGGAACGGCTGTTTCAGTCGCCCTGACCCTCGTTCTGATACTGGTGATCATGGCCCCTGCTGCGGCCCAGACGCCGGCGACCTCAAAGGCGCCGGCCAGTGGCAAAGCCTGGACGCCGCCGCGTACGCCGGACGGCAAACCGGATCTGCAGGGTATCTGGTCGAACGCAACCCTGACGCCCTTGGAAAGGCCAAAGAACCTGGGGGCCAAAGAGTTCTACAGCGATCAGGAGTTTGCCGAATTGGCCCGGCGGGTAAAGGCCGGAGATGTGGGCGAGGAAGCTGAGTTGGGCGCCGCGGCGGAACAGACCCTGCGCTACGACCTGAGTTTGTACGGTTTCGATCTGACTAAGGCAACCTTTGCGTCCACCAAGCGAACCTCCCTGGTCGTTGGTCCCGAAGGTAAAGTGCCTCCCATGCTTCCGGAAGCACGCCAAAGAAATGCGGCGCGTGCCGCCCAGAATAAGGGGCATGAGTTCGACAGTTACGAGAACCGGCCGTTGAGCGAGCGCTGTATCCTGATGAACCAGGAACGAATCCCGATGATGCCGGGAGCCAATGACGGCAACGAGCTCCAAATCGTACAGGGGGCCGGTTACGTCACCTTGCTCCATGAGATCGATCATTCCACCCGCGTGATCCCGACAGATGGCCGCCCGCACATTTCACAAAGCATCCGGCAATTGCAAGGCGACTCGGTGGGTCACTGGGAGGGTGATACCCTCGTGGTGGATACCACCAATTTCACGGGGCTGACCGCCTTCCGTGGGTCCGGTGAGAAGCTGCACCTGGTAGAGCGCTTCACGCGCACAGCTCCTGATACCCTGATTTATAAGTTCACGGTGGAAGACCCGCAAACCTGGGACAAGCCGTGGACCGCCGAAATTCCATGGAAACAGACTCAGGGACCAGTTTATGAGTGGGCGTGCCACGAAGGGAATTCCGAACTTTCTACCATCCTCAACGGAGCGCGCGTAGCCGAACAAGATGCCGCAAAAAAGTGAGTCAAGCTGGGAGAGGACAATGAGCTATCGACGGATCGCTTCCGTGGCCATGCTGAGTGCTGCGGTCATCATTTTGGGAGTGGTGTCTCGGCCTGCCGCGGGTCAAGCGCTGGCCCCGGCTGTTAAGGCTGACGCCAAAGCATATACCCCGCCGCGTACTCCCGATGGCCAGCCCGATCTGCAAGGCGTATGGACCAACAATTCAGTCACGCCGCTGGAACGGCCGAAGGGGCTAGGGGCGAAAGAATTCTATACGGAAGATGAAATCGCCAACCTTCAAAAAGCGGAACACGACCGGCTTGTCAAGAATGAACAGGATGGCTTGCCAGCGGCGAACCATTCCGGCGTGGAAGGCGCGGAAGCGGAGGATGTGCATTACGATTTCTCGCAGTTCGGATTGGACCGCGCCCAGGCCAAGATGGTGTGGAATCGGCGGACATCGCTTATTGTAGGTCCCGAGGGAGTGATTCCTCCCCGAACCCCCGAAGCACGCCAGCGCGCCGCTGCCCGCGCGGCTGCCAACAAGGGGCATGAGTTCGATGGCCCGGAAAACCGCCCGCTGGGCGCGCGCTGTGTCGCCCGCAACAATGTCGGACCGCCCCTGCTGCCCACGGCTTACAACAGCAATCTGCAGATCGTGCAAGGTGCCGGGTACGTGACGATTGAAACGGAAATGATCCACGACACTCGCGTCATTCCGCTCGATGGCCATCCGCATTTGAACAAGAACGTTCGCCAATGGTATGGCGATTCACGCGGCCGCTGGGAGGGCAACACGCTGGTGATCGACACGACGAATTTCTCAGATTTGAATCCGTTCCCCGGCGCGCAGAACCTGCACGTCACGGAGCGTCTGACGCGCGTAGCCGATGACACCATCCTGTATCAGTTCACGGTTGAGGATCCCGGGATGTGGACGAAGCCGTGGTCCGGCGAGCTGCCGATCACCAAGATTTCTGGACAGCTGTACGAGTATGCTTGCAACGAAGCGAATTACGGACTGGAAAACACCCTCCGCGGGGCGCGCGTAGCCGAGGCGGAGGCCGCGCAGAAGGCGGCAAAATAAGTTATACCGGAGAAGAGAAAAGGAGCAATCGATGAGAACACGGCTATTCGTTACGGCGGCGGCGGCCTTCGGATTATTTGTGGCTGCGGCGCCGGTGCGGGCACATCATGCGTTCGCGGCGGAATTCGACCAGAACCGGCCGCTGAAATTGAAAGGCGTGGTGACCAAGTGGGAAGTGGTCAACCCGCATTCCTGGATTCACATCGACGTAAAGGGGGAAGATGGAACGGTCACTCCCTGGATGATCGAAGGCGGCAGCCCCAACAACCTGTACCGCCTCGGCTTCACCAAGGAATCACTCCCGCCGGGAACGGAAATCGTCGTCGAGGGATATCAGGCGAAAGATAAGTCCAATCGCGCGGTTGGTAAGAATATTACGTTCGCCGACGGCAAAAGGTTGTTCCTCGGTTTGTCCTCAGCGGAGAGCGATCCGGACAAGAAGTAACAAGCTTTGCACATTTCTGGTGGGCCGGCGATCTTGTCGCCGGCCTTCGCGCGCCCTACTTCTTCAACGGCGCCGGTTTCCCAAACTTGCTCTCATCCACCGGCACGTTCGTCTTGATATCATTCAGCACGATCGAATCCCGCCCGTCCAACCAGGCATAGGTGATGTGGAACGGCAGCTTGATCCCGTTCACATCGCGATAATCCGCATAATCGATCTGAGTCGGAACGCGGCCGATTGGCCCGGCCCCGTAGCGCAGCTCGCGCAGCAACAGCGAAGTTTGCCGGTCGAAGAACAGAGTGACCAGTAGGTTGCGGGGCCCGGTCCCTTGCACTACATCCACCAAGTGACTCTGGTCCAACTGGACGTCCTTCTGCAACGAGGACTGGCTGGATGGCGCTGGAAGATCTTTAATCGTGGTGGGTGGTCCGGTCCTCAGATTGGTGAGGACTTGCTTGAGCTGCCCAGGAAACGAGAGCTGCGCATCGAAGCGCGCACCGTCGAGGTCGCTCCCGAATAGCTGGAACTCACCCAACACATTGAGCGGCGTTCGCACCCAGCCCGTCTTGCCATCGTAGGTTCGGATCTGGTCGCCGCGGCCCGTCTCTTCCTTAAACAGGATGATGGTGGAGCGCTTGTCGGGCGCCTTAGCCACGATTTCGACGTCGCCGCCACCACCGAATCCTCCGAACCCCACGCTGGTGCCCCTGCCAACAAAGCTCGTGAGTCCGGCCAGCCGCTGCGCGCCACCCGATGCCTCGATAAACTTGTCAAGAATCGTCGTAGGCTGGGGCATCCCGGCGCCTTGCGTGATTACGTCGTCAGGCTGATACTCCGGCATGCCGTAGATGGTCTCCATAGTGGGCGTCGTCAGCGGGCGATCGCGGTTGCGATGGCACGACCAGCAGGTCACCATCTGGCGTCCGCCGAAATTGTCCTTGTTGATAGTGTTGACCATGGTCACCATGCGGCGGGCCATGCGCTTCCTCGGCGTGTCGGCTGCCCAGTCCACGTTCTGGGTTCCGGCATTGGTATGGCAATCCGAGCAGTCGAACTGAAGGGCAGCCGCCATGATCCCCATGGTTTCCATAAAGTCGTCCACGGGAATTCCCTTGAGCACCTGGATATTCTTGAAGACCTGCTCCGCCAGCGGGCCTTTATCCTGTGCCTGGAGCTGGGCAACGCCCGTCAGCCCGGCGAACACCGTCGCCGCGGCCGCGAGCATTCCTCGCCTGGACCATAGTCTCATGTGTCCTACACTTCGCCTCATACGTTTCCTTGCGTCCCTTCTGTGACTGAGTGGAAAGTCAACCGCCGTCTATTATAGTTCCGTTTCCTGGGGGTCAGCCTGGTGGCGCCCATCTTGTCCCGGTGGCCGCCCCCGACCTTGTTTCGGTGGCGCCGGAAAATCTTGTCTCCGGCAAAATTAACTGCTGCGAGCCACTTCCGTGATTTCCAGTTCCAGCAGCGAGCCGCACTGGGCACAAACCAGTCCGGCATCGGACATGTACACGGAAATCGCTTCACAGCGTGAGCAGGCCACTGTCGGATCGGAAGCTTCGGGCAGGGGATCGGGCGGAATCACCCCCGGGCGCACCCGCCCGGTGCCTCTGGTTACGGGTTCGAAGGTGCAGCCGCAGTTGGCGCACACGTGATTGAAGCAACAATTCGGAGTGCAGGTATAGAACACTTCTCCGGAGCCGCATTCCGGGCACGCCAGCTCCAGCTTTCGCGTTTGCACGTTATTTGGTGGCGGGGCCGAAGAAGTCGGGATCGAAAGTCGGATTCGCCTTCTTCTCCAGGTCGTCCATCAGCTTTTGCGCCATCTCGCTGCGCATGCGGCGATCAATCTCCTGCTTCGAATCTTCGTAACCCTTGTGGCCTTCTACTTTAATGATGTGATAGCCGAACTGCGTTTTAACCGGCTCGCTGATTTCGCCGACCTTCAGCGAAAAGGCCGCCTGGTCGAACGCGGGAACCATCTGGCCATGCTTGAAGAAGTTGAGGTCACCGCCCTTGTCCTTCGACCCGCTGTCATCGGACTCTTGGGCCGCCAGCGCCGCAAAGTCGCCCCCCGCAGTCAGCTTCTTGCGGAGTTCCTGCGCCTTTGCCAGCGCGTCTGGGTCGCTCAGCTCTTTCTTTCCGGGTTCCACAGGCGAGGGAGAACCGGCCGCGCGGATCAAAATGTGCCGCGCGCGGACCTGCTCATACTCCTGCTTGTGGGCGTCGTAAAATGCGTGCTCATCGGCCTCATCCACTTTCAGAGCCTCGGCAAGCTTGCTGAAAGTCTTGCCGGCCAGCAGATTGGCTTCCTGAATCTGCTCCTGCAGCTTGAACTCGGGCGTCTGGTCGATCTTGCGGGTCTTTCCTTCATCGGCGAGCACCAGGACTCTCACCAGGTTTTCAGCGAAGTCCCTCCTTCCGGCACGCGCCCGGTCGCGCAGCTGCTCCGGGAGCGCGTCCACGAGGTCGTTGAATTGCTTAGCCGTAAGCTTGGTTTCGTTTACAACAAGAACGACCTTGTCAGGGGGGACCACCGCCGGCGGCGCCGCAGCAGGAGCCGGAGTTTGCGTCCTGGACTGAAGACCCTGGGCCAGCAAAGATCCTGCTGAAACAAGAAGGACGAGAGCACCGAAAAACTTCATTTGTACATGATAGCAGGCGTTTACGCACACCCTGCCGGCTCGATCACGGCAGACATGGAACCGTGGGAGCGCGCCAGGCGAGGGTCCCGGCCATAAGCGTGGATCTGATTGCGCGCGAACTCCGCCTCCCGCAATTCGCAGGTGATGATCACGGTTCTGCCGGAACGATCCACTTCTTCGGCGTGCTGATACGCCTGGTCGAGTGAGAAATAGAACAGCTTCTGCAGCATCTCGATTACGTAATCGTAGGTATGATCGTTATCGTCGAGGAGCACGACACGATATTGGGGAACGGTACGGTCCCGCTGCTTGATTTCCGTATCCGGTGCGATACCCGGGCGAGGCATAGCCGTTTACACATTATACTCGGAGTGGAGTTCCATTCCGTTGTCCGCCGGTAAGCCCCCTGTGTACGGCAGTGAACGCTTCCCATGAAGACACCGGTCTATTTCGATCACAATGCGACGACGCCCGTAGACAGCCGTGTGCTGGATGCCATGCTGCCGTACTTCGGCGACAGGTTCGGCAATGCCGCCAGCCGCAGCCACAGTTTTGGGTGGGCGGCGGAGAAGGCCGTGGAGCGGGCTCGGAAGTTGGTGGCTGAGTTGGCGGGCACCAGCCCGCGCGAAATCGTGTTCACCAGCGGGGCCACCGAGTCGAACAACCTCGCCATTAAGGGTATATGGGAAGCCTACGGGGCGCGTGGCAATCATCTCATTACTGCGGCCACCGAGCACCGGGCCGTGCTCGATCCGCTGCGTCACCTGGAACGAATGGGGGCCGAAGTGACCATCCTGCCGGTGCGTCCCGATGGGCTGCTGGATCTCGAGCTTCTGCGGCAGGCCATCCGCCCGGAAACGGTGCTGGTCAGCGTGATGTTCGCCAATAATGAAACGGGCGTAATTCAGCCGGTCGCGGAGATCGGCGCCATTTGCCGGAAAGCCCGAGTGCTCTTCCACACGGATGCGGCGCAGGCGTTCGGCAAAGTGCCGGTCAGTGTGGCTGAAGCCCCGATCGACCTGATGTCTGTGACCGCGCACAAAGTCTACGGTCCGAAAGGTGCGGGGGCCCTATACATTCGCCGGGGTATTACGGCCGTGGCTCAAATGGACGGCGGTGGCCACGAGAGGGGTTTCCGGTCCGGGACCTTGAATGTACCCGCAATCGTGGGCTTCGGCGAGGCTGTCGCGATTTGCGCCAGGGAGATGGAAGGGGAAGCCGCTCGCACGCGAAGTCTCCGCGACCGGCTGCTGGCGCGCCTCCAAGCCGGGTTGGACGGCGTCCAGGTGAACGGTTCGATGGCACAGAGGCTTCCGGCGAACCTGAACTTGCGTCTTGCGGACATCAGCGCGGATGCCCTTCTTACGGCACTGCCCGAGATAGCCCTTTCCACGGGTTCGGCCTGTAGTTCGGCGGCGCCGGAACCGAGCCACGTTCTCCGTGCCCTGGGGCTGACCGAGACCGAAGCCCGCTCTTCGGTGCGATTCGGATTGGGGCGAACGACCACAGAGGAAGAAGTGGACTACGTCGCGGAGCGGGTTATCGCAACAGTCCAATCCATGCGCCGAGCGGTTCCCGCAGCGCGGAATTAACGCCGGCGAGAGATCGCCCGCGTCAAGAAGCCAAAACTGCTCCTACGCTTGACTTTGGCCTCCGCCGAAATGTAAAATCGCAGCGCTTGCTCAAACCCGCTGCAGATGCCGGCGGATGCTGATTCGGGAGGTCGAGTCGAGAAATGAAAGCACTTTCGATTGCCGTTCTATTGGGTGCAGCCGCGTTACCGGCGTTCGCACACCATTCGTTTGCGGCGGAGTATGACTCCAACAAGCCGGTCACAATAAAAGGGACCGTCACCAAAGTCGAGTGGATGAACCCGCATATCTGGTTCTACCTCGAGAGCAAAGACGAAGGTGGCAAAGTGGCGACTTGGCAGTGCGAAGGCGGCCCGCCCAACTCGCTCACGAGACAGGGTTGGACGAGGAACTCTCTGAAGCCGGGCGATCAGATTACAGTGGAAGGTTTCCGAGCTAAGGACGGGACGAACACCTGCAACTCGCGGTCGGTGAAATTCCCGGATGGGAAGAGCGTGTTCTCCGGAACCGCGGATGACGGCGCTCCAGGACGCCGTGGCGAAGCCAAACAGGAATAACCCGCCGGCACATCGGCATCGCGCAAGGAGAAGGCCGGTCTGCCTGGCTGCGTTGTGGTGCGGCTTGGCTCCGGCCTTATTTGCGCAGGCGCCCGGTAAGGCGGCTTCCGGCGCGCGTGGGATTCTTGAAGGGAAGCCCGACCTGAGCGGGATCTGGCAGGCGTTGAATACAGCAGCCTGGGACATCCAGGATCACGCGGGGCAGCTAGGGATACCTCCGGGTCAAGGAGTGGTTGAGGGCAACGAGCTTCCTTATCAGCCCTGGGCGGCGAAAAAGAAGGAAGAGAACGCTGTCCAGCGAGAAACCGCTGATCCGACCAGGTCCAATTGTTTTTTGCCAGGAGTCCCCCGCGCAACGTACATGCCGTACCCGTTTGAAATCGTGCAGACACCCGCGCGGCTCGCGATCCGTTACGAGTTCGCCCATGCGCTTCGCACCATCCCGACGGATGGGAGCCCGCATCCCGATGGCCTGCCTGACGCCTGGATGGGCGATTCCCGCGGCCACTGGGAGGGCAACACGCTGGTCGTAGATGTCCGGAATTTCGATGAGCGGACCTGGTTTGATCAAGCAGGCAATTTTCACAGCGACGCTCTCCACGTAATCGAACGCTACTCGCTTAGCGATCCGGACCACATCCTCTATGAGGCCACGATCGAAGATCCAAAGGTCTTCACCAGGCCCTGGAAGATGAGGATGCCGCTGTACCGCATTGTTGATCGGAATGCCACGCTAATGGAGTATGAGTGCGTGTTTTATCTCCAGGAGCAACGGTATAAGAATGCTCCCTTCCACTAAGACAAAGCGTTACATAGCCGGCGACAAGATCGCCGGCCCCACCTGCTGCGCGGCGCTTGCGATGGCGATTCTGGTGGGTGCGGCGCCGCTCGCTTGGGCGCAGGCATGGACTCCTCCGCGGACGCCTGATGGGCAGCCGGATGTGCAGGGGATGTACACGCGCAACGGTGTTGTGGGGCTGGAAGCCCAGCCCCCGGTGAATCCCATCGATCCCAGCGGCCGCAACCCACGTTCGGTTTCGGATCGCGGCGATGGCCTGGGGCCTTACCCGAAGGTATTCGGCGAAGGGGGCACGGCTCTACGTGGAGGCCAGCGGCGCCAGCAGCGCCGTGTGGGGATCGTGGATCCGGAGGACAAGAAGCTTCCCTGGAAGCCCGAGGAGGATGCCAGGCGGCGCGAATTCCTGCTGAAAATGAATCCAGCTGTGGACCTGAGGCACGTCGAACTCAATGCGCGCTGCGCCCTGCCGGGGCTGTTCCAGGGCGAAGACAATAACAATCCGTATCAGTTCTTGCAGCGTGCCGGTTCGGTCGTGATCCTTTACGACTACAATCACACCAGCCGTGAGATCCACCTCGACGGGCGGCCGCACTTGGGTCCCAACATTCGATTGTTCATGGGCGATTCGATCGGCCATTGGGAGGGGACCACGCTGGTTGTCGATACCACCAACTTCAATGACCGTACGGCCTACTCACGCGAAATCCCTTATCTGAGCGATGCCTTGCACACCGTGGAGCGCTTCGCGATTGCCGATGCCAACACAATCGATTACGAAGTGACCATTGAAGATTCGAAGCTATTCACCAAGCCCTGGAAAGTGGCGGGCTACTTCACCCGGGTGCCGAAGGGCACCGAGTCCCTGGAGTTCGCCTGTGCCGAGGGTAGCCAGACGCTGCTGAACATGTTTGGGAAGCCGCCGGACCGCTGAGCCGGGGCAGAGATCTTAACTGGAGCTCATTCGATGCGAATCAGATGCTGCCTTATATTTTGCGCCCTGCTACTCGCCGCGATGCCCGCCGCGGCCCATCATGCCTTCGCCGCCGAATTCGACCCCGATAAGCCCGTGAAAGTGCGCGGCACCATCACCAAAATCGAGTGGGTCAATCCGCACGCCTGGCTTTACGTGGACGTGAAGTCGCCCGACGGCAAGGTAGTGAACTGGCACTTCGAGCTGGGCCCGCCAAACGCGCTGTTCCGGCTGGGTTGGAAGAAGGACGCGATCCCGGTGGGAACCGAAGTGGAGATCACCGGCTTCCGGGCCAAGAGCATGGAAGCGGTGGCCAACGGCCGCTCCATCATTCTGCCGGATGGCCGCGAGCTGTTTTCAGGCGGCTCGGGGCCGGGATCGGAAGGGGCAGGGAAGCAGTAAGCTTCCGTAAGCTCTGGCTGGGCTTCGCGGCCGTGAGGTACAGCGGCATTCACGTGTATCCTCACTTCTAAGGAGGGCAACAATGTCTCATCTCCGAATTGCGCTGGCTGTGTCGGGCTTGTGTGTATCGCTGCATGCGCAATGGCTGCATTACCCCACGCCCGGCATCCCGCGCACACCGAACGGAAAGCCGAATCTCTCCGCGCCGGCTCCGCGGACCGCCGATGGGAAGCCCGACCTCTCCGGCGTCTGGGAACACATGCATTCGCGGGATAGCGCCTACTATCTCAAGGGAATCGATTTTCCCTGGCAGCCTGCCGCAAAAGCTGAGTTTGAGGAACGCAAGGCGAACAACCAGAAAGACAACCCCGAAGGACAGTGCCTGCCGCGAGGCCTACCCAAGGCGGACGCGTTCGATATCCACAAGATCGTCCAAACGCCCGCGCTGATCGTGATTCTCTATGAATACGGAACCACTTTCCGCCAGATCTTCACCGATGGCCGGCCCCTTCCTAAAGACCCCAATCCCTCGTGGATGGGAAACTCCGTGGGCCATTGGGAGGGAGACACGCTGGTGGTCGAGTCCAATGGCTTCAACGGAAAGGCGTGGCTCTCGTTTGAGGGCGTTCCGATCAGCGATGCATTGCACCTGACCGAGCGCATGCGGCGCCGCGATTTCGGCCACATGGATATCCAGCTTACGGTTGATGATCCGAAGGCCTACACCAAGCCATGGACGACCGAGTTACACCCGGAGCTGGTTCCCGACACCGAACTGATCGAGTTCGTCTGTAACGAGAACGAGAAGGACGCGCGGCATCTCGTAGGGCAGTGACGTTTATCCGCGCATTCGCAGCTTTCTGGCCGTGACGTCGGCTTCGGTCCCACCCAAGGCGCTGGTTTCCACAGTGCCTTCGAGTAGCCCCGATTCGTTGGGGCTGAGAACCCACCGGAATGCCCAGAGTTCGGAGCCTTCCCCAAGGGATCGCAGCTCGCCGGGAGCCGTGCCCGTCTCACTGATTCGATGCATCCCCTCCAGATGACTCGTCAGCTCCAGACCACCTTTGTCATTACAGACGATATCGGCGATTGTGTGAAAAATGCGGGACTCGCTCATGTATTCGATGCCGCCTTGCGGGCTAGCCAGGCGGCAGGAAAGCGTGCCGGAAGCCGACCCTACATTGCCCAATCCGTCGCTGGAGATAAACAGATCGCAATTCCCGGTGACCACCGAATAGCTCCCGGGGTTTATAGGGATCCCGCGCCATCTTCTCATCCGCAATTCAAACTCCCAACGCCCGGTATAGCCATGGAAGACCAATGTCCGTTCGATGGTGGAAACGGTTGGAAGGAGATGACAAGCCCATTGCCTCAGTTTTTCCAGCGCCACCGGACTGAAGGCCTCCGCGGGGGAAGCGTCCGGACAGTTTCCGTGGGGGCACATGTCGATAATGGTCATTCCCGCGAGGTCGGTGGGCAGAACCGTGGGCGACACCCGGCACAACGCCACGTTCCGGCGCCCCATTCTTCCCGCAACGAGTCCGAACTCCACCAGCACGTTACCCCGGGGCATGTATGCAGGCTCGGACTCGGCGCTACCCGCGGGGGACACGTGCTTCACGATGTCGTCGCCCCTGACCACGAACACGGCGCCGCACGCTCGCTGCAACATGTCTTCAAGGGCCTGAAACGTAAGCGAGCCGGCGGGGAAGAACCCCGTCCATGGCTGCGGGTCCAGGCCCTTATCAAGCCCCTTGAGGACGTCGCAAACTTTCTGAGCGGCGACGATTCCCTCGTGCGAAGATCCGACAAATATCGTCCGTGGCAGTTCCATAGTTGAACACCTGGATTAATAAGTGATTATCCATGAAATTCCGTTTCAATTCGGCGCCACGAAGCGTGCGCGCGATGGGCACGCCGCGGATATCGTCAAACCTGCGGTTCGGGACAAAGCCCAGGCACGCCTGCCCCTATTACTGCAACCTTCGCAGAAACTCCTCGGCCACTTCCGCGGCCCGGCGGTGCTTACCGTCCACTTCGTAATTGAGCCGGCGCATGGTAGCGTCTGAGATTTTTCCGGAGAGTTCTTCCAAAACGGGACGGAGCCGCGGATACTGCGCCAAAGTTGGCTCGCGCACGACAACCGCGCACTGATACGGCGGGAAATAATGCCGGTCGTCGTCCAGGGCAGACACTGGGAGCGCCGAGATCAGGCCGTCGGTGGAGTTGGCGGCTATTAGATCGACCTTGCGGTTCTGGAGGGCGGAGTAGAGCAGGCCGAGATCCATCTCGACGGGCGCTCCGGCAAGCCGCAAATTGTAGGTTTTCAGGAGGCCATCGAGGCCGTCCGGCCGCTGGCGAAACTCATATCCCATACCCAGCCGCCAAACTTGCGCGTGAGCCGCCGCGGAGAGCGTGGAGACGCCGGCATCGCGCCGCACAATCATGGCGAACGTATTGTTGAACCCGAACGGAGCGAGCCACGCTAATTGCCATTGGCGCTGATACTGTTCTCGTACGGCATCCAACACGGCCTGCGATTCGCGCATAATAGGCTGCTTCAAAACTTCGGTTAGTGCCGTTCCGGTGTATTCGGGGTAGAGGTCGAGCGAACCGTTGGCGAGGGCTTGGTGGGCCAACATGGTGCCGCCCAAGTCGAGTTTACGAACCACCGGTACCTTGAGCGCCCGTTCAATCTGCTGCGCCAGGATCTCGCCCAGCAGAACCTGCTCGGTGAAATTCTTGGAGCCGACCACGATGGCGTTGCGGGTTCCACATGATACGGCCAGTAGACTCAGGCAGGCGACAACCGCTTTTCGATCCATTCCAAGCCTCCATCCGCCACCAGCGCGAGGATTGCCGCCGGCACAGCGCCGGCCAGCACCGTGGCCGTGTCCACCGTCGCGATGCCGCGAAAGATAAATACACCCAGGCCACCGGCGCCGATGGCAGCGGCCACGGTCGCGGTACCGATGGTGGCCACGGTGGCGATGCGCAGGCCGGCGAGTATGGCCGGTACAGCCAGCGGCAGTTCCACCTGCCACAGGATCTGGCCGGACGTCATGCCCATGCCGACGGCCGATTCACGCACGGCTGGATCGACGCCCAGAATTCCGACCAGTGTGTTGCGCAGGATGGGCAGCAGCGCATAGAGACAAAGAGCGATGATCGCCGTGTGCCTGCCGATGCCGCCGATAAACGGCAAGGGTAGAAGGAAACCAAACAGGGCAAGGCTGGGAATGGTTTGCAGAATGCTCGTAATGCCGAGCATCATGCTCCGCAGATGAGCGCGGCGCGTGAGCGCCACAGCGCCGGGAATGGCCACAAAGGCCGCCACGCCTATGGCGATCAGCACCAGCCAGAGATGTTCCAGCGTCAAGGGTAAGATTTCCGCGAGACGCCCGGTCATTCGGCATGTCCTACTGGGGCGGGTGGCAGCTCGGCTGGATTCGAAGCGGCTTCCTCTCCATGATTGAGGCTTGCGAGAAACGCCCGCGCCTCGCTGGTGCGAGCCTGGCGAAAGTCTTCGGGAGAAGCCATCACGTCGATCATGCCATCTTTGAGCAGCACGATGCGAGTCGCCAGCAAGAGCGCCTCGCGCACATCATGGGTCACGAAGAGGGCGGCCTTGCCTACGCCCGTCCGCAAAGCCGCAAACTGCATCTGCAATTCGTAGCGCGTGATCGGGTCCAGCGCCGCAAACGGCTCGTCGAGCAGCAGTAGTGGAGGATCGGCTGCCAGCGCCCGGGCGATACCGACGCGCTGTTTTTGGCCTCCGGAGAGCTGGCGGGGGTAGCGCCCGGCGAACTCGGCGGGCTCGAGTCCCACACGTCCCAGAAGCTCGTGGACGCGAGTCTCGATGGCTTCAGACGGCCACTTCTCGAGCTTGGGGACCAGCCCCACATTGGCGGCCACCGTCCAATGGGGGAACAGGCCGGCGTCCTGGATCACATAACCTGTGCGCCGCCGCAGTTGAATCGGATCCCAATCCGAGGTAAGCCTGCCTTCGACACGGATCTCGCCGCCGGCCGGCTGGACCAGGCCATTCACGCATTTCAGCAAAGTGGTTTTGCCGCAGCCGCTGCGGCCTAACAGGACGATGGTTTCGCCATCGCGTGCTTCCAGGTCGATGCCCCGAAGAACCCAGCGCTCGCCGATGCGGCAGGAAAGATCGCGGATCTCCAGCACGGCCGCGGACATGTCGCTTTTATTGTGGCACGCAAGTGGGGTGCACCTGTGCCAAGATCGTTTCAGGTGCCCACTGACGCTGACCTCATCCAAATCGTAGACGCCGCCCTAGCGCAAGCGGCGCGCCGCAGCGGTGCCTGGCTCGTCTGCCGCCCCGGCTGCTACCAGTGCTGTATCGGACCTTTTGCCATAACGCCGCTGGATGCCATCCGTCTGCGGGCAGGCCTCGCCGATCTCGAAGGTAGGGATCCCGACCGGGCGGTCCGCGTTCGCGGGCGCGCCCAAGCTTCGGTGGAACGATTGCGCCGGGAATCCCCCGCGGATCCGCTCGCGTACGCGCTCGAACGCGACGAGGCTGCGGAGGACGAGCCGTGTCCCGCCCTCGATCCCGCCACCGGCACCTGTGATCTCTATGCCGCCCGGCCCATCACCTGCCGCACCTTCGGGCCCGCCGTGCGTTTCGGCGCGGAATCGGTTGCGGTCTGCGAGTTGTGCTACTGCGGAGCCAGTTACGCTCAAATTGCCGCTTGCGAGGTTGCCGTCGATCCTGAGAATCTGGAGGCCCAGTTGCTGCAGCATCTCGAGCGCAACGGCCAGACCGGAGATACCGTGGTAGCCTTCGCCCTGGCCCAAGCATCATAAAATCTGGATTGGCTCTCGCAACCAAAACCGAAGAACGGCAGGTGAACCCCTGGATTGTGGCCATTGCAGTCATGTTCGCCACATTCATGGAGGTTCTGGACACGACTGTTGTAAATGTCTCGCTGCCGCATATCGCCGGTAGCCTGTCGGCAAGCGTGGACGAGGCCGCTTGGGCGCTGACCTCATACCTGGTTGCGAACGCGATCGTGCTGCCCATCACCGGCTGGCTGGCCCGCCACTTCGGACGCAAGCGCGTTTTGCTTACGGCAGTGTTCGGATTCACCGCCGCTTCTTTCCTATGCGGACTCGCGCCGAGTCTGCAAATGCTGATTGTGTGCCGGATCATCCAGGGCGCCACCGGCGGTGCGCTACAGCCGCTCTCGCAGGCCGTGATGCTCGAGGCCTTTCCTCCCAAAGATCGGGGCAAGGCCATGGCCTTTTGGGGGCTGGGCATCGTGACCGCCCCGATGCTGGGTCCGGTCTTGGGCGGCTGGCTCACCGACAACTTTAGCTGGCGCTGGGTGTTTTACATCAACCTGCCGGTCGGACTGGCTTCCGTGACTATGACCCGCTTGTTCATTTTCGACCCGCCTTACCTGCGGCGCGAAGGGCGCGGTATCGACTTCTGGGGCATCAGCCTGCTCACGCTCGGGGTGGGCGCGCTCCAGGTGGTGCTCGACAAAGGTCAGGAAGCGGATTGGTTCGCGTCACACTGGATCACCGCGCTAACAATCATCGCCGCTGTCGCTCTGGCGATTTTCATCATGCATGAGCTCTCCACGCGCGATCCGGTGGTGCATCTGCGCGTCTTCCAGGGGCGGACCTATAGCGCCGGCGTGTTCGTGATGACAGTTCTGGGATTTGTGCTCTATGGCAGCATGCTGCTGCTGCCCGTGTTTTTGCAAACGCTCCTGGGGTATCCGGCTCTGGATGCCGGCATTGCTATGGCGCCACGCGGCTTGGGCTCGTTTCTCATGATGCCCCTCGTTGGTACGGTTCTGGGCAAGTTTGACCCCCGCAAGGTGCTCGCGGTTGGTCTGACGGGCGCTTCGTGGAGCCTGTATGCGCTCTCCAAGCTGAACCTCAACGCCGGTTACTGGGATATTTTCTGGCCTCAGTTCCTTCAGGGCGCTTCGATCGCCATGGTCTTCGTGCCTCTGACGACGGCCACCATGGACGCGATTTCCCGCGAGGAAATGGGCAATGCCACGAGCATCTTCAACCTGATGCGCAACCTGGGAGGCAGTTGTGGAATTGCGGCGGCCACCACTTACCTATTCCGCCGCGAACAGTTTCACACGCTTCAACTGGGGGCGCACGTCACTGCGGCAATCCCGCGAACCGAGCGCTACCTGCAAGGCGTTAAGAGCGCACTGATGGCGCGTGGCTCGGACCCGTTGACGGCCACGCATCAGGCTTACGGGGCGATCTGGGGGACGGTATTGCGCCAAGCTTCGATGATTTCCTTTGTAGACACATTTCGCGCCATGGGGATTGTTTTCCTGCTGGTGATCCCTTTGCTGTTATTTATGAAGCGGCCAAAGAGTTCGAGCCGCGGCGCCGGGATGCATTAAGCGCTCGCTTACGCTCGCGGCTCGGAGATTTTGCCGGAGCCGCAACGTTTGGGAGCGGTCGTCCTACTTCCCGTTCTGGCTGATCTTGGCGGCCATCAAATAATCCCAATGCTGACCGGCCGCGTCGACCACCGCTCTTACGTGCTCCTTTAGCAAAAAACGCTCCTCCGCCAGCCGGTTGGCCGCGTCCTCGACGCGCCGCAGATAGTCGGCTCGGCTTGTGTAGCGCTCCTCGATCGAAAGCCGCGGGTCGCCATTCCTCTCCCGCTCGGCGCGCGTTTTGGCGAACGGCAGGAAGGACCCAGCCATGGCGATGAGCGTATCCGGCGCGCCCCACGTTTCGCTGCGGAAAGCCCAATCCATATACGTACCCAGAGGCACAGCCTGCTCAGGCGTGCGAATCCCGCCGATGTCGTTGCCGTCGGCATCCACTTGCGGCACGATGAACGGTAGCACCGACTGCGGTCCCGGCACATCGGCGCGGTAACCGCCGGGCACATGCAAGGGCCACTGGACGCTGGGCACGCCGGGATATTTGATCTTGCTTTGCGCGACGAGCGTGCGATCCTTCAGCATCGGATGTTTTCCGGTGGGCGGTACGATCCCTTTTCTGACCCAGCTATCCAGAGTGGTGAGCAGGGCTGCCTGCACCCAGCGGTAATCGTTCGGATTGCTTTTGAGCTGCCCGCCGTTGTCGCTGGGAGGCCAGGAGCCGGAGCCGTGCTGTGTTCCGGCGAGGAAGAAGGTACGCACATTCGGAGGATCGTCAAGATCCTCTGTGCCGTCCATGGACAAGTGCCGCAACGAGGCAACGCGGCCGCGATCCCAATACTCTGAGCCAGTGTCAACCAGAAAAATCTTCGGCTCCTGGCCTGTGGGAACGCGCGCGCCCAGCCCGTCTCGTTTACCAGTCACCGGGTCGGTGAGGGTTTCGTAGCGAATCGGGAAAACGGTCTGTGTGAACGAGCCAAGCTCGTCGGGTTGCGCGAACCGTTCGTTGAAGCTGCCGAGCGAGGTGCCGCCGGTCTGGATGAAGAGCGCGTCTATGGCCTGACGGCCTTGCTCATCCGTGGTAAAGCCCTCATAGACCATCTGGCGCTGGAAGCGCCCGGTCTGGGAAGCGCCGTAGGTATATGCATAGCCGCCGCGCACGATGGCATCAGAGTTGTATTTCATCGCGGATGCCAGGTCGCGAATCGCGGCGAATCCCAACCCCGCTACGGGCGGGTTGTTGGATTCGTAGATGACTTGATAGGTCATACCCGCCCGGAAGCCACCCTTCAGGGTTATCCAGTTCGGATCAAATTGCACCGCGCCGTTCATCATCCGGCCGAACCGCCACTGATCGCGCGGGATCAGCCGTGGCGCCGAGGCCAGGCCCTCGCGTTCGGTGAGGCGGTAAGTGGGGTTGTCGGGTTCGAGTGGCGGATAGGCTGGGGAAAAATAGCCCGAGGCGAATTCGTATGAATCCGCGCGCTTGTTGGGGATGAACCACGGGCTCACCCAGCCGGTAATCGGCTTGCCATTCTCGGTAGCAACCGGGGTGTCGAAGCCGATGTGGTTCTTGTCCTTCGGCACATCGAACTGCCAGCCCACGGCCACCAACGTGTAGCCTTCGCGCATAAGCAACCCATTGCCGAATTGCGCCTCTGTCGTGGGATCGGGTGAACTGGCCGCGTGGTTGAAGGTGGAGAGCAGTTGCTTGTTGCCCCGGTTCACGACGTCGAAGAAGAGGACGCCGTTGGCGCGCGAGGCATCCTTGGGGCGCAAAACAAACAGATCGGCGGAGAATTCCACCATGCCTTGCGCGTTCCGGGGCGCTTTATCGAGATCGGCAATGACCTTGTTATGCGGATTTCCAGGCGCGACCGCAAAGTAGACCTTGCCCGAAAGCTTCTCGTAAGCCCCCGTCGAGCCGAAGGCCTGGCCGCCGAGCACGTCCTGGCGGTTGGAGATTTCGACACGCGTCACCCCGGCGATGGCCGGTAACGCCAGAAGCGCCAATGTTAGCAGAACTGCAGAACCCTTACTGCTCATGAGTGTCCTCCTGCCAAACCGATGCCGAACAGCATATAGCAACCCGAAGCCGAAGACCACGGCCGATCGCAGCACTGCCCGAGCTTCGATGCCTTGATTTACGCGACTTCGTACCTTG
>CAZKVF010000209.1:0-17084 GCA_964556085.1 uncultured Solibacteraceae bacterium
CCGAGCAGAAAATCGGCCAGCGCGTTTCCCGTATATGCGCCGCTGTATGTATATACGCCTCGCGCGTCGTTCGGATACGAAGGGTTGAAGTTCAGATGAAAGAAATAGCCGCCGAACTTCATACTGTGCGGCCCGCGCTGAATCGAAAGGTTATCGTACAGCTCGAAGTTGCGGTCGATGCGGCTGGTGAAACCGGTTGCATCGCCGATAGTCGTGAATTGATTGCTCAGCGACACCTGGGGAAACCCCTGGTCTTTCGGATTCGCCGTTGTTCCCTGAATGCCGTAGGCGCTCGCAAAGGGAACTCCCGCGTTCGGATCAGACTGGCCTCCAGACACACGCAACCATCCGAAGCGGAGCTCGTTCAACGCGGCGGAAGAGAACACATGCGTCTCGCCGGTGGCGACGTTACCCGAATGTGTAGCCAGATTGCGCCCGAAGCCGGGAAGCAGCGCTTCGTTCAGCACACTCGACCCGAACGGGTCGAACTCCTTGGCGTAAAAGACGGAGCCGCGCACCCAGGCGTTATCGTGATCGGAGAAGCGATGATCGAGCCGCGCATTGACCTGATCGGTGTCGACGCTCTGCTTCTCGACAGCCCGCAGGTTGTTGACTATTCCGGGCAGATTGGGCAGCGAAATACGCGCCAGTAGCGCCATGGCCGTCGGATCGAGCGGTGTATTGATAGTGTTGCCCGGAAAAGGCTGGCCTGTCGCCGGGTTCTCAACGGCAGTACCGAAAATGCCCGCGCGCTGGGCCTGCGTCGGGACGCTGAAAACATCCGCGACGGACTGGCGCGTGCGCTGCCCATTATAGTTCAGAAAAAAGAAGGTCTTGTCTCTGACGACTGGTCCGCCGATCGCTCCACCGAACTCATTTTCATGGAAAGGCGGCGCTGCTCCAAAGCCATCGAAAAAGTTGCGCGCGTCGAGCGCATTATTGCGCAGAAACGCATAGGCGCTGCCGTGGAATATATCGGCTCCCGACTGCGTGACCACATTGATGACGCCGCCCGACTTTCCACCGAACTCCGCATCATAGTTCGTTTTGGCGATATTGAACTCACGTGTGTCGTCGGGCGACGGGCTCAGCACGACGTTGTTGTAGTACTGATCCGTTACACTGACGCCATCCACCAGAAAGAGGTTGTGCCCAGTTCGTTGCCCGAGAATATTGATTAGTTTGCCGGTCTGCTGCAGGGAGTCGCCGCGCGTTCCGCCGGGCGGATTCGCCACGCCCGGCCCGAGCATGGCCAACTCGAGAAATTCGCGATCGCGCACCGGCAGATCGGCCACTTGCTGGTTCTCGATCACGTCTTTGACCTCGGCTGATTCCGCCTGCAGGAGCGGCGGCCCACTTTCGACCACGATTACCTGAGAATGCTGCCCGACGGCCAGGGTGAAGTTCTGGCTGAGGCGGTCGCCGGCATGCACGGTGAGGTGCCGCTGCTCCTGCTGAAATCCGTCGGTGCCGACCGTGAGCGAATAGTCGCCCGGCGGAAGCTCGGCCACCTGAAAGTGTCCGGAAGCATCCGTGGTAGTGGCGAATTTCACATTCGTTGCGGCGTTGACCGCTGTAACTGTGGCATGTATGATCGCGCCACCCGACATGTCCCGCACCGCGCCCGTGAGATCGGCTACGTTCATTTGTGCGCTGGTGACCGCACATAGTAAGCTCATGTAGCCCCACATGATCGTTCCGAGGCGCCACCGCGACATACTCTACGAAGATACCTCGCGGCTGAGCATCACGGTAAACGCACAATCATCCCCGTAGAGACATATACGTCCCCAATCCTCCACCGTTTACCGGCTACGAGCGGATCACGCCAATCGGAAGCTGGGCGCCTCTTTTGCGCTTGATAGCGCGGGCCTGGGACAATAACTAGTGGAGATGAATTTCCTATGAAATCATTTCTCCTTGCGATGGCGATACTCGCCGTAGCGTCCGCCTTGGGTCCCGCGGCGGTCGCGCGGATCAATGGCCCATATCGGGTGGAAGCTACCGCGTATGACTTCAGTGGGAACACGCGGGCGGGCACGCGGCCCCACGGGGGCGTCGTATCTGCCGATCCGGCCTTTCTGCCCTTGGGTACGCGCATTCGCGTCACGGGCGCGGGGCAGTTCTCGGGCACCTATCTTGTCACCGATACTGGCGCCAAGGTCGTCGGCCGGCACATCGACATTTATATTCCGAGTCGAATACTGGCTAAGCGATTTGGAACGAAATTAGTTTTCGTGTCGGTTCTAAAATGGGGCCAAGGGAAAGTAGCACGCCCCGCCGATCGGTCGGCGGCAAAAACTGCTCCTCAGGCAGTGAAGCGCGCTGGAGAGGACTGAATTCCGACCTGTTCCTTGGTTGTTCAGATGACTCGCCATGATATCTGTGTATATCGGCAACTATTTTTGAGTCCGATTCAGGCGTTTAGAGTGCGATTCGCGCGAACGGGCGCCGTTCTCCTGTATTCTGGGGCGGAGAATACATGCTGAAATGGAAGCTTTTGGCAGCTGCTGCCTTGGTGTTTGGGGTCGCTCTGATCAGTGCGGTTAGATGGGGTTATTCCCTCTTTACCTCTCCACCGCCCGTAACGGTAGATGGCCAGTCGATCGAGAGCCGGGTCCCGGAGAAGAGCGATGACAAGCCCGCCTTCGCCGGCCAGACGCGGGCGCCCTATCATGCGACTACACCTCCAGTCATCACGACGCTCACAGACAAGCTGAGTTCGCCCTGGAGCTTCGCGTTTTTGCCCGACGGCAAAATCCTGATCACCGAGAAGCCCGGCGTGATGCGCGTCCTCTACGAGAGCGGCACACTTTCCGAGCCGGTCAAGAATGTTCCGGCCGTGTCCGCTATCGGGCAGGTCGGCCTTCTGGATCTGGCGCTCGATCCCAGCTATGCCATGAACCATCGCATCTTCTTCACCTATAGCGAGGCCGTCGGCGATATCGACAGCAACATCGTCGTCTCCCGTGCCCGTTTTGACGAAGCCTCCTGCGCGTTGAGCGATGTGAGCGTCATCTTCCGCGCCAAGCCGGCGCTGCCGAAGAGGCGAGCGGCGAATCAGGGTGGCCGCATCGCGATCGGGCGCGACGGCAATCTGTTCGTTACCATCGGCGATCGCTCGCAGTCTCCGCCGTGGGACATGGCACAGAAGCTCGACAACGACCTGGGCAAGATGATCCACGTCACACCCGATGGCGCGCCCGCGCCCGGCAATCCGTTCATCGGCAAGGAAGGCGCGCTGCCCGAGATCTGGTCCTATGGCCACCGCAACGGGGAAGGCCTGGCGATCGATCCGGCGACGGGCGAGTTGTGGGAAACCGAGCATGGTCCGCGGGGGGGCGACGAGCTCAATACCCCCGAAGCCGGCAAGAATTACGGCTGGCCGGTGATCGTGCATGGCATCGATTATCCGGGCACAAGGATCGGTCAGGGAATCACTGAAAAAGCCGGTATGGAGCAGCCGCATTATTACTGGGACCCGGTGATCGCGCCGTCAGGGCTGGCTTTCTACACGGGCAATTTGTTTCCGCAATGGAAGAACAGCATCTTCGTGGGGGCGCTGCGCGGCCACATGCTCGACCGGCTGACGCTTTCTGGAAAGAAAGTCATTGCAGAGGAGCCGCTGCTGGTGGACCAGCATTCCCGAATTCGGGACGTGCGCATGGGTCCGGAAGGCGCTGTCTATGTGCTGACGGACGCTGGAAAGTTGCTGAAGCTCACGCCGAAATAGCTCGGCGGTGCATCGCTCTGTCTGGGCTGCGCAGCCACAAGACTAACCCGCCGAGCGACCTTAAGCAAAAGTACTAACCTAGGCGGATTTGTTTCCTTTGGCGCTAGACGCATGCGATCGATGCTGCGCCTGTCCGAATCAGAACACAAGGCTTTGTGGCCTCGGCAGTATGATCAATTCAGCCGCCTACGAAGATGACGGCTATGCCGAGGCGGATGGTTTCTATCGCTTCCCATCCTCTGAGTTCCACAAAGGAGAGCGATGTCAGTGGGACTACTCGGCAGCACTCCCCGTGAGGACTGCAGTACCGGAACGATAAGCCGCAATGAACGAAGCCGCATGACGGCGACGGACGCTAACGCGTGTCAGAAACTGCGGGCGGTTACGCTGAGTGCCGCAGAGGCTTCCGGCAGTATCGTGGGTCACCAGGAGAATCCGTAGCGATTTCGTTCCAACCCGGACGGCTTCCTTCATTACGCCGCATCGAAACCGCCGCGACCACCCCATTGATCCGCGCGCCGCGATTCCGACCCGCTGGTGGCTGGGTGCTTCCGATACGGTCCTACGCAATATCGGCAACAGTTTCTGAGGTTCGGCCCCGGATGATTTTGTCGGGCCCTGCCATGCATGGCTTCTTATCAAGAGTTAGCCGGCATTCGTTCCGCGTACAGCTTTTGCCGCGTCGGGAATAAAACGAGTGCCTTTGCGGTCATGGACCGTGAAAGCAGTTCAATTCAATTCCTGGCAGGTGGCATTTGGCGAAACGAATCATTCACGACCGCAACAACGATGGCATCGACCGTCGGGGTTTTCTGGAATGCATGGCCTGGGCTGGTACTGGCGTCATTTGGACCGTTAGTGGCGGTGTCCTGGGCTCCAAGGCGTTTGGTCAGAACGGAAAAAGAGCTATGGGCGAGCTTCATTTCGTTCAGATCAGTGACAGCCACATCGGTTTCAACAAGCCGGCCAATCCCGACGTTACAGCTACTCTTCAAGCAACCGTTGACAAGATCAACGCCATACAGGGCCAGCCGGACTTCATTATTCATACCGGCGATCTAACCCACGACTCCAAAGCGGCTCAATTCGACACCATGGACCAGGTGCTGATGGGCGCCAAACCAAAACAAATCTACTATGTACCGGGCGAGCATGATACCTCAATCGACGACGGCAAATTGTACCTGGAACGATACGGCAAGGCCCTCGGCGCGAAAGGAAACGGCTGGTACAGTTTCAATCGCAAGGACGTTCACTTCGTCGGCTTGAATAACACGGCTGTTTTGGAAGGCATGGGCAATCTCGGGGAAGCCCAGTTGAGTTGGCTCGACGCCGATCTCAAAGGACAACCAGCTAGCCGGCCAGTCGTGGTTTTCGCGCACATCCCGCTATGGTCGGTGTATCCCGATTGGGGATGGGGAACGCGAGACAGCGAACAGGCGCTGAGCTTCCTGAAGAGGTTCGGGTCGGTAACAGTGCTCAACGGCCATATTCACCAGGTGATGCAGAAATTGGAAGGCGCTGTAACGTTCCACACAGCGATGTCGACGGCATTTCCGCAACCCGCCCCCGGAACGGCGAAGAACCCGGGACCGATGCAGGTGCCGGACGAAAAGCTGAGGAGTGTCCTCGGGATTAGCGACGTGAAGGCGGTGATGAACCATCACAACCTCGCGATCGTAGATTCCACGCTGGCGGACGCGTAGTCATGATACTGCGGCGATCTCAAGTGATTGGCGCGACTCTAGGCGGATTGGTAGCGCTGCTTGCTGTATCGAGCGGCTCTCTGCTGGGGCAGGGGCAACCCTTAGTGAGCGGGAAAGAATCGTTCGAAAGGCGATGCGGCGGTTGCCACGCTCTGGATCGAGACAAAGAAGGGCCACGCCTCGGGGGCGTCTACGGACGCATGGCAGGGTCAGTCGATTCTTTTGAGTATTCGGAAGCTCTCAAAAAATCCAGAATCATCTGGAACGACGAGTCGTTGGAAAAGTGGCTTACCAATCCCGAGCAATTCGTTCCCAGCAACAACATGGATTTTCATCTCGAAAACGCCGGCGAGCGTCGTGACATCATTGCCTACCTGAAAAAAAGCTCTGGCAGTTGACGTTGGCCTCGGGTTTGGCCGCGGGTTCTTACAGGTCGCGATTCAAAGGGAAGACACATGCTTACCACGCCGGCAAGTATTGCATTGGGCCTCGCGTTTATCGTGTTGGGCGGTATCAACGTGTGGCTGGTGCTCGAAGCGTGGGCGCGCGTGAAGGCCGCCAAAACCAGTTCTCGAATGCTGGAATATCGCCAGCGATGGGCTGAACCTTTCGCGCACTTTGGAAAACACACCGCAATCCTTCCTCCCTCGGGCCTCCTCGCCGCTGCCTTTGGTTTCAAAGGTGTATACTTGCCATCATTGGAGGGCCAAGTCAGCTCATTACGGGGAAATTCGTCTTCAAGGAGAACCATGGGTTCGAAAAAGTCTAATCGACGAGGATTCCTGAAAAGTAGCGCTGGGTTGGCCGGTCTGGCAGCCGGGAGTGCAGGGGTTGCCAAGAGCCAGACACAAGGGACGCCCACCAAGAAGATCGATGAGCTGATTGCTTATGGTGAGCGATCCCGCTTTGTCACATCGGTACGAATCCCGGTGGCCGAAAGACATTCGCCGGATGAATTCGGGCTCACCTTCCACGTCTTGACTCCGCTTCAGGACTCGGTGGGAATCATCACCCCATCCTCGCTCCACTATACAGCGACACACCGCGGCGCATTTGTTCCCGATATCGACCCTCGGGAGCATCGTCTCATGATCCACGGCCTGGTGGACCGGCCGCTGATTTTCACCCTGGACGAGCTGAAGCGGCTTCCTTATGTAAGCCGCGTTCACTTCATCGAGTGTTTGGGAAACCGGGCGCGGCCCACGCACAAGACCGTTCAGGAAACCCACGGGTTGACGAGTTGTGCCGAGTGGACCGGCGTACCGTTATCCTTGCTCCTAAAGGAGGCGGGCGTCCAAAACGGGGCCTCCTGGATCGTTGCGGAAGGCGCCGAAGAAGTGAAGGGCTCCTCGAGCATTCCGCTGGCGAAAGCAATGGACGATTGTGTTGTGTGCTATGGAATGAACGGCGAACCGATCCGTCCCCAGCAGGGTTTTCCTTTGCGCTTGATGGTGCCCGGCTTCGAAGGTATTTATCAAATCAAATACCTGAGAAGAATCAAGGTCGTGGATCAGTATTACATGACCTATGACGACTACGGGCACATCAATCCCGATCCGAAAGTGGCGTCCCTTACTCACCAGATCGGACCGAAATCGGTCATTACTTTTCCGTCCGGCGGGCAGCAGTTGTCGGGACCCGGATTTTACGAAATCACCGGCCTCGCGTGGTCAGGCGCGGGTGCTATACGGGGAGTGGAAGTTTCGACCGATGGCGGACAAAGTTGGCAAACTGCCGAGCTTCGGTCACCGGCCTATCCGATGGCTCATACCCGCTTCGGATTCCACTGGAAATGGGATGGCAAGGAATGTGTGCTCATGTCGCGCTGCACCGACGAGTTGGGCACTGTCCAGCCAACGCGCGCGGACATCGCGAAGTATTGGAATAAACCCCTGGACGGCAATCTTCGCATCCAAGGCGCCGACAATTCAGTTCAACCCTGGAAAATTTCGAGCGACGGGAGCGTCCGCAATGGGCTCGCATAGGCTTCTCATCCTCACGGCCTCCCTCGGAATTTGCCAGTTTGGATGGACCCAGTCGCCCACCTACGGCGTCGGTAGGACCCCCGCTCAGGAAGAAATTCGCGCCTGGGATATCTCCATCAGCCCAACGGGAAAAGAGCTTCCGCCCGGCCACGGCACGGCCAAAGAGGGTGCGGCACTCTATATCCGCAAGGGTTGCGCGGGATGCCACGGCGCAACCGGGTATTCCGGTGGCCATGCCCCTACCTTGATCAGAAGGAAGGACCCGCCGCCCGCCGCTTCCGTGCCTCCTGTGCTTTGTCTCGCCCCTTGTGTGAACGACTCCAACACCATGGCGGTTCACTCCCCGTTCGCGACGGCGATATGGGATTACATTAATCGCGGCATGCCTCTCGGGAAAGAAGGAACGCTGACTCCCGACGAGGTCTACGCGCTCACGGCCTTTCTGCTCTATAAAAACGACGTCATCCGTGAAGACGAAATCATGGACGCGCGGAGTCTCCCGAAGGTCAAGATGCCGAATCGGAATGGTTTTGCTCTCCCGGAGCCGTGGAAGCACGGGGCCCCCAGGCTTCAAGGCTACCCTTAATCCCAACTTTTGAGGCGCGACCAACCGATGACTTTCGCCCAACGCTGGATGCGGCAGCCACAGAAGATATGGCTGCGCCGCGCGCTGTTCCAGGTACACCTGTGGACCGGCGTCGCTATCGGCTTGTACGTGGTGGCAATCAGCATCTCCGGAAGCGCCATCGTTTTTCGCAACGAGCTTTACAAGAAGCTGTCGCCCGGACCGCAAACTTTCCCGGCTACAGGCGCGCGGTTGACGCACGATGAACTGAAGCGCGCCGCTGAGCGGGCGTACGCCGGTTATACGGTGAGTTACGTGTTCGAGGGCAAGCGGCCGAACCAGTCTGTCGAGATCTGGCTGCGGCGCGGCGAGACACAAAAACAACGGCTCTTCAATCCATTTACCGGCCAGGACGTGGGCCCGGCGGTGCCGCCTGGCATCAAGATCCTGGCTTGGCTCGGCGACCTGCATATCAACCTGCTGGCCGGTAAACGCGGCCGTGCGGTAAATGGCATCGGCGCCGGCATTCTCACTGTGCTCTGCCTTACCGGATTCGTGATCTGGTGGCCGGGTGTCGACAGTTGGCGGCGCAGCCTCACCATCAACTGGCGAGCCAACTGGAAGCGCCTGAACTGGGATCTGCACAGCGCCGTAGGAATCTGGGTCTTCCTGTTCGTCTTCATGTGGGGCGTTACCGGCGTATTGCTGGTCTTCCCGCTGCCTTATCAGAATCTGGTGGCGCACTTTACTCCCATCAACCAGCCCTTTCGCCGCGGAGACCCCATGGCGATCGGCGACCAGATCCTGCGCTGGCCCGCCTGGATTCACTTTGGGAATCGCTGGGGCACCGTCGCGGAAACGCTTTGGGTCATTTTCGGACTCGCCCCGGTTTTGCTCTTCGTCACCGGCGTGATCATGTGGTGGAACAGGGTGCTGGCCCCGGCGATGAAGCGAGCACGCGCACGGGAGTCACTCATCAGCGGTCAGCTTCAGGAATTGCCGGAGGTGAGGGCTGAGAGCTAACGGCTTACAGCCCTCTTAATGCGTCATCCCGTACACGATATAGTTGACGCCAACGCGGATGCCAAGCGCGGAGTACTTCTCGGGATAGTATGGGTCGTCGGCGTATTCCCATGAATCACCCGTATCGGAGTTCATAACGATCGCCACGGCCACGCGGCCTTTTTCGTCATAGATGCCGCGCCAGTACGGTGTGTCGCCGTCATTCTGATAAGGCCGGAATCCGCCGACGCCCCATGCGCCGACGATCTGGTAGCGATCGTTGAGATCGTAAACCGTGTGAAAGATCTGCTCCTCGGTCGGCAATTCGACCGCCTGCCGCTCGGGAAAAACTTTGCGCATGCTCTGCATGAAGACTTCCCATTCGGCTGTGCCCCAGAAATCGTCCACCATCAGGAAGCCGCCGCGCAGCAGGTATTCGCGCAGCACTTTGGCCTGCGAGTCGGTAAGTTTCCATTCCCCGGTGCGCACGGCATAAAGCCACGGCCAGTCGTAGACATCGCCGTCATCCAGGTTGACCGGTTGCTCCACCGAGCGCGCCTGCAAGCGCGTGAGCCGGCGCACGGCCAGCACGAAATGCCGGTCCGCGCGCGGATAATCCTGTGTCCAACTGGAGTAGCCCTGCTTCCAGCCTGACCCGCCGAATCGGCTGCCGCTGCGATCGAAGCGCGCGGTGGGCGCGGGCGGATACATCAGGCGCGCGAATACCCATTCGGTCCTTTCCTGGAAATCCGCGGGAACTGGAAAATCGTTGTACTCGACGCCGGGATATTCGCGGAACGGCATCACCGCCCACAGCGCGCCCGCCAGTGCCAGTCCACCCGCGCAACTCCCCAGCGCCTTTGGCAGCATCGATGTCCTGAGGATATCACGCGGGGCAGCCTTCACTCACATCCGTTGGCCGCCAGCAGCGATGATGACCTGGCCGGTAATCCAACGAGCATCATCGCTGGCCAGGAACGCCGCGGCGGGAGCAATGTCGTCGGGCCGGCCGATTCGTCCGAGAGGGGTTAGCTTCTCCACCTGTTCGCGAAACGCTCCTTCGCTGAGGCCCGATGCCCGAAGACCTTCGGTTTCGACCATGCCCGGATCGAGCGAGTTCACGCGGATCTTCCGCGGGCCGAGCTCCTGTGAGAGAGAAACTGAAATCGCATCGACGGCCGCTTTGCTGGCGCTGTAAACGGAGGCCTGCTGACTCGGCATCGGACCAACGATGGATCCGATGTTGACGATCGAACCGCCCTCCGCCCCCATCAGCTTCACCGCTTCCTGCGTGGCGAATAGAAGACCAACGACGTTCAGATTGAATTGTTTTTGAATGTGCTCCGGCGTGATGGCTTCCAGCGGCGCGAACTCGTAAAAGCCGGCATTGTTCACGAGAATGTCAACCTTGCCGTATGCTTTCTTGGTCTCGCCGAACAGGCGCTGTACGTCTTGCACCAGAGAGACATCCCCTTGAATCGCGATAGCCTTCCCGCCTTTCTCCTTAATCCGGTTCACCACAGCGTCGGCGCTTGCCTTGCTGCTGGCATAGTTCACTACAACGGAAGCGCCTTCCGCTGCAAGGTGCTCCGCGATAGAAGCGCCGATGCCCTTCGAGGCTCCTGTGACCACGGCAACTTTGCCGCTCAGCTTGTTCATGAAATCTCCTCCTGAGTCTGCTTGGTTTGATGCCCGGAAGTTGCGAGGCGTCGCACTCACGAGAAACGAAGTGTTAATTACACCCGCAAAGGCGAACGATTGGATCGTCTCTAGCTGCGCATGCGCGTCATCAGGTATGTGCCGGCGAGCCCGAAGACGGCATTTGGTGACCATGCCGCCATAGCCGGGGGAAGCTGGTTGACGTCGCCGATCTTCTCGAAGAAGATGCTGATGCCCCAGTAGCTCAGGGCAATGGCCAAGCTGACGCCAATGCCCGTCATGGCGCCGCGGTTCCCGACCAGGAAGGCAAAGGGCACGGCGATGAGAGCCATGATCAAGGCGAACAGCGGCACGGAGAATTTCCGGTAGAAACGTACCTGCAGGCTGACCGTGTCGAAGCCGCTTTGCCTAAGGTCGCGGATGTACTGATCGAGTTCCAGGAAGTTCATCTGTTTATCCTGGGCGGGCGCTTTGAGGAAATAGTCGGGCGCTTCGGTGATCTCCGCAAATGACTGCGTTTGGGGCGCATGAGGCCGGCCCGGATCGGGGAAGTGGAGAGTCTCCATGCGGTGCGTGCCCTGGAAATCGCTGTTCCAGCCGTTTTCGAATACCCACGAATTCGTCTTCGAAACCCAGCGCGCGCGGTCGGCGTAGATCTCGCGCCTCAGATGGAAGGTGGCCGGCTCCAGTTCGAACACGTACACGTTGGCCATGACCTTCTCATTGGGGTCGAAATACTTGTAATAAAAGATGCGCGAGGAATCGCCTGAGTTCGCGCCCCAGATCCACTTACGGTTTGGATTGAGGTAGGTCTGCGTAGCACGTCCCTTGATTTCGTCGCGCAAGGCGTCCTGCGTGCGATTGGCGCCGGGCACGTAGTAATAGTCGAAGGCGAAGAGCGCGCCGCTGAAGAAGACGCTGCCCACGAACACCGGCATCGCCAGGCGGAAGAGGCTCACACCGCAGGCCTTGAATGCCGTGACCTCGTTGAGCTTGCTCATCACTCCGAAGGCCCCCAGCACAGCCAGCAGCACGCTGATGGGAAGGAACTGGTAAATCAGGTTTGGCGTGAGAAAGAACAGGTAGGTGAACATCCTCAGCAGAGGGATCTGATTGCGGATCATATCCGGAACCAGCTCGAAAAAGTTATAGATCAGCGTCATGAAGACCAGGCTGGCGAGCCAGAGAACGAAGTAGAACAGGAAGTTGGACAGGATGTAGGTGTCGATGATCTGGGGGACCAGAGGGAACCGCCGGCCGTGCGCAGTTCCGGCGCCGGCGGGTACTCCCGAAGCCGCCCCTGTCTTAAAACGAGCGAACACGGAGCTGATCGACGCCAGCAGGTCCCGATCGCCGGGACGTTCCATGCGAAACAGCAAAATGACGCCGGCGATGCCGAAAACGGCATCCGGGAGCCAGATGGCCACGGGCACTGGCAGCGTGCGCTGCCGCGCCACGCCGATCAATGTGATAGACGTCAGATGGTAGCAAAAGAAGGCCAGGAAGACGGCGGTGACATAGCCGGCAGATTTTCCGCCCTTCCGGGTGGAGATCCCCAGCGGTATTCCGACCAGAGCGAGCATGATGCAAGCCACGGGCAGCGCGAAGCGGCGATGTAATTCCACGCGGGCCTCAATCCAGTCGGGGCCGGAATATTGCGCCAGTTGGCCGGTGTTCATTTCGGGAAATGGGGAGGTCTGCGCCGGCTGGGGCGGGGAAGCCTCCAGCCCCTGCTCGCCGCGTGGGAAGGTGCTGTCGTGCGCCGTGCCATCCTTCGCCATCTCGTACTGGGCGGCATCGCGGAGTGAGAGTTGAATGCGGTTGTGCGCCAGGTCCGATACGGCCACGGCTTCTTGCGCCACGGTGATCAGCGGCCCTTCGGCCTTGGCGCGCAGGCCCCCGGTGCGCTGCTCCGGGGCAGCGACATCGGCCATGAAAACATTGCGCCACAGCACCGGATCGCCGGCGCGCGCCGGCGGTACATCGCCCACATAGAGGATCGTATTGGGAAAGTCTTCCTGAAAAACCCGCGGCTCGATTTCCGCGGAAAGCCGGGTAGCGATAATGCGGTTGATAATCTTCGTGCTTTCCCGAAACGAGAGGGGCGCCAGGCGAAGCGACGAAAAGGCTGCAAGGCCGGTGGCGATGCTGGCGAACAGGAGCACCGGGAGGATGACCTTGCGGCTCGAGATGCCGGTGGCGCGCATGGCAATGATCTCGCCGTCGCTCGCCATGCGGCCCAGACCGATCAGGATGCCCACCAGCATGCCGAACGGGATGGTCCAGGGCAAAACGGGAGGCATGGCCAGAGCGAACAGAGTCACCACCGTAGCCGGCGAGCTGCTGCTGCGCACCACCACGTCGAAAATCTTGTCCACGCTGTGAAGAAAGATGACAAAGGTGGCCAGGAAGGTGGCCAAGAAGGTGCCCGACAGGATTTCGCGGAAAACGTATCGGCCAAGCAGGCGCATCTTACATCACGGAACCAAATCGGGGGGAGGGACCACGGGGAGCTTGGGGAGTTCTTCTTCGACCGGATGTAATTCCAGGTCGTCCACCAGGATCGAGGGCGCGATCACGGCGGCGTTGGCGACATATCCGGAGCCGCCCATTAGCGCGAACGGGGCGGAATTATCCATGTATTCGAACGTAGTCAGGTCGTCGCCGATAGCGATGATGTCCTTGAGCGATCGCGTGTTGAAGCCCCGGAAACGCAGGCCTCGCACCAGTTCCTCGCGGCCATCGGGATAAACCCGGTACGCGAGAATCGGCACGCTGACCGAGTGCGAGCTTCCCGACTGCGAACCTGAAAGGATGCGGCGCACCTCCTCCACCGAAGCCGAGGAGGGGAAGTCCATTTTACGCACGATGAGTCCATAGGGCTTGCCGCGCAAAGCGATCAGGTCGAGCAATTGTTTTTTCAGGCCGGCCGCAGGCGAAGTCTCAGAGGATCGGACGAACAGATTGCTGACGCCCGGGGTCGCCGCGCCAAACGGGCCCGGCAAACGGGCGCGCCCGTTGGAGCCTTCATTTCCGCGCACCGGCTGGCGCGTCAGAAGATACCCTTTCAGCACGCCTTTCTCGATCAGGTGCAATGGCTTAGGTTCGATACCTTCACGATCTACTTCATAGGTGCCAAAGAGAGGTTTGCCGCGCCATTCCTTTTGCGTCGGATCATCGACCACATCAAAGGACTCAGGCAGGACGCGGGCTCCATTGCGCCCGTCCAGCTCGCTGACAACCACGTTGCCGCCACCGCGGCTTCCGGGTTCGTTGACGGGCCGACGCGTGAGAGCCAGGTTCTTCCCAAGCACCTCGGCGAACACCTGCGGCCCCGCGACTCCCTCAAAAAGCACAGGGCCGATATAATCCTCGCCCATAGGAGCTGCCGCGAGCGCGGTCACGTTCTGCGCCAGCGACTGAACGCCGCGAACCATTTCGGCCTCGGCCGGCAGTTGCCCGGCCTCGATCGCCTGAAACACTACTGCGTCCCGCACGGTCATTCCATCGGGCGCCTGGGCGGCGGCACGCGCCCGCAAGTAAACGGTGCGGTCGGGTACGCGAACTTCCGTGCCCTCGGAGTTGACGAGGTAGTATCCGCCTTCTCCGGCGTTGAACTCGACGCCCGAATTCTGAATGTCGGGGAACTTATCAAAGATCGCGGAAAGCGAGCGAACGCGATTGGTCCAGGAGTTCTCGTCGAGCTGCAGATGGTGGAGTTCGTCGAGCCGGCGCACGGGCTGGGCGTGGGCGAAATCGTTGAGCTTGTCGTTCATCGTCAGATTGCGCAGCGCCGCCCGCTTGCGAGAAATCGCCTCCACGGCGGACTTGTAGGCCGTGTCGGTAGCGAGCCAGAAATAGCGGCGCAGCACCTGGGGGGTGTTATCCAGCGGGAACCGCTCAAGGTCGTAGCGGCTGCCGAAATTGAAATCGCTGCCGACGTAGTTGGTGTTGTCAAACTTGTAGTCACCCACCCGGACCGAGACGTCGAGATTGCGAAAACGGTCGGTGCGCCGGCTGGTGAGGCCGCCTAAAGTGGCCGAGACGCTGAAGCTTTCGGCCTCATCCATCAAGTATTGGATGAAGTAGGGAGTTTCCAGGTTGGGGACCGTCAGCTTGAGCGAGCGGCTGATTTCATCGCGCATGGCGCGAACGATCGGATCATTGGCGGAGGATGAGGGAGCCGGGGACTGGGCATGAACAAGGAAAACCAAGGCGAGCAGGCCGGCCAAGGGGCCGGCCGCGGACCAGTGGGTCCGCCCCACCAAGGCTGAAAGCCTGCGCCACCAGCGCGCCATCACTGACTACTCCTGCTGGAATTTTCCGTGTCGAAGGGAGTGGGCAGAAGCGGGGGACGATCGTTCGATTTGGCCGTCTTCTCGATTTCGATTTCCGAAACCAGAATCGCGGGAGAAACCGCCGAGACCGGCACCTGGCCCGATTCGGCGCCGCAGTAGCCGTTGAAGACCTCGGGCTTGTCGGAGGTGGCCAGAATTTTGGCGAAACTCGAGAGCGGGGTGCCTACGATATCCGTTCCGCGCACCAGTTCATCGGGGCGGCCATCGGGATACACGCGATAGACGATCACCGGCAGCACTTTGAAAGCTTGTAGACCCGCCCGCGCGGTGGTGGTAAAGCCGCCTGTAATATCGCGGAAGTAGAGGCCGTAGGGCTTCTTCTGTCGCTTGATCTCATCGATGAGCATCTGCCGCAATTGCGCTTCGGGGACGCTTTTGGAGGATTCCACGATCAGGTTCGACTGGCGCGAGACAATTTCGTAGCCCGGCTGGCGGCGTCCGTGGCCGTTGGATTGATCGATGCCGTGGATGGGAGAACGAGACATAAGAAATGTCCTGAGAACGCCGTTCTCGACCGCAGTCACGGGGCGCGCCTTGACTCCCTCGTCGTCGTACTCGTACCAGCCGTTCAAGTCAATTCCATCCACCTTACGCCGCGTGGGGTCAAATACCACGGACAGAAAATCCGGCAGGACTTTCGTTCCCACGCTCTTCGTGAACGTCTGGCCTTCACTTTCGTCCTTCTGGCGATGGCCCTCGACGCGATGACCGAAAATCTCATGGAAGAAGACGCCGGAAGCTCGGCCGGAAAAGATGGCCGGACCGACGAAAGGCTCGGCTTCGGGGGCGTGCAACAAGTTTTCCAGGTCCTTGGCGACGCGATCGACAGCGGCCAGCAGCACGTCATCCTTCGGAAGACCGGCAGGGTCAACAGCCTCGAAAGTCTCGCCCGTGGAAAGGTCGGTTCCGTCGGTAGCCTTGGCGGAGGCGGAAATGATGACGCGCGCGAATCCCCGGCCGTGCTGGATGGCGGCGCCCTCGGTGTTGACGAAATAGCGCGTGTCGGTCTGGCCGCTGATGGCGACGTGAGAAGTGAGGATCGCCGGGTGGTTCAAGAAACGCGACGAAAGATTGCGCATGCGCGCGCTCCAGGCGGCCTCGTCGAACTGCAGCTTGGGCGCCGGCTCCCGGTAAGTGGATGCAGTCTCCTTTGAGAAGTCGTCGGAGTCGTCTTCGGAAGCTACCTTGACCTGGGTATTCGTCTTGATGCGGATCAGCCGCTCGGCTGCCCCGCGATAGGCCCGGTCGGTATCGATCCAAAGGCGGCGTTTTATAGCGTTGGCGTTATCTTCGTAAGACAGCACGGCGCCGGAAGTAAACTGCCCGCGATTGCCGCGTATGGAATGGTAGTTGTCGAGCTTCGGTGTGCCCACGCGCACGGTCACATCGAGGACACGCTCTTTCCCGTTATTGGTTGACTCGATGGCGCCCAGCGTAGCGGAGACGCTGTGATATTCCTGCTCGGTTACTTCGTAACTCAGGAAATAGGGCGGGGGCTCGCCCTTCTGCCGCAGCACCGAGTAGTTGCGGTTGAGTTCCTGCGTGAGCGTATCGAGCAGGAAGGAAGTTTGCGCGTTGGCGGCAGAGGCGGCGGCCAGGAGAAGCGCCAGCCGGGTACACGAGAAGTGCTTCAACCCAATAGGATAACACCAGAGATTAGCCGCAGCGCTCTGGTGGGGCAGGCGCTTTCGCCTGCCAACCTCGGATTGCTGTGGTTGAACACATCCGTCTGTCCCTGTCTTTCCTGATCTCGTATCATAGAAGACCGCGCCCCCGTTCGTCCCGGAAGAAAGAGAGTAAACGCGCATGGCGAAAGCGAAGGAATTCACCGTGACGATCGAGGACAAGCCGGGCGCGCTGGGGCGTTGCTTTCTCGCTCTGGCCGAGCGCGGCGTTAACGTGCTGGCCTTCCAGTCGTATGTCGAAGAGGGCGAGAGCCTGGCGCGCTTCGTGGCGGACGATCCGGCCGGCGCGCAGGAGGTCCTGGGCGGCCTGCGCACGATCTTCGAGCAAACCGACGTGGCCGTGGTCAAGCTGCCACACCGTCCCGGCGAGTTGGGCCGCGCGGCCTCGAAG
>CAZKVF010000210.1:0-7976 GCA_964556085.1 uncultured Solibacteraceae bacterium
CTTATCTGAGCCTGGGTGAAGTCGGGAATCACCGCTCCTACTTCGAGGCGGTCAAAGCCGAGGGCCTACTTTTGGGTGAAAACCCCAATTGGCCGGGGAGCTTCTTCGTAGACGTAAGGGACCCCCGCTGGTCACAGCGCGTGATCGGTCAGTTGGTTCCCGCCATGCTAGCCTCCGGATTCAACGGCGTATTTCTCGATACGCTGGACGATCCTGCTGCATTGGAAAGAGCCGATGCCGAGCGGCGCCGGGGCATGAGCGCGGCTGCGGCGGATCTGGTGAAGGCGCTGCGTGAGGCATTCCCCCGGATCTACATCATGGTGAACCGCGGCTATGAGCTGATGCCTCAAATCGCGCCGTCTATCGATTTTCTGTTGGGCGAGTCGGTCTATAGCACGTATGACTCCGCGCGCAATCGATATCATCGAGTTCCGGGCGCGCAGTATCGGCAGCAGGTCTCGCTGATGCATCAGGCCCTGCGCTGGAATCCGAGATTGCGGCTTTGCTCGCTCGATTATTGGGATCCTGTCGATAGAAAAGAAATCCGCCATATTTACCAGGTGGAAAGCAACAACGGTTTTTCGCCCTACGTAGCAACGCCCGAGCTGGACCGGATTGTGAGGGCTCCGTGAAATCTTTGGCATTGCTGGTCGCGGTTGTGAGCTCGGTTGCCTGTGCCACCCTGGAGCCGCAGTCTCGGATCGTGCCGCGCGTCATTCTGGCGGTCTATGACAGCCATTATCAAAGAGAGTTGCGGGATACTCGGATTCACCGCCTCCTCGAGATGCCTTTAAATCATCTCGGACTGGTAGTGCGATATCACGATCGGAGCCAGGGACTGCCTCCGCCGGAGCAAATGCGCGATGTGCGAGGCATCCTCGCATGGCTTCAATCCGGTGAAATGGAAAGGCCGGCCGAGTTTCTCTCTTGGGCTATAACGGCGATCGACGCCGGAAAACGATTCGTAGTTTTCGGCGACTTGAGCGCCGCAACCGGCGCGGAGAGCGGGCCGGCAGAAACGAGTCTTCTGAACGGCTTCCTGGCAAAGCTGGGCCTGCGCGTCGAAGGCTGGATCCCGGTTACGTACAACGTGCGCGTCGTCTATAAGGACCCGGCGATGATGGATTTCGAGCGTCCCCTCCCCGCCGTCTTGCCGCCCTTTGACTGCGTCAGGCGAATTGATCCGCGTGTAAAAGTTCATCTAATGGCACGCCGCGGCGGCGACCGCGCAACGGATAGCGCCCTGGTTGTCACTGGTCCGCACGGGGGATATGCCGCCAGGGGTTTTACCCACTTCGCCAGTTACCGCCGGGATCAACTGCAGTGGTACATCAACCCATTCGAGTTTTTCCGGCTGACGTTTGTCACAGACGACCTCCCCAAGCCCGATACCACGACCGTCGCGGGGCGCCGCATCTATTACAGCCACATTGATGGCGATGGCTGGCGAAACCAGACAGAAGTGCCCCGTTACCGTGCGGAGCGGATCTCCGCAGCCGAAGTGATCCTGCGGGACGTAATCCGGCCCTTTCCGGACCTGCCGGTAACAGTCGGTCCGATTGCTGCGGATCTCGATCCGCGCTGGTTTGGCAGCCGGGAGTCCATGAGCATTGCCAGAGAAATGCTCTCGGTTCCCTGGGTGGAAGCAGGAAGCCATACGTATAGTCATCCGCTGGATTGGGAATCGCTGGCTCCACTCTCTAAGGAAAATGCCACGGCGCCAACGTGCGCCCTGTTGGCGCGGTGGAACGGGATCTGGCGCCCTTGGTGGGAGCGATTGACGGAGCAATGGACGAAGCCCGAAGCCGAGAACGACACGGCGACGCTGCGGCGTGGGCACTCCAGATTGAGGAGTTACGATCTCTATCCTTTCGACCAGAATCAGGAGATCGGCGGCTCCATCGATTTCATCAATCAAATTCTGCCGCCGGGAAAGCGCGTCAAGCTACTGCAGTGGTCAGGCACCACCCTGGAATCGGTAACGATTCTGGAAGCCACCAGGAAAGCGCAGGTCCGCAATATCAATGGCGGCGACACGCGATTCGACCCCGAGTTCGATTCTTACGCCTGGGTCGCCCCACTCGGCCGCCAGGTGGGACGGTTTCACCAGGTCTACAGCTCCGATAGTAACGAGAACACCTACACCAACCTCTGGAACGAACGCTATTTCGGGTTTCGCTATCTGGTCCAAACCCTCATTCGCACGGAATCGCCGATCCGCGTGAAACCGTTCAATTTGTACTACCACATCTTCTCGGGAGAAAGACAGGCGAGTCTCGACGCGGTGCTCCAGAACTTGGCGTTCGCACGCGCGCAGGAACTGGCGCCCATCACAGCGAGCGAGTATGCCGCCATTGTGGATGGGTTTTTCTCCACCGTGCTCACAAAGTTAGGCCCGCGCTGCTGGCGTGTCGAGAACCGGGACGGGCTAAACACTCTGCGATTCGATCATCCAGGCGAGGAAGGAGTGGATTGGGCTCGCGCCGTGGGCGTTATCGGCGAACGGCGGTACCAGGGCAGTCTCTATATTGCGCTTGATCCGGCGGTGCCGGTTGCGGTCGTGGCGCTCGCCCGGGCATCTGCGCCGTCAACAGATTGCCGTCCTTACCTCGTTCAGAGTCGGTGGCAGATTTCGAATCTGCAACGCGGCAATCGAACCTTCTCGTTTGAGGCACGCGGCTTTGGCAGCGGCGACATGGAGTGGCAAACCTCTCCGGCGGCAAATTTCCTCGTTCGATTCTCGCTGGAAGGAAAGCCACCCCGCGAGCTGCCGCTTGTCTCTGACACGAACGGCAGGCTTCGCCTCTCGCTCGATGACACCCTTTCGCAACCGGTATACGTGACCATCCGCGAGTCTCAGGGCCGCCAATGAAACCGTTTCACTATGCCGTTTTCTTGGGCGTGCTGGCAGCCGGCATCGGCGCGAGCGTCCTTCTGGTGCCGCACCAGGATGAGACGGGCTTGATGCTCTTCAAAGCCGGGCAGCACCCTCAGGCCCGCCGCCTCCTTGAGGAGAGGCTCGCGGCGGGTGAGCGCTCAAGCGATATAGTCCTGCCTTTAGCAGAGATCCTGATCCAGTCCGGCGACGTGGAACGCGCTTTGAACTTGCTGCGAACCCTTCCGGCGCCGCCCGGCGAACGCACTGCACTGGACCAAAGGATCGGCCAATTCGAACGGTACGGCCAATTCACTTGGGATTACTTGCACACTCTGGAGGAAATTTGCCGGACGAAACCATCGGACGCTGATCTCCGGGAGCTCGCGAACCTTTACCGCTACCTCAATCTGACGGAGAAGCTAACCGCCACTCTGCATGAGCTGATCGCCCGCGGCGCTACGGAACCATCCGATTTTGTCGAACTGGCCAACCTGGAGGCCATCGCACACCGGGCATCCCACGCGGCGCAAGTGCTTGACGATCTGGAAAAGCAACACCCGGAAGCGATAACCGGCGATACCGTGGAACTTTTGATCAGCGTGCTGCTGGATGCCGGAGAGACAACCCGTGCCGAGGAGCAGGCAGCAGCGTGGGTTGCCCGGCACCGCCTTCCAGCTGAGGCCATCCGTATGGCCGGGCTAATGGACTCGCGAGGCAAGCCCGCGCTGGGTTTGCGTTTGATGAAGCCGTTCGAGAGCGCGGCGGACACGAACCCCGCTTTTTTGGCTGAGCTGGTTCATTTGCAGAGGGCCACCGGAGAATCCCAAGCGGCTTTCGAACGCCTTCAAAGGCTTCGACGGAACCGCCGGCTCCCGAACGAGCTGGCGGAGCCATTTATCGAACTGGCGCTGGAACGCCACGAGCTCGATCAAGCGATGTCGTTGGCCGGAGCAGAAGGACTAGAGCAGCTTCCTGATTGGCTGCTGGCCAATCTGGCGGAGGCCGCTATGGCGGAAAAACGTGATGACTTTGTGCCTCGACTGGCGGCACGCCTGAACGAAGATTTTCTTGCCGGCAGGCCGCTCCTGGGCGCGAAGGTGGCCTTCGCTCGCGGCGACCGCGCCGGAGCCGTCCGCTGGCTACGGCTGGCAGCCGCCGACCCTGGAATGCGGAATACGGATCGCCTCGGCATCGCCGGGCAGTACTTCCATTTAGGCCGCCGGCAGGAAGCCTTTGAGCAGGTTTCCATGGTGCGCCTCGAGAACCTTGGAGAAGCGGAGCTGATAGAGGCGGCGCGGATCTACGGAAATGTTGGCAAAGCCGCGGAAGGTTCCCAGCGCTTCGGCGCCTTGCGGCTGCGAGGCGGTCATCCTGGAGCAGCTGCGGGATGGGCGCTATTGGAAGCCGGAGCGGGTCGTGCACACGAAGCCTTGGCATGGCTGAGGTCGCTTCCTGCAACCTCCCTCTCCGAGGACGTCCTGAAAGACCTGTACTACTCCGCTGCCGATCACAACGAGCCGGATCTCGCTGCCGAGTGCGCACACCGGCTTTATGAGAACTGGGGGGATGATGACAACCGGTTCCGGCTGGCCGCAGCTCTCACAAGCGCCGGCCAACCGGTCGAAGCTCTGCCCCATCTCCGAGGCCTGCTGGCGCGAACGCTACAAAATGCCAAAGAAACAAACTCTATTGAGGAGGTCTACACGGCAGCTCTCCGCAGTGCGGCGCAACACTCCGCACCTGCCGGGGCGGCGGAGTTTTTTGGTGAACTTCGGGCGTTTTGGACAGCTCAGCTAAAACGCACGGGCCTGGATGAGAAACACCAGCTGGACCTCATTTACGGCATGCTCGAAATTAAGGCCTGGGATGAGGCGCTCCCCTCGCTCGCCGAGCTGGCACGCCGGCACGCGGAATTAGTGCCCCTCTACATTCAAAGCGCAGTTGAAGCCGGGCGCAAGCCGGAGGCTGTCTCCTTTTTGAAAAGTGAGTTGGACCGCAAGGACCTCAAGGCGGCCGACCATGAGACACGCCTCTCCGCCTTGATCGAACTCGGCGGATACGATATGGCGTTGCCTTACATCGGCCGCCTCGCCCGGTCTTCCGGCGGCCCGTGGATGGCCGCTTACGAAGATGCCTTGACGAGGCTCGGCCGCAACGAGGAACTGGCCGCCTTTTGGAAGAGCCAGGCTGGATCGCCTGGCGTATCCTCGGAGCGCAAGCGCTCGCTCGCTTTCAACCTGCTCGACATGGCCCATAGAGACTGGGCCCTGGGGATCTTTCTCGATCTCGCCCGTACGGCCAAGCCCGACCAGCAGGAGATCTCCGATCTGCTCTTTTTGTGGGGGCCGAAACCAGGACCTGAAGCGTTGGATTGGCTCGAGCAGCGTGCCCGCGCTTCAACCGGTGAGGAACGCGCGGCATGGTGGAATCACATGCTGGCGTTGGGGGCGCCGGAGCGTGTCGCCGCCATGGCTGCGGAAAACTTACCGGAGCCCGGTCGTGGAGGCGCTTTGCTCGAAACGTATCTTCGTGCTCTCGCTAAACTTGGCGACCTTCGATCCTTTGCTGCAGCGCTCACGCGCGAGATCGGGGCTGTGAATGACGCCGAACGCGTGCGAACTCTCGCCCGCCTGGCCCGCGAATCCGGGGTGAGCGCTGCCGCTGAAACCGGTTATTCCCGGCTCCTCACCCTTGTTGCCGGCGACCTCGAAGCCCTCCATTGGCTGGGCATGTATGCCTTTACGCGCGCTAACTATGCAGCGGCCGAGCGGTACTTGCAACCGCTGCTTCAGGCTGCCGGAGGATCTTACGACGACAGCTTCTATTATGCGGAACTGCTGTGGCGTAAAGGCGATCGCCGTGCAGCCCGGAATTATTACGCACGCTCTTTACGCCTCATCGAACGCCTGCCTTCACTGCCATCCCAGGCCCGCGCGGCGTACGCCCAGGCGTTGGCCCGCTGCGGCTTCATCGATCGGGGACTGGCGGAGTTTCGGTCCCAGCTTTCCGCAATGCCTGATGACCTGGATGTGCGAGCCGATTTCGTGGCGTTTCTGCTCGAAAACTCCCGCTACCGGGAAGCAAGCCAGGTATTGTCCGAAAACAGCGGCAGTAATAGCCGTCTTATCGAATTGCGCGCACAACTGTTGGCCGCCACCGCCCGGAAGCAGGAAGCCTTTGAGCTATTGCACGAACTCACGTCCGCCCATCCGGATCAAGCCCGGGCCCTCGTGGCGCTGGCATCCTTGGACGCAGGGTCCGGACGGCAGCGGCAGGCCCGCGCCCTCCTGGAGCGTGCCGAGCAGCTCGAGCCGGAAAACGAAGAAATCGGACAAGCGCTCACAGATCTCGATCGCGAACAGGCGGCCCGTATCCAGACCGAAGTCATCCGCCGCTCGATTCAGGGCGCTCAGAGCGAAGACCTGGTTCGTATTGTCGGAGAGCAGGTCATTGGCGCCTTGCGTTTGCATATCGGCGTCGATCAGGATGTCGCCTCGGTCAGCAGTGTGCGTTCACCGGCGGGCGTAGTTGCGCCGTTCCACGGTCTGTTAACGCACGGTGAGGCTTCGGTCCGGTATGACCTGGAAAATGGTATGCATCTGGAGGGAACATTGTACGGCAGCAATGCCGGGCCTGGCGCCGGGGCCGCCCTGGTCCGCCCCGATGCAAAAGGCATCAGCGAGCTGCGGATCGAATTCGCCAAGCCCTATTGGGAATTTGCGGAGTCGCTGGCCGGCGGAGGCACGAGGGACCATGTCGAACTTCACAGGGAAACACTTCTCGCACGGCGCCTCTCCGCCCGGCTGGGGGCGGCGCTGAATCGTTACAACCTTCAGGAGGTTTCCAACGCCGGGTCGAGCGTGGCCGCGCAGGGAGGTTTGACGTTGAACGCCGTAGAGCGGCGGAATGTTTTCCTCGAATACACGTTCGATGGCGAATACAAGCTTTCCGCCGCAACGCGCCTCGATCCCCGCGGCATTCAATTCCACCCGTTACCTCTGATCAACCGCGAAGTGCATGCACTTGGAATTGCAGCCACGGGGAAATTGGGGCGAACGATAGAAGCGAATGCGGCTGCAGGGTTCGCCATCGACCGCTTCGGCGGGCGCGCGCCGTTCGTCACCGCGAATCTGAGATACTCAGGCCGCGGTCGGTTCGGCGCAGAGCTCGATTTCGATCGCAGGCTGTATTTCCTGGACACCGCGCGCACGGTGAACACGGTTGGAGGGCGGCTGACGTTCCGCTTCTGAATATCGCCATGACACTATCACCATCGAAGCCTGAGGCACGAGCGCGCCACGCCGTTCTTGGGATCCCCGCGGCCGCGCTCGTCGAAATCGGCCTGCTGCTCGGCGCGGCGCTGCTGTGCGACGCACTTTTCCTGGGAGGCACACGTTTCCGTTCCTGGTCGCACCATCCGTTTTGGATCCCGGTGCTCCTCGCCGCTGTTCAGTATGGAACTAATGCCGGCCTGCTGGCCGCCCTCGCTGCAACCTTGGCCTTGCTGGCTGGCCATCTGCCACCGCAGGGAATGTTTCAGGACCACTTTGCCTGGTACTCGGCAATGGTGCATCTCCCGCTTCTGTGGTTCGTCGCAGCCGTCCTTTTGGGGGAACTCCGGATGCGTCACATACGGGAGAGGGAGTCAATGCGGGAACAGATCGGAGAAGCAGCACGCCGGGAAAACGTTTTAGCCGATGCATACCGGCGTCTCAATGCGGCTAAGGATGGCCTCGAAACGCGATTGGCGAGTCAGATGCGAACTTCGCTCGCGCTATACGAAGCCGCAAAAGCCATTGAGAAACTCGATCCTGCCGAAGTCCTTCTGGGTGTTTCCAAGCTCGTTAAGTCGGTCATGAATCCCGAAAAATTCTCGCTGTATCTGCTGCGCAACGATTCGCTAGAGCTGGCGCTCGCCGAAGGTTGGATGGCCGGAGATAGCTACCCCCGGCTCTATAGTCCGGGCAGCCGCATCTTCCGCGAGGCGGTCGCGCGGCAGTGTGTGTTATCCGTCGCCAATCCCGAGCACGAGTTTGTGCTGAATGGGGAAGGGCTGATCGCCGCTCCGCTGATCGTACCCGATACCGGCCGGGTTATC
>CAZKVF010000211.1:0-25328 GCA_964556085.1 uncultured Solibacteraceae bacterium
TTGCGTGAATACCCAGCAGAAACGTAAGCCTCCGTTGGACTTAGCCCGAGCACGATGTTTTGCACAAACTTCTCATGCTTCGGATTCGGTAGTTCAGGCACTTTGCCTCCAATTCAGGGTTAGAAGTGCAGCTTCAGAACACGTTTTTGAGCGAGCCGGCTTCCCCAAACCTAGGGAGTGGACCACCAAAGTGGTCCCGGACCTGGCTGGCTGGTGCCTTCGGGAAGGAGAACCGAGGAAGCGCAAGTTTGCCCATCCAATTGCCCATCCAAAACCCGCCGGATTGCACGGTCGAGAGCGGCAAAACAGGCTCATTTACAACGAGAACGAAAGGACTTAGGGATGGATTTTCAGTTTTGTAAACTGCGGGTCGGGGGTTCGATTCCCTCCGGTGGCTCCAGCCTTTCAGAAACAACTTAAGTCCATTACCGAGCTGCTATTGTTTTCGGATCGTGGGCCGCTCCCTCATACACTCGCTGATCGATCTGGATCGATTGACAATCGGGCGGCCACGTGCACGGCGCTGCCGAGACCGAAACACAAATGATTCCCAGGCTGACGATCATCAGCCCCGTGAACGGCGACGCCGCGGAAGAGTGGATTGCCGCTTGGAGTCGCGAACGTCTCTGGCGTCAACTCTAAATTACTTTCATGCGGATGGCGGCGGGAAGGATTTATCCAGCCCGCCGCAGTCGCCGCCAAATCACTTCAGGGGTCTTGAGGCTCTGTGATTCCCCGAGAGCTGCGGTAGGTTTATTTTTTTCCGGCACTCGGTGTTGTGGATGCCTGGTTGCGAGTTCAGCGGCGCCGCGCGCGCCAATTGAGGAACACCCGCGCACAACTCCGCGACTGTTGCATCATTTACTGTCCATGAACTTACCTGCCACGCCGGCCCAACCTGAAAAAAGTAGATCTCGGGAGCCTTGAAATAAATCAACCTCCAAAGAACAGGGGTGACTTTCAGGCTCCGAGGTTTACCCACTTGAGGGAATTCCGAAGAGTTGACGGTCCTCAAATTCAGAAAGGGAGTTAGTTTAATGAAGAGAGTTCTGACTGCTAGTGCAGCCATGTTAGTGCTTAGTTTCGCGGCCTTTGCCACGGACTATGGGCGGTTCGAAACATTCGTGGGTTACACGTATACTTGGTTCAATACGAGCAGTAACTTCGATGGTGCGCCGTTTGACGCTAGCGTTCCAAATTTCAGCGCCAATGGCGGCAGCGCGCAGTTTGCGTATAACATCAACAGGTGGCTCGGCGTGGTCGCCGATGCCGGCGCCGTTCATGCCGGCGGCATTGGCAACTTCAGTAACACCTTGTTTCCTTCGACGTTCAGCCGCGGCGGCCTCGATGGAACCTTGGCGAACTACCTGCTTGGACCCCGGGTGTCCTTCAAGCGTGGTTCGCGTTTCGTGCCCTATGTCCAGGCTCTGTTTGGCGGCGCTACGCTTTGGGAAAACCTTCCCGTTCCCGACGTTGCGTTTGTCGTGCCGCCGATCGTGGGGGGAGGAGTGATTGTACCGAACGGAGCCACTCTTAATTTTTCAAGAGTGACATCCGGCTTCGCGATGACCGCGGGCGGAGGTATCGATATCAAACTCAGCAAGCACGTGTACCTTAGGCCCGTCCAAGCCGAGTATTTTCTGACGCGCTTGTCTCCCATTGGAGCCTTCGGCGTTACCACTCGGAACAACTTCCGCTACAGCGCGGGTATCAACTTCAGCTACGGGGAGCCCAGGTAGACTTCCCGGCCCCGCGAATCTCCTATCAACTTCCGGACGTCTTACGCCTCGAACAAAGGCGTAGGGCGTCCGGTTTTTTTAACGAGGAGCGACAATGCTGGCGTAAGTGGCTGTATCCGTGAGAGGGGTTTTGCCTGATGAGCACGCGGAGCTCACGCGTTCCCGGAGGCCTGGTCAAAAAATCAATGAGCTCGAAGGATGCGATCTCGATCACGCATCGGGCATGGCGCAACTCGCGGCGTGCTCTTCGAAGCGTTCAACCCCGGTCATCTGGGGAACAGATAGGAGCTGTGTACTCCTTAATCTGTTCTGGCTAACATCGACTCGTCGCGGGCACCGCCTCCGCCGCCAGTTGCACCAATTCACACCACATCAGGACATCTCCGTAACCCACCGTTAGCTCTCTGTCGCTAGTTAACACGCGCCATGAGGCGCGCTAGCCGGCCGTTATCACCAGCGCCCGAGTTGTCGCTGTGATCCCATTTCCGCCACGCCAGCGATCTCCGCGCTCCTCGCCTGCAGCGATGCGGTCCCATCGGCAAGATGCCGCGGAGGGCGGTCTTGAAGCCTTGCGAGGTAATGGAATTGATAACCTGGGGGTCACGGCAGAGTCGGGAAGCCTTGTGATCGACAAGACGGGCTGGCCGGCACTTCGATTTCGCCGAGCTTGCGCTCCAGTCCATCCTTTAAGCGCACGGATAGGACCTATGCATTCGGTGCATCGCGCCGAATGCATCGCTTTCGTTTCGACAATCACAGTAGTGTCAGTCGCGATTTTCACGAAACCAGGGTCTATGAAACGTCATCAAGTTCGCAAAGCTTCTGGTTGGGCTCGTAAGGATCCGGATCGCATCGATCCGGGCTCGACCATTGGTGCGTTCTTCTAGCCGGTGCGCTACGTGTTTATCGAGCCAATCCTCACCGATCGTGATCGGTATACCAACAGCCTCGTTGAGCACGTAATCATTGAGACCACTTCGATTGCCTTCTCTGACTGGTAATCCCCACTTGTCCACAGTTGGGTACAGACCGACGTGCCCGATCGTTGCTTCGCTGAGGGGCCCGATCTTCCACAGGACAGCAAACACCGTTGCGACTGCGAAGCTCCTTAACAAGGTATTTCGATAAGCGGGATTGTGGAAGTCCTGCTCAAGATAGCGTGCCCTGGTATCATTCTGCCGATAGATCCAAGCTACAACGGCTCCGTTCGCCGGATGGGCGAGATTTGACGTGAACCATTTGTCGCCATCGCTCCATCGATTCCATTGCGTATTGCTGATGATCTTCGCCCAATCCGCAAAAAATGATCCGTTGAGTTCACGGCGTGTCTTCGGTTCTGTAGCGAGGCGGAATCCGTGTTGGACTCCAACCAAGAAGAGCTCCTGGAGGATTAGAGACCTCCATTGGATTCCGGGTCGCTCGTTCCGTGATGTATGTGCTCCGCAACATGACGTTGATCCGACGGCTCGCCCTACAATATTGGTTTTCTGCGGCGGCATGGGCGCAGTCATGATGCCAGGCGTATCCTCCGGATCTGCGGAAGAACAATCAGGGAGGCAGTTGATTGGGTCAGGAACGGGTGCTGTCAAAGAGGGATCTGCAGGGGAATCGAAGGCAGTAGATGTCATTCCTTCGTTCTGATTGACTACGCTTGTGTCGCTTGCTTGTGCTGCCAATGTGCGGAAAACTGCAAAGCCCGTCAAGAAAGCAACGGGGATGATTTTATTAGTTGATATCAATTGAGTTGAGACCCATCTACTTGTTGTTAGGTCTCGATGCGGGCCTTAGCGGGGAGACGCAGTACATTACCGCTGAGGTAAGTCAGTAGTTGAATTTATTCACTTTCGTCCACCGTTTCCATTCCTGCGGAGATGGTGATCGGCGCGTCAATTTCTATACCGGCCGGACAGAGACGAGAGTAAACTCCGTAGTGCCCAAGAACCGATGTCTTAAGGACTGAAGTACTTGACGCTCAGGGCTCTTATTCTGGGGAAACGAGGTAAAGCCCTGTGCCGTTGTTCACGATCGAGAGCTGGCTCGGCCAAGAATGGGCGACCACTCGGAAGTCACGAGTCGTTTGCGTTGCGTTGCGACCCATGTCGCTCGCGCAGGGCTTCGATTCGGTCAAGCCGCGGCGAGGCCACTGCGCGCTGGCAAGATCCCCAGCCTGTCATGTAGATGCTGTTAAGAAACGATTTGCAGTGGAAAATAATACCATTCTAAGGTGTACGGTCACACTGGGAATTCACCCAAAGATTTCCTAAGTCGTCAACGCGGTGACCGTCATCGCTCTCCAACCCGCGGTGGAAAATCAGCAGCGTTCCCGGATGAAGGGAGGCCAGACGTATCCGGCAACGGAACTCCCAGCGGTCTCCGTCATTGCCGGAGCACCGTGAAGCGGCTGATCGAATACCCAAGCGCACCGCCCATGAATACATCCGACAAGAAATGAACGTTGAGCGTAAGCCGTGAAAATCCGACAACCGAGGCCAGACCATAAGCAGCGAAGGGCACCCAGCGATGGTTTCCATATCGTCGGGCGATGATGGTGGCCACGGCAAACGCTTCTATGCTGTGCCCGGAAGGAAAACTTCCATTTCCCCGTATGTAGGCAGTTGGTGAGCTGCTGGTCGCAAACCAGCCGGAAGCCGGGTAACTGACTGGCCTGAGCCGCATTGTGACATCCTTCAAAACCGTCTGCACTAGCGCGGTATCGGCCATCGCTTCACCCGCGAGCAAGGCCGTATGTTGCATCTTCGAATCCTTGCGGATCCGCCCGATGGCATACAGCGAGGCCGCAGTCGCACCCATACTGATTGCCGTGGCGTTGCCGTTAAAGATGTTCCTGAACTCATGAAATGTCGTCGTGCGGCGGAAATACCGTGCTTCGATCGGGTCGACATAAAAGAGTCCCGCTGTGGTCCCCAGAACAGCAGCGGTGGGCACCCAGTTTTGGCCCTGTGTAAGTCTAGCCGGAAAAGACCAGATTTGCTTTTGATCGGCGATCACGTTGTGGTACAGAAGTTTCCAGGAGACTGGCCGGTCAGAGTCGCGTTCTGGCGCTGGGGCCGGCGGCCCAGCCGTCTCCGGCGGTTCATTCGTTAGAGGAGCGGCGGGTGAGGTCTGATCGGGTATCGTTGTTTGAGCGGACGCCCGACTTGGGATCACAAGAGCGGACAGGGCTATCAGGAGAAAAGGGAGCTTCTTAAGAAATGCCGCATCGCGTCCAAACTGGACGGCTACCACAACCAGAGAAAGCAGAAAAACTACAAGGCTCAGAAAAACCAGTAACATCCGTTGATGTTATCGGCAGCCCTTTGTTGTGTCAATGGTTCGGGGGTTACCGCACCATTTCGAGACTGGGACAGCTTAAAGCTGAGTGCGGCGATTTCATGCTGGCGAATAGTGCCATCAACGCCCAACTCCAACCAATCCGATTCCCGCCAGCCACGCCGCTGCGGCAGTCACCACGCCGAGGATGACATCAGCGGCGTAATGGTAACGGCCAGCCACCGCGCCCAGCGCGATGCCGATGGCGATCACGAAGAATGCGGCGCCCGCCCATAGCGGGCCGGCGTGCAGCAGGGCCAACGCGCACGCTACGACAATCGCCACGTGGGCGCTGGGAAAAGTGTTCGCCCCGACGCTGCCGTTTTGAAGAATCCAGAGATTGAAGGCGCGCAGCCTGCCGGAAGCGAGCGATAACCCCCACTTTTCCTCGAGCACGCGTGGCGGCCGCGTCTGTACGAACGCCAGCATGCCGCAGGATGCGTATGCGGCGAGCAGAACCACGGTCCAAAAGTGATCGGCTTCCTTTCCCCGGCCCGCGAGTAGGAGCGTAGCCGCGGCGCCCGGCAGCGCGACGTAATACGAGAGATAAGCCAGTTCCAGGCTGCCCAGCAGCCATGGCCCGAAGAAACGGCCCGCGCACCAGATCAGCGGCGGCGCGACCAGTAGCTGGTCGAGTTGAAGGAGCCGCGCCTCGAGGCCAGCGTTGGCGCCAGTGACGAATAGGCCGGCAAGCGAATAGAAAAGCAGAATGAGCACACACGGAAGCAGATCGCGCGTGATGGAAGTACTGAGCGGTCCGGCCAAGCCGGGCAGAACCAACGAGGCGAACAGCGTGGCGACAGTACCCACCGAACCCAGGGCGGTGATCTTCACGCGCCGGACGCGATCCAGCCGCCGCTGCCACGCCAGCGCCACGAAGCCGGAAAACGCCAGAACGCTGATCCACTCCGAAGCGCGCAGCGGCATCAGGATCGCGCCTTCAGAAACCGCAGGGCCGCTTTGCTCAAGAACTGTTTTAACGGGCCATCGACAAACATCCAGGTCAGCGCGTCCAGCAGCACAGGCGGCCGGTAGCCGGGGTTGCGTTCGCGGCGGGCGGCGACCATCTCCGCCAGCACCTGCCGGGGGTTTTCACGAAAGCTATCCAGCATGGCGGTCTGGTGTACGCACGAGATGGTGCAAAACGGCGCGCAGGACTTTTCGACCGCCGCTTCCCGCTCCAGATCGGCACGGGTATAGCGCTCGAGCGGTATCCCGGGGCGGCCGCGCTGCTGGGAACAGTAATGCACCAGTCCCTCCTCACAGATATAGAGGAAGCGGCCTCCTGCGCGGCAATGCCAGCGATTCGGCAGGCCTTGCGCGATGTTCCGCTGGAATCGGTCGTACTGCGCGAACGCGAACATCTTCTGGTTCGGCTCGAGCAAGTCCTGGTAAATCGCCAGGTGATCCGCGGCGAGGGGCCGGAGTTGGCCATCGCCATCGTGCAGAATGCCCACGGTGCTGGTGAGTTCGAGCTCTCGCGCGCGCCGGGCGATGACGCCCGCGTCTCGCGGGTCGCGCACCGGGCTGCCCAAAACGGAATTGATGGTCACGGCGAATTCGGCATTCCCGGCGAGCCACTCGAGCTTCCGGTCGAGCACTCTCAGGCTTTTTTTCGATGTGGCGTCCGGGTTCACGTTGTCGATACTGATCTGGAGATAATCGAGGCCGGCGCGATTGAGGCGCACGATTCGCTCCGGCGTCAGCAGGTAACCGTTGGTGATCAGTGTCGCAATGGCGCCGCGACGGCGGATATGTCGGATGATGTCGTCCAGTTCCGGGTGTAGCATCGGTTCGCCGCCGCTGATGGTGATTACGGTGGCGCCAAGACCGGCCAGCAGGTCAACGCGCCGCAGCATTTCGGGGAGCGGCACCGGCTCCGACACCGCGTCGAATTCATTGCAGTAGGTGCAGGCCAGGTTGCAGCGGCGGATGGGGACAATCTGGACGAGGATCGGGTGATGCTTGGAAACCATGGCGCGCGCGAACATGCGTGCTTCGCGCAGCCGCCGGTCCGCGGCCCTCAAACGGCGTCGCCAACATCGCGCAAAGTCCGGCCACCACACAATTTTTAATGTACGGTGAAATTAATGCGTGAACCAATGCGGCTCTGCGTACGATCTCACCTTTTACAAAGCAGTATGGATTCCGGGGGAAAAAGTCAACTGCGATTTGAAAGTTCTAAGTCAAAACAAACTCATCTCGAAGAGTTACTACCTAGGAAGGTAGATCCAAGAACATTCGGAGAGAAGGTAATTTATGGACACTCGGAGATTTAGTGACAGGTCGGGCCGGTCTTGGGCTTCAATAGCCATCCAGTGGTCTTCGGCTCGGCATTCTGACACTTGTGGTATTTAGGTGGTGCTATTTCAGACGCTCCGATTCATTCGCCAGTAGTCAGTGGTCGATCGGCAGCATGGGGCGTGCGATCGTATACTCGCCACACTTTATTAAGCCCGGCTTTCAAAGCATCTCGAAATTCATTGAGTCGCTCCGTGTGCGGAAGCATCGACCCAAACCGGTCCAACAAAGGACTCTGTAAGCAACAGCACCAAGTTAGAAACAATCCGAAAAGGAGAACTCATTATGATGACGTACGATCCATCGCAGACTTATGGCTGGGGAGGAATGACAGCGCAGCACCCGCTCCTCGCGGGAGCTTGGCAAGGGGGCGGTATTCAGCACCCGCTGCTCGCGGCGGCAGCGTTGCAGTCCCAGTTCGGCGGCGGCATGCAACACCCGCTTCTGGCGTTGGGGGCGTTGCAGTCCCAGTTTGGCGGAGGCATTCAGCATCCGCTTTTAGCGTTGGCGGCGCTGCAGTCCCAGTTCAGCGGCGGCATTCAGCATCCGCTTCTAGCGTTGGGGGCGATGCAAGGCGGTGGCATGCAGTACCCACTCCTCGCTGCGGCCATGCAGAACCCGATTGCTCCGCAATCGTTCCTGGGTGGCCAGGGCGGCTGGGGCGGTGGCCAGGGCGCCTGGGGCGGCGGCCGGGGCTACTAAGAACAAGGAAGCGCCGGCGTGTGGTGGCCAGACGCGGCGTTCTGTGACCGAACGCCGCAACTCCCGGCACGCCGTGGCGACGGAATCCCCCGGGTCCCGCTGAGCCCGCGCTCCAAGCGGAATCATACGGGGCTCGGGACCGTGGCGCCGCGCATTTCGAATCACAAGCACACGAATAGAGAGTGGAAGAGGACACTGACGTGACACCAACGCAAACATTTCAGACACAGTCCAGGCAGATAGAAGGTGTGGCGGTTGTGGGCGAAGCGGTGCGGAGAGTGCCGCCCGAACGCGCCGAAATTCTCATCGAGGTTACGGTAACCTCCGCTTCGGCGGCAGAAGCTCTCCGCGATCATGCAGCGAAGTTCCAGCAACTGGCGGCCGCGGCGGGCTCTATGGGGATCCAGCCCGGAGATCTGCAAGCTGTTTCCATGAACGTCTACAATTCATATTCGCCGGGCGTCGCGGCTCTACCGCTCAGCAGCTACGGCGCGATGCCGCAGATCGGACAGGCCGGCCTCAATCTGTTCGGCGGCGCACCGGGTTCGCAACCGGGTAATTACAATACACACGGGGAGGTGCAGTTCGGTTGGTACCAGGTCCGCTGCCTCATCCGCGTGGTGGTGCGTGAACTCGGCCGGGTCGGCGAAGCCGTTCAGACCGCGATTCGCGCCGGGGCTATTCCCGTCGGGCCGCTTTCGTTTCGCGCCTCGGACGAATCCCTTGCCCGCAGAGCGGCACTCGAAGCGGCCGGAGCAGATGCCAAGCTGAAGGCCGAAACCCTGGCGCGTTCGGTGGGAAAAAACGTCGGCGATGCGATCACGGTAACGGAGGACGTTTTGGTTACCAACGGCGCTTACGGCGACCTGCGTTCGACCATGCCGGGCGTGTTTGGTTCAGGAGCCGTTCCGGCCGTGATCGGCGAACTGGAGTACTACGCCCGGGTATCGGCTAACTTCCGTCTTCAGTAAAGCCTGCGGCCTGCGGTTGCTTCCGAGCGGAACTGCTCCCGGCCAGCTAAATCATCGCCGGCCATACGCAACTCGCCGCCTTTTTTTGTTCACAATCCACAATGCCAGGAAACCCGCGCCGGTTAATGGCAAAGATGCCGGCTCGGGCACCGGCGTGAGTGCTGGGTTGGCTACGAAACCGTGAAACACTCCGTTGGCATCGGAATAGAACCCGGTGATCTCGCCGGAGTTGTTGATGCCAGTGATTTGGGTGACTTCCACGCCACCACCACTGAACTGCTCGGAAGGATCGTCCAGAAAAGTGTACTGTCCCGTGTTGATGTTGTATAAGAAGCCGTGCTGGCTGGTAGTGGAATCTCCGTAATAGCCTACCGCGATGCCGTTGTCGTTGATTCCGAGGATCTGAGAAAACACAAACGTCGCGCCTGGTTCGCCCGGGACATTCGGAATTGTTGGGTCGGCAATGGCGGTGCCCGTTAGTTGGCCGCCAACCGCGCTTTGTACGTTGGCGTCAAACCCATGGTCTTGTCCGTCTGTGCCGACGTAAAATCCCACGATCAAGCCGGTGTCGTTGACCCCTTGCGCGTTGACTAGGTCAGGCCCACCGGGGGCGTTGATTGTGATGAAATTCTGCCCCGAGCTGCTCCCGAGAAAGAAGCCTGGCATGGACAAACCAGAGGTATACTGCCCCACGATGTTGCCGTTATCGTTAATGCCAAAGGCCGTAGACGGAGTCCCGGGCGTGGTGAGCGTTGCGATTGGACCGCCCGGCGGCAGGAAGAAAGCAGCGCCGTTGCCGTTTGTGCCGACGACATCGCCAGCGCTGTTGATGCCGAATGCCATCGCGGCGAGACTTCCGTTGATGTTCAGGGTCGTGAACGTTCCGTCCGGGTTGCGTACGAAGTTGCCAAAGTTTCCGTTGTTGTCTATCACAAATCCGACGGCAGCTCCGGTATTGGCGATCCCGTTCATGTTCGTGCCAGAGCCGGCGTTCGTTCCAGGGTTTGGACCGTCGAAATTCGTGAAGGTGTACATTACATCTGCGTGACAAGCATTTGCGAGGAAAGCCAACAAGCCGACGATTTCAAAAGTGATTTTCGCCACTCGCGCTCGGTTACTCATGTGGTCGATTAGAGCACAGGCAGGACCGGTCACTGAAAACTCTTTTGGGGTAGAACGGACTAGTCGGATAACTGAAATGTACTTTCATTTCAGGAGCAACATGCCGCCGTCGTAAGCTCGGGGGGCGGCTGCCGTAGTTTACCGAAGAATTCGGCATGGGCCTCTCGCTGCCGGAATTGCGGCGTTCTCGCCGCGATAAATGACAGCCAGGTTGCGCGCGCGGGCGAAGGGTGTTGCCTCCGCGGCGAGTTCATAGGCAGACGCCAAGGCTTCCGGCAGTCTCACGAAAATCTTGCGTAGCGCGCTCCATTGGCTATTCTCCCCCAACCCTCCCGCTATACACTGAATATTTCCGTCTGGCGATCTTTCATCCCGGTTACGAGGTTACAAATGAAACCACTCTACTTTTTGGTTGCTGCCGCGTGCCTGATGAGCGCCCAGGAGAAGGCCCTCCAGCCGCGCGTTCGCGAAGTCATCGAAACTGTCTCCGAAGAGAAAATTGCCGCGACGATCAAGAAGCTGGCCGGCTTTCCCACTCGGAACACATTATCAAGCGAGGGGATTGCCGCTGCCCGCCAGTGGATCCTGGAAGAATTCCAAAGTTACAGCCCGCGCTTGCAGGTGAGCCTCGAGCACTTCAAAGTCAAGAAGAACGAGGAACGGATCGTCCGCGACGTGGACCTGTACAACGTGGTGGCCATTCTCCCGGGCAAATCCATGCCGGAAACCCAGGTGCTCGTCACCGGGCACTATGATTCCCTCAATCTCGTTCCCAAGCCGGGCAGCGCGACCGAACCCGACTCGGGGGACAACGCGGCAGAGCGCACCACGACCTACGACTGGACTCAGGTTGAAGCCCGCGCTCCCGGCGCCAACGACGATAGCAGCGGCACCGCCGCCGTGATGGAGTTGGCACGGGTCATGAGCCGCTACGAATTCCCTAAGACCCTGGTCTTTATCGCGTTTGCCGGCGAAGAACAGGGCCTCATCGGCAGCACCTTGCACGCCGCCCAGGCGCGCAAGCAGGACCAGGTGATCGAAGCCGTGCTCAACAACGACATAATCGGCGGCGAGACGAGCGGCAACGGGCGCGCGGGCAACGGCTCCGTGAACCTATACGGCAGCGACGTCACGGATTCGAATTCGCAGCAACTGGCGCGCTACGCCCGGCAGATGGGAGAGCGGTATCTGCCCTCCATGAACGTCAATATGATTTTCATGCAGGACCGCCTGGGCCGCGGGGGTGACCATAGTCCATTCCAGTCGGAAGGCTACGCGGCCGTGCGCCTCTCGACTCCCAATGAGGATTACGCTCATCAGCATTCCGCTACTGACCTGCCGGAATTCGTCTCGGTCCCATACACGGCGCGGGTAGCGCGTGTCAACGCCGCGATCGCTGCGAGCCTGGCGCTTGCGCCCAAACCGCCCGTAGTGACCCGCGTGGCTACCACCGGCGCGCTGAAGGGTCAGTTAGTGCCGCGAATCTCCCGAGGAAAGTCCCGCTACGACGCGCAACTGCAGTGGAAAGGCGCAGGGCCAGGCTCCAATCTCAAAGGCTACGCGATCGTCTGGCGGTCCACCACGGCCCCCGATTGGGAGCAGGAGATCTTCGTCGGCAACGTGAACGAGTATGTCTTCAAGGATGTCTCAATCGATGAATATCGCTTCGGTGTAAAGGCGATCGACTCCGATGGTAACGAAAGCCTGGTGGCGCCGTACGTCTATCCGCCGCGGGTGAAGCGCGAAATCCCGATTTACTAATTCTTTATGGGCAGGCGCTCGAGCCAGCCGGACATCAATATCGACATGTGCTCCACATTTTTATATGCTGAAAACATGTCCAAGATGATCCAGGTGAGGGATGTCCCGGATGAGGTGCACGGCACCTTGAAGGCCCGCGCGGCGCGGGAAGGCATGAGCCTCTCCGACTACATCAAGAGCGAATTGGAGCGTGTAGCGGGGCGGCCAAGCATGCGCGAGTGGTTAGATCTGACCCGCCAAACGAAGCCGATCCGTGCCAAGCGGAGCAGCACGCAAGTCATTCGCGAAATGCGGGATTCGAGATGATCGTTCTGGATGCCTCGATCGTGGTGGAACTGCTCACGAACGGGCCCATGGCTGATGCGATTCGAGGTGATCTGGCGGAACGCGACGAGTCCTTCATCGTTCCGCACCTGCTCGACATCGAGGTTGTGAGCGCGATCCGAAGACTGACGGCGGGCTTGCATCTGGATTCTCATAGTGGCGAGCCACTCCTCGCCGCGCTGGCGGCGCTGCCGGCGGAACGGTTTGGCCACGCGCCTTTGCTTCGGCGCATTTGGGAACTCCGCCACAATTTCACTGCCTATGATGCCGCGTATATCGCTCTGGCTGAAGCCACCAGCTCCACACTCTGTACGGCCGATGGAAAGTTGGCGAAGGGTCACCGGGCGCGAGTTGCGCTGTTCAGCAGTTGAAGATCTCCCCCGGAAAACCAAGCGCGAGCTCCCCTGTCGGTTGGCCGCCGGCGTGAACAGAAGTGTGGATGGCTAACAAGCGATGGCTTTAAGTTCCTGGCGCCAATGGTCCATAAAAGCATCGCTGGCCTCTTTGCACTGTTGCCCCAGGCGCGCTGCTTGTTCAGCCGTAACCCTGGAATCGGGTCCGAATGCTCCTACGCCCTTTTGCACAGCATCCTTGAAGAGGTCGACGGAGTGCCTATAGGCAGTAAGCAGATCCTCACAGGTCTGGCAGGTCATGGGCGCGTTTCTACATACTACCCCATGTGGAAATCGTGTGCAAAAACACTGCGGGGAGAATTTGATTTCCGAATTCATTGTGGGGCAGTATGAAATCGTGCGCGCCCGTTGTTAACCGGCGCTAAGTCAGAGCTTTCCAACCCGCCGGGGGTTGCAACCTGCCCCACAAGTTAAATTAAATGTGCGGTGTCGCTTAAAAAATTAACTTTAAGGCCAATTGGACCTGCCGCGCCGAGCCGGAATCGCCGATCGGGTTGCGCGTAGCCGTAATCTGGCCGAAGGTGTTGCCCGCGGCCGTACTCACGATCCGGGTCGGTTGAGCGAAGTTCGGATGGTTGAACAGGTTGAAGGTGTCCGCCCGGAACTGGGCGGTGAGCCGCTCCGTAATACGCGTATTCTTGTACAGAGCCATATCGAGGTTCTCGAATCCGGGCCCGACCAGCAGATTTCGCCCCATGTTCCCGAAACCGGTGGGCACCTGGAACAGGCAATTGGCCGTTGCCGGTACGCCGCAGGTCAGCGCCGGGAAATATTGCGGGTTGCCGTTGGCGGCCGATCCGATCCCCACTGGCACCGGCCCCAAAATGTTCGGCCGGACCGTATTCGAGACGCCATTGAACGTCGATCCGGTGACAATCTCGATGGGATTGCCGCTTTGGAGCTGGTTGATGAGCGAGAACTGCCAGCCCTCCACCGCGCGGTTGCCTTTGAACGGCAGCCCGTAGATGCCGCTGAATGTGAAACGCTGGCGGACGTCGAGGTCCGAAGGTGAATGTTCGGCAGCCAGGTTCGTGCTGTCCTGCATGGGCGTGTTGCTGCTCCACACGTTCGCCGGCGAGTTGTACGAGGTGTCGTCCATCATCTTCGACCAGGTGTAATTGGTTTCAAACTGCAGGTTCTTGGACAAACGCTTGGTGGCCTTAACCCACAGGGCGTTGTATTCCGAATTGCCGATGCTGTCCCAATAGGTGATGTTGCCGAGCGTCGAGCCGGGCACGATCGGAGAAGAAGCTGAAAGGGCCGGGTACGGCCGCAGCGTCGTGCCTACTGGCAGATATTGGTTGATATTCAGCGCAGTCTTGAGATCCGTACCCTTGTTACCGAAATACCCCACCATCACGCCCAGGTTAGGAGTGATCTCCTGCTGGACATTGAAATTCCACGTCTGCACGTAAGGGGTTTTGAAATCGCGTGCCACCGCCACCGGATTCAGAGAACCAGCTGCCTTGGCAGCAGTCAGAGCGTTTGCGAAGGTAACGAATCCCGGGCCGTTGAAAGTCAGCGGCGTCGCGAACGGCGGATTCGATGCCAGGGCGAGCACCAGACCAGAAACAGGCTGATCAGCCATCAGACCGTAAGCGCTGCGCACCACGGTCTTTCCGTTCTGGAACACGTCCCAGGCGAAGCCCACGCGCGGCTCCCAACGATAGTCCTGCTGATACGGCTGGTTCTGCTGGACCAGCGAGTCCGTTTGGGGATTGAAATTGACGAGCCGGTCTTCGGCTTCCACGAAGGTTCCATTCCACTCCCATCGCAACCCGAGCTGCAGCGTAAACGCCCGGGACACCTTGTAACTGTCTTCCGCAAAGAGGCCCCCGGCGAGGGCGAAGATCCGGGACGGATTACTGGACGTATTGGATGTGAACGTGGCGATATTCCCGTTGATGAAGTCGCTCACTGTGTTGAACACCATCGTGCCGGGCGTAAGGTTGTAGCTGTTACCGTCGAATCGTCTGAGCTCACCGCCGAACTTGAATGAATGTTTGCTGTGGGTGTGGCTCAGCGTATCGGAAAGGACCGCCGTGTAGTCTCCGCGGCCTTGCGGGAAGCCGCTGGGCCCGCCGAAGTTCAAGCCAATATCGCGGAAGCTGATCTGCGGCAGCCCGATGGCTGACGTGATTCCTATATTCATGCCGAAATCGGCGGGATTCAGAACCGCGTTGGGGCTGAAATCGATGCGAATGCGGTTATACCCCAGGCGCACCTCGTTCACCGTATTCGGCGTGAACACGTGAATCTCGTTGATCGTCATGATCTGCCGGTGACTCTTGCGGGTGTCGCCGAAATTGGGGATGTTGTTGCCTTGTAAAATGGGTTCCTGCCGCGCATCCGCCTGAAAGGCGAAATACCAGTTGAGGTGATCCGAAGAGGTAAGTTCGTGACTGACGTTCGCCGTCCCCTGGTCGATGTTAACTGCGGCCGCCGCCGAACCCAGAAACAGTGAAGGACCGGAATTGGCCTGTGGAATGAGCGGTAACAGTTTGAGGACCGTCGGATTCCCGGCAGCCACTGCGGCGGCCCGCTGGTCGGCCGTCAACACTGTCTGCGATAGAGTCAAACCCTGCCGCTGGCGGTTACCTTCGTAACTCAGAAAGAAAAATGTCTTGTCATGTCGTATGGGCCCCCCGCCATCCGCACCGAAATTATTTCGGATGAAGGGCGATTGTGGCTGGCCCAGGCGATTGAAATAGTTCCTGGCGTCGAAATAATTGTTGCGGAGGTAATCGAAAACCTCCCCATGATAGGCGTTCGTACCCGAGCGAGTGGCGATGTTCACGATCGCGCCCGAGTTCCTGCCGTATTGCGCGCTATAGGTCGAATTGTCCAGATTGAATTCCTGCACGGTGTTGATCGAGGGCTGGAAGGTGATCTGGTTCTGCGCCATATCGTTCAGATTGATGCCGTTGATCATGAAATTGGTGGCATCCTCGCGATTGCCGGCACTGATAATGGCAAACGAACCCTGGCCGCGCAGGGGCGCGCCGAGATAGGACGAGGCCGGCGGCGCAATCGTTCCCGCGGTCAGTAAACCCAGGTCCACAAAATGACGGCCGTTGAGTGGGATCTCCTGAACTGTGCGCTGATCCACGGTTGTCCCGACGGCCGTGGTGGCCGTGTTGATTACCGGCGCCGTAGCCGCGATTTCCACCGTTTGCGACGCCGCTGCGACGGCGAGGTGAAAGTCCTCCTGCACAACCCGGCTGACCTCGAGGGCCACGTCGTTTACTGTCGTGGTCTGTAAGCCCGGCGCTTTCACTGTGACCGAATACCGGCCAACCGGCAGCGAGGGCACGGCGTATAGCCCCGATTGGTCCGTGGTGAACGAGCGTTCCTCACCGGTCGCAAGGTTGCGAACCGTAATGCTAGCGCTCGGAACAGCCGCTCCGCTTGGATCTGTCACGGTCCCCTGAATCGTTCCCGTGGATTGCGCCAGCAGGGTACAGACAGCGATAATCAACACCGCTGATAAGCGGTAGAACTCCTTCAACATTTCAAAGACCCCCTTTTTGCACGCCAGTATAACCGAAAAACACGTGCGGCGTCCTGTGCTATAACCCCCCTCTTGGTCTTGGCGGAGCGGCGTCGGTGCGCCGCCGGTGGCGCAAGCGATTTGGATAGAATAGGTGGAAATCGACGAACATCCGTGTTTATACGCGTAAATTCTTCTCTTTCGCTATTGGCAGCCACTCTGGCAGTTTTCCCGGCCACCGCGCTGGCTCACGATATTCCCGCCGAGGTGACGGTGCAGTCGTTCCTCAAGCCTTCCGGCGACCGCCTGCATCTGATCGTGCGCGTACCACTCCAGGCCCTGCGCGACATCACCTTTCCCGAGCGGCCGCCCGGTTATCTCGACCTGCCGCGCACCGAGGTCCTGATGCCCGATGCGGCTACACTGTGGCTCTCCGATTTCATCGACCTCTATGAGGGCGATACGCGCCTTCGCAAGCCGCAAAACATTCACACGCGCCTGTCGCTTCCATCGGATCGCTCGTTCGTTTCTTACGAAGATGCGGTTGCCCATATCCTCGGGTCGCCGCTCCCTCCGGAGACCAATATCGTCTGGAACCAGACGATGCTCGACGTTCTGTTCGAATATCCGATTCAGTCCGACCATTCCGCTTTTTCGATCCGCCCCAGGCTAGGCCGGCTGGGACTCCGCGTCGTTTCCGTCCTGCGCTTTCTACCGCCTGGAGGAGCGGTTCGGGCGTTCGAGTTTACCGGTGACCCCGGCCTGGTCCGGCTGGACCCGCGCTGGTACCAGGCGGCGCTCCAGTTTGTCAATCTGGGTTTTCACCATATCCTCGACGGCACTGACCACCTCTTGTTTCTGGCTTGCCTGGTAATCCCATTCCGGCGCTTTCGCGCCCTGATCCCCATCGTGACTTCGTTCACGGTTGCGCACTCCATCACTCTCATCGCGTCGGCTTACGACCTTGCGCCCAGCGCCCTGTGGTTTCCGCCCCTCGTCGAGACGTTGATCGCGACTTCTATTGTCTACATGGCGCTCGAGAACATCGTCGGCCGGACCACCGTGCACCGGCGCGGCTTGATCACGTTCGGATTTGGCCTGGTGCACGGCTTCGGATTTTCCTTCGCACTGCGCGAAACGCTGCAGTTCGCCGGGAACCACCTGCTCACTTCGCTGCTCTCCTTCAACGTCGGCGTGGAACTGGGCCAACTTCTCGTGCTCGTGCTGCTGATCCCCTGCCTGGAGCTTCTCTTCCGTTTCGCCGTAGCCGAGCGCATGGGCACCATCATTCTCTCGGCTTTCGTCGCCCATACGAGCTGGCACTGGCTTGAAGAACGCGCGAGCAAGCTATCGCAATTTCATTTCGAGTGGCCCGAATTAACCCCGGCAGTCGTAGCCAACATTCTGAGCTGGCTGATGGCTGCGGTTTTCCTGGCAGGGGTCGCGTGGGTGATCCGTGTCGCGTTCCAGCGCCGCAATGCACCCGCCGCGGAATCGACGGAACCAGAAAGCACGGCGTAGGTTGGCGCGATTCGGAAGTCCCTTGACGTGGGGTGGACGCCCTCGTCCGCGCCGGACCCCCTGGTCCGGCACTTCACTCGCTGCGCGCCGAGGGCGTGGGCCGCGGTCCAGGGGGACCGCCCCGCCTCTCGTTTACTTTGCCGGCCGGAACTGCAGCGTGCTTTTGGCGTCCACCTTTCCGAACTGCATGGGGTAGCTGCGCCCAGCGTAATAATCGGGCCATTGGTCGCGGTAATGGCTGGAGAGAGCCTGGCCGGACTGGCCAGTGAGTTCGTTGAGCAGCGAGCGGTTCCAATCGCCGGCATCAGCATTCATGCGCATAGAGGGGAAAAGCGTGCGTGTAGTCTGCTTGATGGAAGTGCCGGAACCGCTCATGGGCACAGGGCCTATATCGAAGTACCGGCCGATGAGCGGAAGTTGATGCGTCACGGGGTGGTCGATTTCGGCCCGCAACCAGGCGCCATACTGCCACCGTTTGAGATCGCGCCCCTGGATGCGGACTCCTTCGTCGACTGCATCGGACAACGCGCGCAGCAGCATTTCGTTATAGTCGCGAAACCAGCCCTCCGGGCGCTCACGCAGCAACTGTTCGATGACGGCCGGGGCGATCTGAAAATCATAAGCTGCGCCAAATCCCGGGGCCGCGCTCTCCGCCACCGCGGTGCGCACATGCTGATAGGCCAAGGCGGCGAGGAATGGAGCGGCGAGAGATTTGTCGGTCTGGCCATTCCAGGAACGCAGTAAAGCAATGGCTTCATCCAGCGCGTTTGTGTGCGCCGCATGGTGATCGTAGGCGGCACAGAGCTGCGAAGCCAGATAATGGAGCCACTCGGAGTAGACGTCGGTCTGCACCGCCAGCGTGTCGCCGGGCTTCCAGCCGTTCCGCGCGGAGAGCAGATGGAAGATTTCGCGCGAGCGGGCGGGGGGAGCGAATGAGCCATTGACTGGATAAGGGTAGTCGGGCGGGAATGGGTCCTGGTTGGCGGAGACGATCATGCCGCGCGGCGGATTGAACGTCGAAGGAAGCTGGTCGAAAGGGATATAGCCATCCCAATCAAACTCACCGGACGAGCCATCGACCGGCAGGTCGCCCGCATAGCCGCGCCGTTTGGGCAGCTTGCCGGTTGCGTGATAGCCGATATTCCCTTCGCTATCAGCGTAGACTGCGTTTTGCGCGGGTCCCGGGAAGCGCGCCATGGCAGTCGTGAACTCCCGCCAGTTGCGCGCTTTGTTGTACTCCAGAATGGGGTACTGGAAGACGGAGGCATCACTGACGACGGAACGCAGCGCCATAGTGTCGCCGCTTTCCGTGACGAATAGGGGACCGTGGCGCGTGACCCATACCAGCATTTCGGCGGTCGGGCGGCCTTTGATTCGGATCAGTTCCACCTGCGGCCGGGCCTGCTCCATCTGGCCGCGATATAAATAGCGGCCGGTGCGCTCGTCGAGCTTCTCTATGTACAGGTCCTGAACATCGAAACCCACGTTAGTGAATCCCCAGGCGATGTTCCGGTTGTGGCCGACGATGATGCCCGGCGTGCCTGGGAGCGAGACGCCGGCGACATCCAGATTGCCACCGCCAACCGCGGCTTCGGCCTGCACGTGGGCCATGTACCAGATGCCGGGAAGCGTGGGTTCAAGATGCATGTCGTTGGAAAGCAGGGGTTTTCCTGAGGCCGTACGGCTGCCGGCCAGGGCCCAGGCATTGGAGCCAGGCTGCACTTCGTTGCCCGCCCGCATGGAGAAGAGGAAATCCACCTTGCGGCGGTCCCCGTGCTTGATCATGTCGCGCTTGAGAATCTCGCTGCGCCAGCTCGTGGCCAAAGAGCGGAACATCTGCAGGCCGGCAAGAACACAATCCACCGCGCTCCAGGGCCGGGGCTGATAGCCAAGGAGGGTGAATTCCACGGGAAGGCTGCTGAGATGTGTGGCAATAAACGCATTGACCCCGCGTGCGTAAGCGGCCAGCGCAGCACGGTCGCGAGGAGGAAGCCTGACGTAGTCGGCCTCGGCGGCGCGCCGCAAACCAAGCCGTCGGGCTTCCCGATCGTTTTCGAGGGCGATTGGGCCGACGATCTCCGACAGGTCGCCGGCTGCTGCGCGCCGCACGGTGTCCATCTGCCAGAGCCGGTCCTGTGCCGTGACATAGCCCTGCACTACCAGCGCATCTTCTTCAGTGGCCGCGTGGATATGGGGAACGCCTACGGAGTCAAACGCAACTGTGACGGGTCGAGCGACGGGCGCCGGTATGACCCCGGACCGCTGCGGCAATGGACGCCAGGCGTACCAATAGATCAGGGCGAGGGCTAGAAGCAGCAAAACGGCGATCACCCAGTTGATGGCGGTGATCAGCCGCGCGCCAAGGGAGGCCTGCATGTATATCGAATTATAGCGGGACCGGAAAACGCCGACGGACGAGCAGGGGCTAAGGTGGCCGGCGGCTTGGAGTTCGCGGCGCACAAGACTGTTCTGTGGAAGCTTCGCGTCCCAGATAGACCGAACTTCCCAATGCCTCGATCTCCCTGCGGCCTGCTGTCGTATTATTCCGGAATTAGGCCATGCGTCGGATGGACGGCGGGTTCCTCGAAGAGATGGCGCACAAGCTGATCCATGGCACTTCCCGGGACTGGGAGCCGTTGCTATGAAGCAAGTCGTGAACTCGCCCGTACCCCAGCTTCTGGAACGGCTCCGCGGCGGGGATCAGACCGTCCTCGACGAACTAACGGCGACGCTCTATAGCGAGTTGCGCCGCATTGCCGGCCGGCATCTCCGCCGGGAGCGGCCTGACCACACACTCCAGACAACTGCGCTCGTGCACGAGGCTTACTTGAAGCTCTGCGGTGACCCTTCACAGCAATTTACCGGACGCACTCATTTCCTGGCCATTGCGTCCCGCGTAATGCGGCAGCTTTTGGTGGACTACGCGCGAGCACGAGCTACCGGGAAACGCGGCGATGGAGCGCGCAATCGGCAGGAAGGATTGGAAACAGCAAGCCTGGAGGTTGAGAGTGAGCGGAGTTGCTCGATTTGGATCGGGCGCTGGAAGTGCTCGGTCAAGAGGATGAATCACTCGCACGCATCGTCGAGATGAAGTACTTCGGTGGGATGACCGCGGAGGAGACGGCCGAGGCGCTCGGCCGGTCCGTGCACTGGTGCGTCACGATTTGCGTTTCGCCGAGGCTTGGTTCCGTCGAAAGCTGAGCCCCCTAATCTTCGCTGCGAAGAAGATCTGAACTAGCCAAGCGATATTCTTCGCCAATTCCCTTTTAAAATCTCGCTTCACTAACCAGAAGGCATGCGAATGCGGCTGCACGCAAGCCGTATTCAATTCGAAGCCGATCAACATCACGGGCGTGGCCGGGCTGAACGACGACCTCAATGTCGCCTCGATTCCGGGCACCTGCGGCACTTGTCACGACTCCCCCAATATCGGAAACCATTCGGTGTCGGCTCCGTTGAATATTGGAGTGGCCGATGTGAATAGTCCGCTGGATGTCGCTTATCTGCCCGTCATTACGTTGCAGAACAGGACAACCAATGAGATCAGGATGACGACTGATCCTGGGCGCGCCCTCATTACCGGCCTGTGGAAAGATGTGGGCAGAATGAAAGGTCCGATCTTGCGTGGCCTTCCCGCCCGGGCGCCTTATTTCCACAACGGATCGGCGGATTCACTTAGCGATGTGATTGACTTTTACGATAAGCGCTTCAATATAGGCTTTACTGCCCAGGAAAAAAAGGATTTGATTGTCTTTCTAAGCGCCCTGTAATGGGCGTTAATTGCCGCGATGCGTGAACACCGGAGCCAAAGAGTGGCTGGCAGCGTGGCCTATTGCCCTTGGGCCCCCGCTTGCGCCACCAGGTTGACGCGATGGGCAAGGAGGTATTCGTATTCTCTTCTGCCGAAGCGGAAGGTCTCTCCCAACAGTTCTTCGACCGAATAGGCGGCTTTCGCCAGTCCGCCGCCCGCGTGCCCTTTTGTATTGGCGAGGAAGTGGTATAGCTCATGGGCGAGGACACGGGCCACGGCCCGGCCGTAAGCGGCATCCCGGTTCGGCACAGGGAGGCCAACCAGGCTGCGCTGTATAAAAAGGCGCACGCCTTCGCAATTGACGTCAATGAAGGGGAGAATCTCGCCGTCGCTGACATGAGTCCAGCCGAGCGGGCCCGGATAACCCCACTCCGGCCGTAGATCCTGGGCATCGCACTGGCCTTTGAAATGGACCACGGCCAACTGGGAGGAAACCCGCCCGCCTGCTTCGTTCAACGGATACCAGTCGAAATGCAGCCCTGCCGGCAGCATTATGCTTGCTAGTTCACTTTGGATAGATGCGACCACGGAATCCGGGGGCGCTTGCTGAAATGCTGTGTACAGAGTTACCTGGGAATAGATTACCGGCCTGCCGCCGGCGAACAGGGGAAGCGCACCAAGCACCACCCCGATCATGGGCGATTTCAACGGTTTGCGACCTTTCCGGGAGCTCGTTTGAGAGCCACGACCGTCCACGACGCCCCGTTGGTGTTGCGGAAGCGCCGCGGTTGGCGGCCTGTACGCTCAGTTTTTAACCAAATTCCCGGTCTCAGCAGGCCGCGGGCGCTGGATTACCAGCTCGGGGTGCTCCCGAACCATGGTGTTAGCGATATGACAAGAGAAGCAAAGAGGCTGCGCGACGGCCAGCGTTTGCGGCAACTGTTCGGCGGGAACCTGGTTGCACTCCACAGAACCTTTATCGGCAGTTAGCAACGCAGGTTTACGGTCCGTCCAGTGAATTTCGCCGATCGGCCGCCCGCACCAGACGCAGTTCTTACCTTCGTACCAACGCGCCAGGATATTGCGGATCAGGCAATCCGACGGTGCCCTTTCGATCTGGAAGAGGCAATCCTGGCCGCAATCGGCACGCTCGGGCCAGCGGGAGCAATCCGCAAGACGGAGTTTCACGTCGCCGCGAAGAGCCGTAAAAGCAGCGTGCCGGACATCGAGGGATACCCCGGCTGGCTCGTGATTTTCGGGGCATGCGATCACGCGTTTGCCGCGAAACTTCCACCACCCGATTCCCAAGCGATAGGCGACGATGCCGATCACGATGGCCGCCGCGACAACCAACATCCCTAGAACTGGCATATACACATCCTCAACTCTCAAAGTGCAAAAGGGAAGCCAATCGCGCTCGCGGATCGGAAATGCGGGTTAAATCCTGAAAAATCAATGGAAACCACTGACACCGGCGACCAGATCGCCGGCGCTACCCCAACCTTCACGGCCACCGCAATGGGGACTTACACACATGGTGCGTACTTTGGCTCTGGCAGGCAACCCTCTCCCGCGGGTAGACGTCTCTTGAAACGTGATGCGTCTGGCCCCTTCGCTTTCCGGCGTGAGCCCTTACGTGCTTTTCCTGGCCGCGGCGCTGGCGGCGCCACTCAATAATTACACCTCTGCTCAGGAGAAACTGGCGCGCCTCGAGAGCGATCAGCTGCCGCCCGGATCGCGCATCGAACTCAGTACGGCCGAGCTGAACGCATACGTGACGAACGAAGCGCCCAAGGTGACGGATGGCGTGCGCAACCCCCGGCTGGAATTGCTGGGTGACGGACTGGCTCGCGGAACCGCTTTGATCGATTTCGCGCGCGTCCAGCGTTCGCAGGGAAACCCGCCCGGCTGGCTGATGGCGAAGCTTTTGGAAGGAGAACGCCCGGTCAGCGTGAGCGTGCGCATCCGCGCGTCAAAGGGCCAGGCAACGGTGGATGTGCAGCGCGTGGAAATTTCGGGCATGAGCATCGAAGGCGCGGCGCTTGATTTCCTGATCCAGCACTTTTTACTCGGGATTTACCCGAACGCCGTCGTCGGCCGCCCATTCCCTATAGGACACCGGGTGGACCGGGTGGATGTCCGTCCGCGCGGCGTCACGGTCGTCGTGGGGTCGTAAAAGCATTGGGGACAAGCGGGCGCCTGAAGGAAACGTGAAGCAATTGGCAGGCGGAAGCGCCTGCCCCACCCAAACGGCGCTATTCGATTTTCACCTGAATCGGGATGACCTGGTTGGTCTGCTCCACGCGCAAGCTCAACACTCCAGGCTTGGCGCCGGTGCCGGCCCGCAGCGCCACAATTGCTTTCTCCCCAGCGCCGATGTTCATGTGGTCCAGTTTCACGTTCACTCCGGGCAGCGTGCCCGTCAGGGCAAGCGTCAACGGGCCCTGTGCGCTGTTGGTGAGGGTGACCTGCTCCTCGCCGCCGGGTTTGAGGCTGACTACCGACTTGTCGGCTTTCACCTGGGTGTAGATGAATGCCATGGCTTTGCCGTCCGGAACCGCCGGTAAGCCAGACGGCCCGCCAGGGCCGGGCGTCATCAACCCGAACGGCGACTGCCGCACGGCAGTCTGGTCCACATACCAGTACCACTGGCCGTCCACCAGCTTCCAGGTGCTTGGAGTGGGCACTTTCAGCGGCTTGTTCGCGAATCCCGGCATCATGACGTACTGCTCGCACAAAATAATTGCCTTGGCGCGCGTGAAACCTTCGGAATAATCTATGCGCTGGATCTCAAAACTGAGGTATTTGGGCTTGTTGGATGCGAAGTAGAAGTCCTTGGTATCTTCCGCCACCAAGGCGTCCGCCTGTCGGAATTTTCCCTCAACGTGATCCTGGTAAAACTCACTGATGCGGGCGCGCAGAGCGTGGTCCACATCGGCCGGGGGCTTGTTAAATAGATCGGCCGGCGCTTGTGCAAATAAGCACGCGGCGCACACTAAGAATGGGAGCGGGCGAACCATACCATAAGTGTAACCGCTCCCTGCCAACTCCGGCCGGTGACAAGATCACCGGCCCACTAAGCCACGGCTCGGGTAGCGCTCAGATGGCCGCAACCGGGCAGGGCGATTCCCGCAGGATAGCGTAGGCGTTTGCCCGCAGCCCTCCGAGAATCCCTTCGGTGCGCCCGCGGCCGATCACCAGGACCTTGGCGCCGCACTCTTTGGCCACATCGCGGACCACATGGGGGGTATCCCCGGTGCGGATCGTGATCTCGCCACGGACTCCCAGCTCCTCCAGCATAAAGGTGATGAGCCCGTGCGACTCCGCCTTGACTTTGTTGTTCCACTCGGGGTCGAAATAGATACCGCCCAGGCTTACGGTAGAGGCTGGGATGGCGTGCACGACGGACAGTTCCGCACCATATTCGCGGGCAAAAGAGCTGCCCCATTCCAGAATCGCGCGGCTATCCGGACCCAGATCGACGGCGCACAACACCCGACCGAATCCGATGGATTCGTAGGCGGGAGCCTCCTCGAGATGCGGGCCGGTCCACACCGGGCAATGCGCGTCGTGCAGCACCTTGGCCGTAACCGAACCCAGCAGGAAACGCCGGAACGGACCGTAGCCATGCGTCGGCATGACGATCAGGTCGCACTCCGTTTCTTTGGCGTATCGTACGATTTCGCGTCCGGGATCGCCCTCCAGGACCACGCGCTTCACCGCTATCCCTTTGAGGCCCTCGGCCGCGAAGCTCTCGAGCATGGCCTTGCTCTGTACCAGAACTTCGTCGAGCAGCTCCGGCGCGACGGCCATGGCGTCCGGAAATCCATAAGTTTGAACGGGAGTCACGACGTGTATCAGGACCAACTGGCTGTGGAAATGGCAGGCCAGGGCCTCGGCGTA
>CAZKVF010000212.1:0-12036 GCA_964556085.1 uncultured Solibacteraceae bacterium
CGGGAAGAACGGCTTGGAGTATCTCTTCCGCGCCACCGGCTCGGTGCTCAAGTTCGAGGGCTTCCTTAAGGTCTACCAGGAAGGCAAGGACCAGACGGACGAAGAGGACGAGGAACTCAGAAACCGGCTGCCGGTAGTCACCGAGGGCGAGACGCTGCGCTTCCGCGCCATTCGTCCCGAGCAGCATTTTACCGAGCCACCGCCGCGCTACAACGAAGCCACACTCGTTAAAAGGCTTGAGTCCGATGGCGTGGGGCGCCCTTCCACCTACGCTTCGATTCTCTCGACGATTCAGGAGCGCGAGTACGTTGTTAAGGAGGGCGGCCGCTTTACGCCTACCGAGTTGGGCATGGTCGTAACGGATCTGCTCATCGAAAGTTTCGACGACATCTTCGACGTGAAATACACGGCGCGGATGGAAGAAGAACTCGACGAGATCGAGGACGGCAAGATCAACTGGCGCGAAGCCATGGCGGAGTTCTACGGCAGGTTCTCCCGCGACCTGGAACATGCCGAAGAGCACATGACCGACATCAAGCGGATGGAAAAACCCACCGACTTGACCTGCGAAAAATGCGGCAAGCCCCTCGTCATCAAATGGGGCAAGCATGGCAGCTTTATCGCCTGCACCGGCTATCCCGAATGCACCTATACGCGCGAGCTGACGGTCGATCTGCCGGATCTCGATAAGGCCGATTTATCCGAGCAGGGCGACGAAGAGTACTGCGAAAACTGCGGGCGTCCGATGGTGCTGAAGAAGGGACGATTTGGCCAGTTCTACGCCTGCACCGGCTATCCCGATTGTAAAACCACCAAGCCCATCGGCGGCCAGCAGAAAAAGCCCGACCGGCCGCTCGACGAGAAGTGCCCGCAGTGCGGCAACAACCTGGTAATGAAAACCGGCCGCTACGGCGAATTCACGGCCTGCAGTAACTATCCCGAATGCAAGTACGTGAAGCAGAAAACTATCGGCGTGAAGTGTCCCGAGTGCTCCGAAGGGGAAGTTGTCGAACGCCGCTCCAAGCGCGGCAAAACCTTCTACGGCTGCAACCGCTGGCCGGACTGCAGCTTCGTCGCCTGGGGCAAGCCGATCCCCGAGAAATGCCCGGAGTGCGGCAGCCCGTATTTAGTGGAGAAATGGCTGAAATCCGGCCCTGTCTGGCAGTGTCCCAACAAGGAATGCAAGCACAAGGAAGAGGCTAAGCAGCCCGAACCGGTGGCGGGATAGGGATAACCCCGCTAGTGCCGGCGGTCTGTCGCCGGCGGGTGAGGTAGACACAGGAGTGCGGGCAGTCTTTGCCGCTGCTTCCCCCGCGTTCCCGCGCCGTGTTTTCCAGGGCCATGGTCGCTGCTTGCCGTATCCCCACACCCCAAAATTCGCCAGCAACAATCGGATGGACGGCGCAATTGAAGTGCGGCACGCTAGAAATATGATGGATGCCAAACAATGCTGGGAAGCGGTCAGCACCCGTGACGACAGCTTCGATGGAATCTTTTACGTCGGCGTGCTCACCACCGGCGTGTACTGCAAACCATCCTGCCCGGCGCGCCGCCCGCTGCGAAAAAACGTCCGGTTCTACGCCACCCCCAAAGCCGCCGAGCGCGATGGGCTGCGGGCGTGCCTGCGTTGCCGGCCACTTGAAAGCGCGGACGCGAAGCCGGCGCGGATTCACGAACTCTGCCGGTATATTGAGGAGCACGCCACCGAGCCTCTCACCCTGGAAAGTCTGGCAGAAGAGGCCGGGTTGAGCCGTTTTCATTTGCAGCGCACGTTCAAGGCGGTCGTGGGCCTCTCGCCCAAACAGTACCAAGACGCCTGCCGCCTGGGATCTTTGAAGGATGCGCTGAAACAATCGGATGGCGTCGCCGGTGCGGTTTATGATGCCGGCTTCGGCTCGGCAAGCCGGGTTTACGAGCGCGCGGACACGCGCCTTGGCATGACGCCCAATCGCTACCGCCAGGGCGGCCGCGGCATCAGTATCACATACGCGACCGTGGATTCGCCGCTCGGCTTGCTGCTGGTTGCGGCGACTGATCGCGGCGTGTGCTTCGTCCAGTTCGGCGATAATCCCGAGGGCCTGCTGGAGGCGCTCCGCAAGGAGTACCCCGAAGCCGAACTGGAGCCGATGAGTGATCCTCCGAGCGGCGAGTTCCGGCAGTGGATGACAGCGCTGAACCGCTACCTGGAGGACAAACAGCCCAGTCTCGACCTGCCGGTGGACGTGCGCGCCACGGCGTTTCAGATGCGCGTCTGGAACTACCTCCAGTCGATCCCACCGGGCGAGGTCCGCTCGTACGGCGACGTGGCGGCTGCGATCGGCGCGCCCTCGGCTACGCGAGCCGTAGCGCGCGCTTGTGCCACCAACCCGGTGGCCCTGGCCATCCCGTGCCATCGTGTGATTCGCGGCTCAGGCGAATTGGGCGGCTACCGCTGGGGCCTGGAACGGAAGCGCCGGCTACTTGAGATCGAGAATGGTGGGGCGGGCTTGGGCCTGTCTAAAGCTGCCTCACAGCGGCGGTAATGTCGGCGACGCTTCCAGCAAAGGGCCCGCTCCATCAGCAGCGTTCCAGAATAGTCGCGATCCCCTGCCCCACGCCGATGCACATGGTGCAGAGCGCGTAGCGGCCGCCGATCTTTCCCAATTCGTAAACGGCGGTGGTAACGAGCCGCGCTCCGCTGGCTCCCAGGGGATGACCGATCGCGATAGCCCCGCCGTTCGGGTTGACGTGGTCGGCTTCGTCCGGCAGGCCCAGGTCGCGCATCACAGCCAACGCTTGGGAAGCGAAAGCCTCGTTGAGTTCGATCACGTCCATCTGCGCCAGCGACAGCCCCGTCTTCGCGAGGACCTTGCGGCTGGCGGGCGCGGGCGCGAAGCCCATGATGCGCGGCGCCACGCCGGCGGTGGCGGTACCCACTACTCGCGCCAGCGGCCTCAAGCCGTAACGCTTCGCCGCCTCCTCCGAAGCCAGCAGAAGCGCGCACGAGCCGTCATTGACCCCCGAGGCGTTGCCGGCAGTTACCGTCCCGCCGGGCTTCACCACCGGTTTCAGCTTGCTAAGGCCGTCGAGTGTGGTGTCTGGCCGAGGATGCTCGTCCGTTTCGAATCGCTTGGGATCGCCTTTTTTCGGAGGCAGCGAAACCGGAACCACTTCGCAGGCGAAGAAGCCGGACGCGTGCGCACCAGCCCAACGCTGCTGCGTGCGCAAAGCGAATGCGTCCTGATCGGCGCGGCTGATCTGGAAATCTTCGGCCACGTTTTCGGCCGTTTCCGGCATGGAATCGGTGCCGTGCAGGCTCTTCATCAACGGATTCACGAAGCGCCAGCCGATGGTCGTATCGTAGATCTCCGCCGTCCGGCTGAAGGGCGTGTCGGCCTTGCCCATCACGAAGGGCGCACGCGACATGCTCTCCACGCCGCCAGCCACGATCAGGTCGGCTTCACCGGATTTGATGGCGCGGGCCGCGACCCCAACGGCATCCATGCTAGATCCGCAGAGGCGGTTCACGGTCGTGCCGGTGACTTCTTTGGGCAGCCCGGCCAGGAGCAGCGCCATGCGCGCCACGTTGCGGTTATCCTCGCCGGCCTGATTGGCGCAGCCGTAGATCACATCATCCACCGCGCCCCAATCCACTCCCGGGTTGCGGTCGCGAAGGGCGCGGATGGGAATAGCCGCCAGGTCGTCGGTGCGAATCGCGGAAAGAGAGCCGGCATAGCGGGCGAAAGGCGTGCGCAGGGCATCGCAAATGAAGGCTTCGGGCATAGGCTGAACCTTCCATTCTAGTGGAACGCCGGGCAGAGCCCCGGCCGCACGAGGGTATTGACTCGGGCGGACGATTTGTCTTACACTGTTAGGGAAATGGCGAGGCCCGATTCGCTAGGCCAATTCGAACAGCTCGTGCTTACAGCGATTCTGACCCTGCGCGACGATGCTTACGGCGTAACGATTCATTCAAAGGTCCAGGAACTGGCGCGGCCGAAAGCAGTTTCCCTCGGCGCGGTGTACGTTACGCTCGACCGGTTGGAGGATAAAGGTCTCATCGCATCGTGGCTGTCCGATCCCACGCCTGCGCGCGGCGGCCGCGCCAAGCGCTGTTATCGGGTTGAGACGCTGGGCGAGCGGGTCCTTAAGGAATCGGCCGTTACGGCAAAGCGCATCTGGGACACGATCGCGGATGTATGGGGCGAAGAGTTGGCCCGGGAGTGGGGAAAGCGTTGGGGGAAAGAGGCCGGCTGATGAACTCGGGTCCTCCAAAAACAGTTGAAGCGCTCGTTGCCGTCCTTGTTCCACCTGCCTGCCGCGAGGAGGTCCTCGGGGATTTGCACGAGCGGTACAGGTCCACGAGGCAATACGGCCTGGATGCCGCGAGCACCGTTCCTGTAGTAATTCTGAGCAGAATCCACCGCACGGCGGACTCTCAGGCTCTGCTGGTACAGGCCTTCGCGTTTTACGTTTCGTTCCTGTTTGCGGCCTGGCTGAACGGCGCCGCGCTCCTGCGCGACGAGTGGGGGCTGGTGCGGCTCGCCGCTCCCGCCGCAGTGGCCATGGTTGGCGTATTGCTAGCGGACGCTTATGCCAGCCCCAGGTCCCGGCCGTCGCCGAAATTATCGCTCGGCCCCGTGCTGGGCGCCGGATTGGCGCTCTTATCTCAAGGGCTGCTTTGGTTGTTTATTCCAGACTCAGCACTGCCGCGCTGGACACTGTTTTTCGGATGCGGAACCGGCCTTCTCCTCTCGTCCGGGGTGCGCATCCTGTTTCTAGCTACTCGCCGGAATGGCCCCCAACATAAGGATGACGGTATGAGACGACTGAATGCCAAGGCTGCGATCACGGCTGCAACCGTGGTCATTGTGGCGGCCACGATCTGGGTCGCCGCGGAAAAAAGCCACGGCGCCGAACCAAGGCTCACTTACTCGCAGTTCCTGGCGTCAGTGCAGTCTGGCCAGGTCGCCAGCGTGATCATCCTCGGCACGAACTCCGGCGCGGTCACGGCGATCTGCAGGCTGGCGGATGGCGGCACTGTCCGCACCGTTCTGCCCGCGGATTACCGCGATGCTCTGCATGCCTTACAGGATAAGCAAGTCAATATCGAGATCCGCGATTCTTCGACCGAACCACTGCGCTTGCTCATCAACATGACACCGTTCATTATTCTGATGGCCTTCTGGCTTTTCATGATGCAGAGGCTGCGGAAGGATCCTCGGCAGCGTTTGCTGGGTTAGTGGTGCAGGCTTTCCGCCTGCGGGCCGGATTCATTAGTTTTGGCAGGCGACAAGATCGCCAACCCCACCAACTATAATCGTGGGGACATGAAAATCGCCGCTATCGTCCAGTACACTCCGGACGCGTCCCTCATCGCCAAGGTGCGCCCGGCGCATCGGCAATATCTCACTAGCGTGTTCGAGCAGGGCAAGATCGTTATGTCCGGGCCGTTTACCGACGACCGTGGCGCGCTTATGGTCTACGAGGCTGCAAACGCGGAGGAAGTGGAAGCTATCATCGCCGCGGATCCGTTCGCGCAAAGCGGGGTTTTTGTCTCATGGGAACTTCGCCCGTGGAACGTGATATTCACCAATAAAAACCTCCTCTGATTGCCATCCAGGGCAGGCGACAAGATCGCGGACCCCACCACTGGTGTACAATCATGGCGATTCCACGGAGGAAATAGCGATGCGCATTCATGCGGCATACATAGCCCTGTTATTGGCCTGCGGCGGCGCGGCCGCGGCCTTCGGCGCGGCGATACACAAAGCGGGTACACCGCCGGCCGCCATTCCGACTTTCTCGACAGACGATCTTTCTCGGACGGGCATTTTCTATGCGGGCGGCAAATATGTCGGCGCACCGGGCAAGGAGACCATGGGCGGCGACGCGTATGTCGAAGTGTGGGTGCCCAAACAGATCCGCCATCCGTACCCGATCATCTATATTCATGGAGCGGGTCAGACCGCGACTGACTGGATGCAGACCCCGGACGGGCGTCCCGGCTGGGCTTATTACTTCGCGAAGCAGGGCTACGTGCAATACATGGTAGATTCGCCGGCGCGGGGGCGCTCGCCCTACGTCCCCGATCACGACGGCAATCTGACCATTCGCAACGCGGCCAACCTCGAAGCCACTTTCACCGCCTCCGCCAAGAAGGGCAATTTTCCCCGCGCCCACCTGCACACACAATGGCCCGGCACCGGTTTGATGGGCGATCCCATTTTCGACGAGTTCGCCAAGACGCAAGTCCAATTCCTGGGCGGCGGAGGACCCGCCACACAGGATGAGCTGAGCCGCGATGCATTTATAGCTCTGCTGGACATGATCAAAGGCCCGGTCATCATCCTTTCTCATTCCCAGGGCGGCACGGTCGGCTGGCTGATGGCCGATGCCCGGCCGAGCCAGATAAAGGGCATCGTCACGGTCGAGCCAGCCGCTCCGCCCATCAAGGGCGTCGATACCGCGAAGGTCGCGTACCAAGCCGGCGGCGGCCTCACCTGGGGCATCGCTTCCGACCCGGTTCACTATGATCCGCCCGTGAAGGACCCCTCGGAATTGCAGGTTGCGCTCGAAGAAAAATCCGATATTCCAGGCGACGTCGTACCGTGCTATCTCCAGAAGGAGCCCGCTCGCAAGCTCGTCAACCTGAAAAAAATTCCGGTGGTGTATCTTTCGGCCGAGGGCGGCTATCACCGCGTCTTCGACCACTGCCTGGCGAAATGGCTGAACCAGGCGGGAGTGAAAACCCAGTTCGTTCGCCTTGAAGATGTGGGCATCCATGGCAACGGCCACGAAATGATGCTCGAAAAAAACAGCGACGAGATCGCTAAGTTCATCGGCGGCTGGATAGACAAGAACGTGCCGCAGAAGGACAAGGCCTCGATGGCCGCGCCACCCGCTGGCATCCCGACATTTTCCACCGAGCACATGGCGCGTCAGGGTTTCTTCTATGCCGGCGGCAAATACGTTGGTGATGCGGGCAAGGAAATCATGGGCGAAGCCATGTACACCGAGGTGTGGGTGCCGAAGCAGATCCGGCATCCGTATCCGTGGGTGTTTTTCCATGGCAACGGGCAGACCGGCGCCGTGTGGCGGCAGACTCCAGACGGCCGCCCTGGCTGGGCTTATTATCTGCTGGAGCAGGGCTACACCGTGTACATGGTCGATTACCCGGCGCGCGGGCGTTCGCCGTATGTTCCGGGGGTGGATGGAAAACTTTCGATCCGCACGGCGCTCGAGCTGGAGCAGATCTGGACGGCCCCAGCCACGTCGGGTGGTGATTTCCCGCGTAAGAAACTCTATACGCAATGGCCCAGCGATGCGGCCAACAAAGGCATGATGGGTGACCCGGTCTTCGATAACTTCATCAAGGGGCAGATGCAATTTGTAGGCAATCAGGCCGAGTTGGCAATCCCCGCAGGTGTTGCGCTGCTCGATAAGATCGGCACGCCCGTGATTTTGCTGACTCACTCGCAGGGAGGCGGCATCGGTTTCAACGTTGCGGACGAGCGGCCAAAACTCGTCGCCGGCATGATCGCCATCGAGCCCGGCGGCCCGCAGATCGGCAATGTGGACACTGCCAAGGTGGCCTACACGCGCGTGAATCCCAACTCCTGGGGTCTCACTCCCATGCCCATGAAATACGATCCGCCATTCGCCAGCCCCGCCGAGATCAAGACGCACCTTGTGGCATCAGACCGGCCCGACGAGGTCGGCTGCTACTTACAGGATGAACCGGTTCATAAACTCGTGGGCTTCCAGAATATGCCCATCCTTTCGATTTCCGCAGAGGGCACGTACCACCGCGTGTATGATCCATGCATTCCCAAGTGGCTCAACCAGGCCGGAGCCAAAGACGATTTCGTTCGCCTCGAGGACGTGGGCATCCACGGCAACATGCACGAGATGTTCCTGGATAAGAACAGCCTCGAGGTGATCAAGTACATTGACGGCTGGGTCGCCAAGAGCGTGAAATAGCGAGGCGCTTTTCCCCCGCACTTCCGCCATGATCAGATGCCACCGGCTAACCGCTAGCCGGTCGAGCCGCTGTGGAATGTTGGTCTCGATGACCTGCGCAGCCATTCGTTCTCCGGATCCCGCAGAGTCACGCGGCCTGCCGATGGCTCCGCGCGGACGAGTGAGTTGCGATCGCTCCCTCGCGCGAAGCGCGGTGCGGTGGCCGCGGTTTCGTCGTGTCGCTTGTCACAGCCGCCCGTTGTATTCCAGGGTACGGCTCCGGCCGGCACTGTTCGAAAACCGCTATTGGCGGATCGCGCTCACGTGTTATTCCGTTCATGAGGAGAGCTATGCGGAAACGAAACGGTACCGGGCGGAAAATGGCGATGCTTCTCGGAGGCGTCGCGGGCGGCATTATCGGAGGGCGCTTGGTGCCCCCCCTCTTTAAGGCAGTCACGGCGGCGGGGCGCACGCGGGCGGGCGGAGATCCTTTCGCGCAACTCATCGACGACCACCGCAAGATCCTTTCGATTCTCGACGAAATGGTGGCTTCGCCTTCCGATTCGAAACTAAGGAGAGGGCGGCTCTTCCTGGCTCTGAAGCGGAGACTGGCCAAACACGCGATGGCGGAAGAGGACGTTGTTTACCCGATCGTGCGCAACGATGCCGCCAACCCTAACCAGCGGAAGCATCTCTATGACGAGCACGCGGAAATGAAAATCCTCCTCTACGAGATCGAATCGGCAGTGATGGAGGGCAGAAACTGGAGCGCGGCCGTCGCGCCGCTGCGCGAACTGATCCGGCGTCATGTCGACGAAGAAGAAAAAACAATCTTTCCGGAGCTGCGCAGGCAACTTTCCGAATCCGCGCTGCCTAAGGTCGCAGGGCAAATCTCCCGCGAAGAGGCAATCGTCATTTAGACAAGGAGCTCCCAACGCGCTGACATCGACCGGGCTACCCAATACTGAACGATTGTAGGCCGAAGCCGTCAGGATCAAACCAACACCGAAAAATTCCATGCGTGCTTCGGCCCGTGATCAGCTCCCCATTCGTCCAACCGTCCCGCTCACAATAATATTGCTCTGATCTTCCGGCTACAGATGCGCGACAAGCGCCCGCAGGAATTTACAATCATCCCTGTACAGATTGCCAGCCGGATCCGCATGAACTAGTGAAAGGATCATTGCGGCTGGCGAGCCGAATTCCCGCTGGGACCAAACACATGACACCTCACGGTGGGACAACTTTTACGAAGGGGTGCCGCAACTTAACCAGGAGAGCCATGAACAGAGCGTCCTTCATTTTGATTATCGCCGCGCATTTTGTCGCAGGAGGCCTCGCTATAGCTCAGGAGCATCGCGAGCTAATTGCAGCCGTTTCCTTAACAGCCGATGGCGTAGTTCGGATCGACCAAAGTCGCGCACTCCGGGGTAGCGTAACACCAGGCGATGCACCCGGGTTCCCGGTCACCATTTCTCAACCCGGGAGCTACCGCCTGGCAGGAAACCTCACCGTTCCCGACCTCGATACCACGGCGATTCAAATTACAGCGGATTTCGTCACTCTGGATCTCAACGGCTTTAGCATCGTCGGCCCATTCGTCTGCACGGCTGGTCCGGCGACGATCTGTCCGGCTTCCGGTAAGGGAACCGGCGTGCAGGCAGGCGGTGATCAGCCGTCCGTTCCGCGCGGCGTTAGGGTTCTCAACGGTTCTGTGAGAGGCATGGGGCTCTTCGGAATCCAGCTGCCTGGTGACGGCAGCCTGGTTGAAAGAGTCACCGTGGACAGCAACGCAGGCGGTGGAATGACCGTCGCGGGCGCCGTCACGCAAAGCGCCGCCACGCGAAACGGCTCCTTCGGAATCATCGCGGACATTGTCCGGGATTGCTTCTCTTCCCAGAACGCCGGTGACGGCATCATTCTCGGTGTGCTCGGCCCCAGCGGCGGAGTGGCAAGCGGGAACACCTCCTCGTCAAACGGCGGCGTTGGCATTGCCGTGCAACTGGGCACCGCATCGGTGAACACTTTGTTCTTAAACACGGGGGCCGGAATCTCGGCCCTATGCCCGAGCAGTATCGTTGGCAACACGATCGTGACCAACGGGAGCGCCAACATAGAGACGAAGGGCGACGGCTGCACGTTCGCCAACAACGCAACACGACCATAAATTTAGGCTTCGCGGCCTAGCCCCGTGCCCGAGAAGGCCCCGATGAACTTCTACGCTACGGGTTGGTTTCGGTCCTCTCAGCATTTGTAAAGCACAAGACCAGGCGGGCACCGGCCTAGCTTCAATTTCCCAACAGGAGAATAGTTGTGATTCGTTTTTCGTACGTGACACGTGTGTTTATCATTTCCTTCATCCCGCTGATGGCGCGGGGGCAATCGTTTAGCGGCAAAATGACCGGTCTCGTCACCGACTCCACGTCCGCGGTGGTCCCTCATGTGGCCGTCACCTTGGCCAACGAAGGGACCAGTGCGCAGCGGCGTGTGTTCACCGATGGGAGCGGTGTTTGGGTAGGTGCAGACTTGCCCGTTGGCTACTACACAGTCCGGTTCGAATCACCCGGGTTCGTTTCCGTGGAGCACCAGCGGGTCAAGATTGACGTAGGCGGCGAAACACGGCTCGATGTCACGCTCTCCACCCAAACGGTCCAACAGAGTATCGAAGTCAATGCGAATCCTCCCGTTCTGCAGCGCGATTCGAGCGCGGTAGCTGAGGTTGTGGACCAGCGTCAGGTGGAAGAGCTTCCCCTGAATGGCCGGGACTTTCGAAAACTGGCGCTCCTGCTGCCGGGTGCCGCTCCCCGCTCGCCGCGCGGCTCACTCGGCTCCTTTACGGCCAATGGGCAGCGCGAAAAATCGAACATCTTTCTGATTGATGGCGTTGACAACAATGATTCGTTCCGCAACCAGCCATCGTTCAACCAAGGCGGAGTAAACGGCGCTCAGGCCGTGCTGTTCCCGGTCGACGCATTGTCGGAGTTTAGTGTCGAGACGCAGGGTAGCGCCGAATACGGCCGCAATTCGGGTGCGGTAGTCAACGCCCTGGTCAAGTCCGGCACCAATGCTGTCCACGGCAGTGCTTACGAGTTTCTGCGCAACGACAAACTGAACGCGCGCAATTTTTTCGAGACCCTTCCGGGAGCCACCAAAGGTCCCTTCAAAAACAGCAACTACGGTGCCACGATCGGCGGCCCGATCAGCCACGATCGCACTTTCTTCTTTGCCGGATTCGAAGGGGAAAAGGGCCGGCCAAGTTCGTCGCTGGCGATTGCGGTACCCGGTGCTGCCGACATAGCAGCGGCGCGTGCCGCTAATGAGGCGGCAGGCCGGCCGGAGAATCCTCTGAGCGCCCGGATTCTCGGACTCTACCCGCAGGAGAACATCCCCGGGGCCAAGGCCAATTTTGCTTTTAGCGTTCCCAACAAGATCGACAGCAATAATTTCGTGATCAAGATAGACCACCGCTTCAGCGACCGGTTTAACCTGAGCGGGCGGTACCTGTTGGGAGACGGCAACCAGACCTTCCCGTTAAATTCGGGACAGGGGTCGGAACTGCCCGCGTACCAGACCGTTGTCCCCACTCGCGTGCAGCTTGCGGGATTGACCGCCTCCCAAATTCTGACCGACCGCCTGATCAATGAAACCCGCATCAGCTATAACCGGTTTGCTCAAGCCTTCTCACCGATGGACTCATCGTTCGATCCGGCAAGCATTGGACTGAACACCGGCACCAAGGATGGCCTGCCAACGATCGTGGTCGGAGGGTTCGAGAGCCTGGGCGCGCCCACTAATGAGCCGCGCGGACGCGTCAGCGAAGCCGACCAAGTCGTGGATACTCTTTCCTGGACACGAGGAAGCCATGTCATCAAGGCGGGAGTGGATTACCGGCGGCCACTGGTCCGCTCGTTCAATGACCAGTTCTCACGCGGGAGGCTGACCTTCAACAACCTGGCGGACCTTCTGGCGGGGGTTCCGTCGCCCAGTGGAACGAGCATCGCCCGAGGCGCCACTCGCCGCGACACCTACACCAACAACTTGGGACTGTTCGTTCAGGATGACTGGAAGGTGAGTCGCAGCCTGACTCTGAACCTG
>CAZKVF010000213.1:0-9921 GCA_964556085.1 uncultured Solibacteraceae bacterium
CCCTCCTCGTTCGCACAATAAGATATATCGCGGAGATGCCGACCGCAAGGCCCCAATCGGGCTATTTATTGGACGGCCGTTACACGGGGGAGCACGGGCGCATCGGAAATCCCGCCCGTTGCCGTCCCGGCAATCGGCTCACTCGCCGGATCGCGTGCTACGATTCGCCTATGACACGGCCGTGTATTCTTCTTCTGTTGATCGCTCCCTCGTTCGCGGCGGACGAATCGCGTTTCGCTCTCTGGACTCCCTCCGTCATTGAGCAACACGAAGGCGCATTGAAGAAGAATGTCGCACCTGATCACTCTTCTCGTGAGACACTCGCTGATTATGGAGACCATCGTTTCCGCTTGCTTTATCGTGACGCGGACGGTCTCCCCGAAGAACATGACAAGATCGTCGATGTAGTGATGGTGCACAGCGGCGAAGGCACACTCATGTTAGGCGGGACAATGGCCGGCAAGAAGGGAAGCGCGGACACGGGTGAATATCTCGGGAGTGCGCTCACCGGCGGCGAAATGCATCCTCTCGCCTCCGGCGATATTGTTCATATTCCCGCGGGTGTCCCGCACAGCTTCCTGGTGCCGGCTGGCAAGCATATTACTTACGTGCTGCTGAAATTCCCAGCGAAGAGGTAGTGATCCAGCTCGCTGGCGCCAGTCGATCCTACATCTGGTTACCTTCCGCAACGCGCGTAGACGAGCCCGAACAGTCACGCTGATCTCAGATGCGGAAACGTTGTCTGAGCCACTTGCGGCGCACCAGTGGGCCGGCCGTTGGCCCACGTCACACGAGACTGCCGCCCGCAGACACGGCATTCGTAATGGCCGTGAATGGGCCACATTGGTGAATCGTGAACGAGCGAGCACCAGAGAGCGGCGGCTTTGCCGGCTGGATCGAAAACACGGGATAAGAGAGTAAGCATGCTGTACCTCAGTTGTTCCCTTTGGCTCCGCCCAGGGCGAGTGTTGCCGGCCGTGTTCCCACGGCTTGGCGCGTTTGGGTAAGTGTGGTAGTCAGTGAACTGATCGACAGGCGGTTCACTACCGGGCTGACCATCCATCGAAGCGAACCGGGGATATCACGCGTGAGAGCCAGCGCTTCCACCTCCAGGTAGACTCCTCCGTCGCGCTCCTCGAATCGCGAAATGCTGTGAATCCTCCAGATGAAGCCAGAGCCCGTATCCGGTGGCAGAAGATGTTCGGAAGGGTGGCCGTATTCTTTAATCTCCTGGATGCTATCGCCCTCAACCACGCTGTACCCGCGATGCGCGTCCACCACGTAATCGTGAGCCCGGTAATGGCCCTGCATGGCGGCGTCGACAAACAGCACATGCCGTTGCCAAAGCATCCAGAACTCCTGATCGGCCGTGCCCGTGTCGAGGGACCGGGAATCCCTCACGACTGGCTGGTAGATCTCTTTATACCTGTCATAGTCGTGAACCACGCCGAGGAGGCCCTGGATAGTAGTGTTGGGAATGAAGATCGCTCCGATCCAATCGTGAATCAGGCCGTTCGGGGCAGCTTTAGAGCCATGGCCCACCAGCGGCGCGACCACGATCTCACCATTCCGGACGCGGAGCGCCCGGTCAGCCGCTTCATCGACCCACAGGAATGGCGTATTACCATCGAGCCGCGCTTGCATACGGGCGTCGGCGCCGCGCAGGTACTCCTCCCACGCGTCCACCGTGGCACCGCGCAATTCTGCGGCGCCCGCTTGCGCGGCAAAGCCTGCTACGATTACCGCCATCCCGAGAAAACGTTTCGTCTTGATCATCGCCGGCCTCCAATGAGGATTCGACCTTCGCGCCTGTGTAAGGCACGCTGCGTTCCCGGCGCTTGCCCTCTCGAATCACAGTAGAATCAGGCATTTGCGTTTGGCCGCTGCCGGAAAGGCATGCCGGCGTTCGGCGCTTGCCGACCTTCCGGCAGTAGCGAAGGCACCGGAAGAAGAACCGGCGCCACTATGCCGCCATCGCAGCCTCATTCCCCCCAGCCGCCGCCCAGCGCTTTATAGAGCTGAACCACGCTCACCAGCTCGTTGTAACGAATCTGCGCCAGCGTCAACTCCGCCGAAAACAGATCGCGGTCGGCGTCGAGCGCGTTGAGCTGTGTGTCCACGCCGCCCTCGTAGCGGATGTAGGCCAGGCGCTTGCGATCCTGAAGCGCGCTTACCAGCTTTTCTTGTTCCAGGCGGCTCTCGTGAGTCCGCTGGTGGGCGATCAGGGCATCGGAAACATCTTTGAAAGCGGTCTGGATGGACTTCTCATACGCAACTTGTGCCTCGTCGCGTTGCGCCTCGGCGAGCCGCAGATTGGATTTGAGCCGTCCCGCGCTGAAAATCGGCTGCGTGATCTGGGGGACGAAGCTCCAGGTTCCGTTCGGACCCGAAAAGAGGCGGGTCAGGGTCGAACTCTGGCCCCCCAAAGAACCGCTCAGACTGATCTGCGGAAAGTACGCAGCTTTGGCAACGCCGATATTGGCGTTGGCAGCTATCAGCGCCTGCTCGGCAGCCTGGATATCGGGCCGGCGCTCCAATAACGTCGAGGGTAGGCCCGCGGGTATTTCCGGCGGCACTTGCTGTTCCAGGAAGTTGGCCTCGTGGACAATTTTTTCGGGATTGCGGCCCAGTAGCAGCGAAATCGTGTTCTCCATCTGCTCGCTCTGCTGCTGCAGAGGCGGGATACTCTGGGCCGCACTGTCGACGAGTTGTTCCGCCTGGCGCAGATCGAGCAAGGTGGAGACACCGCCGCGCTGGCGGTCCTGCGTCAGCCTTAGCGACGACACGCGAGTGTCCAATGTCTGCCGGGAGATCGCCAGCTCGTAGTCCAGTTCCAGTAGCTGGAAATAGTCGGACGCGACGTCGCTCACCAGCGTGTTCACGACCGCTCTGCGATTCCACTCGGCATTAAGCAGATTGGCGCGCGCGGCCTCCGTGGAGCGGCGCAGACGGCCCCAGAGATCCACCTCGAAGGACAGCAGGTTGAGCCCGGCCTCACCCCAATTGCGGTTCTGGTTGGCGACGAAGGAATCGGAGAGCGGAAAGCTTCCATCACGTGAAAGCCGCGTTACCTGGAGCGAACCCGAAGCGCCGACCTGCGGAATCTGGTTCGACCGAGTGACGCCCAGATTTGCCCTTGCCTCTTGGACCCGCGTCACGGCGTCGCGCATATCGTAGTTTTGCACCAGCGCCGTGCGGATCAGTCCCTGCAACGTTTGGTCGTGGAACACCTCGAACCACTTGAGGTCCGCAAGGGAAGCGCCTTGAGCTGCCGGCAGTGGATCCGGCGCCCGGAAATTTGTTGGGACCTCCATGGGCGGCCGCTTGTAGTTCGGGCCGACCGTGCATCCCGCCAATAGAACTGCCGCTGCGGCGATTGCAAAATATGAGGTTCTCATCTCAGTCTCCCTGCGCCGGAGAATGCGCCAATCCGATATCCGGAATTCTCGCTCCGGAGAGCTTCTCGACCAGATAGAAGATCGCGGGGATCAGGAAAATACCGACGGCACTGGCCGCCAGCATTCCGCCAATCACCGTCGTGCCCATGATTTGCCGCCCTAGGGCGCCGGCGCCCGAAGCCGTCCACAAGGGCACGCAACCTAGAATGAATGCGAACGAAGTCATCAGAATCGGCCTTAGTCGGATGCGCGCGCCTTCGAGCGCCGCCTCCGTGAGCCCCATGCCGCTCTCGTATTTGTCCTTCGCGAACTCCACGATCAGAATGGCGTTCTTGGCCGCCAGGCCGATCAGCATCACCAGTCCGATCTCGGCATACACATCGCTTTCGATTTGGACCATGTACGCAGGCAGGAACAGGCCCATCAGCCAGCGGCGCAGCCAGAGCACTGCAAATGCGCCGAACACCGCTACCGGCGTGCTCAGTAGAACGCTGAATGGCAGAGTCCAACTCTCGTACAGTGCCGCGAGAATCAGGAAAACGAACAGCAGCGAGAAGCCGAAGATCACCGCCGCCGGAATGCCTTCCTGCGCCTTCTTTTCCTGGAACGACATGCCCATGTAGTCGTAGCCCATTTCCCTGGGCATGGTTTGTTTGAACGTCTCTTCGAGCGCCTTCATGGCCTGCGCCGAGCTGTATCCTGGGGCGGCGGACCCGATGATCTGCGCCGAACGGTACAGGTTGTAGCGCATGGTAAACTCCGGTCCGTAGCGCGTCTCGAAGTGCGCCAACGACGAGAGAGGCACCATCTGGTTTTTCGAGTTCCGCACATAGAACTCATCGATATGGTCGAGGCTTGCGCGGTATTGATCTTCGGCCTCGACATATACTTGCCACTGGCGGCCGAAGCGGTTGAAGTAATTGATGAACAGGCCGCCCATATAAGCCTGCACAGTGCGGTAGACGTCGTTTAGAGGAACGCCCTGCTTGAGCACTTTCTCCCGGTCGACTTCGAGATACTGCTGGGGAACGCTGGGCAGATACGTGGAGACCAGGCCTGGCGCGATCTCCGGCCGCTTGGACGCTGCGGCGATGAATTTCTGCACGTTATCACCGAGATACTGCGGGTCCCGGCCCGCGCGGTCTTCCAGGACGAACGTGAATCCACCCGAAGTGCCCACTCCTAGGATCGCGGGCGGCGGAAAGCTCAGCGCCAGTCCGTCCGGCAGCTTCCGGAGCTCCTGATTCACGTGCTGCACGATTTCCTGGTACTGCGTTTGGCGGCTCTTGCGAGCGCCCCAATCCTCCAGCGTGACGAAGAGGAAACCCGTATAAGTCGTGCTCACCTGGCTCAGCAGGCTGAAACCATTGACGGTTAACGTGTATTTCACGCCTGGCGTATGAAGCAGAATGTCGTTCACCTTCTGCGAGGCGGCCTCCGTTCGTTCGAGCGATGCCCCGGTTGGAAGCTGGAGGTGCATGAAGAGATAGCCCTGGTCCTCGACGGGCAGAAAGCTGGAGGGGACACGGCCGCTGAAGAAAGCTGCTCCGGCGCCGGCGGCAATCAGGAGCACGATGGCCACGGCACTCTTCCGGATCAGCACACCGGACCAACGCACGTACTGTTCGGTGCCACGCGCGAAAACGCGGTTGAACCAGTCGAAGAACCGGCCCATTAAGCCACGGCTCTCCGTCTTCGGCTTCAGGATCAAAGCGGCGAGCGCCGGGCTGAGGCTCAATGCATTGAAAGCTGACAGGATCACGGAGATCGCAATCGTGAGGGCGAACTGCTGATATAGCCGGCCGGTGATGCCTGGAATAAAGACGGTGGGCACAAAGACAGCCGACAGGACGAGCGCAATACCGATAAGCGGGCCGGAGATCTCCTCCATCGCCCTCAGCGCGGCCGTCTTCGGATCAAGACCTGCCTCGATGTGCCGCTCGACCGCTTCCACGACCACAATGGCGTCATCCACCACAAGACCAATGGCGAGAACCAGTCCGAAGAGCGAGAGCGTGTTAATCGAGAAGCCAAACAGCGGGAACAGGACAAACGTCCCGATCAGCGATACGGGCACGGCAAGCAGCGGAATCAACGTGGCGCGCCATCCTTGAAGGAACAGAAAAACGACAATCGCCACCAGAACAATCGCGATGCCGATGGTGATTGCGATCTCCCGAATTCCCTCCGTAACGGAGGCTGTCGTGTCAAGTGACACAACGTAATCAACATCTTCGGGGAACCGCTTTCTTGCCTCCTCCATCACCTTGCGGACGGAGCGAGCAGCTTCCACCGCATTGCTTCCAGGGAGCTGATAAACGGCGACCACCGCGCCTGGCTTGCCGTTGATTCGCCCCGTCGTTGAGTAGTCCTGCGCTCCCATTTCCATCCGCGCCACGTCGCGCAGACGAACGATGCCTCCATCGGCCGACTCGCGCAGGATGATATCGCCGAATTCCTCCGGTGACGTCAGGCGCCCCTGCGCCCGCACCGACCAGGTGTACTGCTGTCCATTGGGCGACGGCGCCCCGCCGACCTGGCCCGCCGGGTTCACCGTGTTCTGCGCCTGGATAGCCGACGTGATGTCGTTCACGGTAATCCCGAGCTTGGAGAGCTGATCCGGCTTCACCCAGAGCCGCATGGCGTATTGGCCGGCGCCGAAAACTTGCACGCTGCCGATTCCGGGCACTCGCGTTAACTGGTCATTCAGGTTGATGACCGCGTAGTTCGTGAGGAATCTCGCATCGTAGCTTCCTTTTGGCGAGAACAGGCCCATCACCATCAACGGCGCGCTAACGGATTTCTGAACCGTGACGCCGAAGTTAGTCACATCCTGCGGCAGTTGGGACGCAGCCTGGGTCTCCCGCATTTGCGTCAGCATCAGATCCGTATTCGGATCGGTCTTCACGTCGTAGTTCACGTAAAGGGTCATCTGGCCGCCCGAGCCGGCATTGAGTGAGTACATGTAGTTGAGGTTGTCCACGCCGCTCATCTGCTGCTCAATGGGAGTAGCGACCGACTGCTCGATGGCTTGAGATTCTGCGCCCACGTATGTCGCTTTGATCTGCATCTCGGGGGGCGCGATTTGTGGAAACTGCGCGATGGGCAATTGCGTGATCACTACCAGACCCACGATCACGGTCAGGATCGAGATCACCATCGCGACGATGGGGCGGCGAATGAAGAACTTCGACATCACTTGCCTCCTTTCGGATTGACCACCGCGCCGGGGCGTATCTGGAAGAGTCCGTCGGTGACGACGCGCTCGCCGGGCTTCAGGCCTTGCTCAATCACCCAGTCGTGGCCGACGCGGCTGCCGGCTTTCACCGGTCGAAACATGACCGTGTTGTTTGGATCGACCACGGCGACACTGTATGTGCCCTGCGTATCGATAACCGCTCGCTGCGGCACCAGCAGTGCGCCCGCATGAATCCCGGTATTAGCGCGCACCTTGGCATACTGACCCGGCCGCAGAGTGTTGCCGGGATTCGGGAACAGTCCCGTCAACTGAATCGCCCCGGTGTTCTGGTCCACCTGGCGGTCGGCGAATGAGAAGCGGCCTGGGCGCGCATACACGGAACCGTCGGCTAGGATCAGATGCAGTTGAAGCTTCTGGAAGCCGTTGGCCCGAACAAGGCCGAGATATTCCTGCTCGCTAACACTGAAGTTGACCTTGATGGGGTCGAGTGTCGAAACTGTGGTTACGGCGTTGAGTGCCGGTCCGACCAGGTTTCCGACCTGAACTGCGGCAACTCCGGCGATACCGTCAATAGGGGACGTGAGGCGGGTGAAGCCCAGGTTCACTTTGGCCGTATCGAGGACGGCCTCCGCCGCTTTCACCGCGGCCTGCGCGGCTTCGATCTGCGCCTTCGCGGTCTCAACCTGCGCCTTTGCCGCTCCGACTTGTGCCTTTTGCGCCTCATTGCTCTGCCGGGCGTTGTCGAGGTCCTGCTGTGTGATGGCTTGTTGCGCGGCCAAGGGGACGTAGCGGTCCTCGTCCATTTGAGCCTTACGCTGATTCGCTTCGGCGGTGACCAGCTGCGCTTCGGCCTGCACGAGGCCTGCCTGAGCCTGTGCGACTTGCGCCTTGGCCTGGGCCAGTTGTCCGGTGGCTTGCTCTACCGCAGTTTGAAACGGCTTGGGATCGATCTCGAAGAGCAACTGCCCTTTTCGCACAAACGAGCCTTCGGCGTAGTCTTGGCTCAGCAGGTAACCGGTCACCTGCGCCTTAATGGAGGCATTGATCATGCCGTCGAGCGTCCCGACCCATTCGCGTTCAATCGGCAGATCCCGTTGCTCGACGGCCTTTACTTCTACTTCCGGCTGCGCTGACGCGGCCACGGGTGTAACGGTACCTTTTGCGCGGCTGGCCACGACCACTGCCGCGGCCGCCAGTAGCGCCACAACGAGTCCCAGAATTCCGTGTTTTGGTTTCATTTGCACTTCCCTCCTGCGCTTGGTTTTGCGGCCTCTTCCCGGTCTCCGTTGAGATCTTCAAGCCCGCGCCGCAGTGACCGGCTTGCCCCATTCCTCAAACAAGCGATTACGTGCTTGTTTTCGACCCCGGCGGCGACAAACTCCACGCCCGAAAGCTCCATTTCGGCGAGCAGTCCTTCGCCGGATTCATCGATGAAGGTCACTTCTCTCAAATCGACGAGGGCCGGCGCGCGCGGCGCCCGTTGCCGGACCAAGGTCCACAGCGAGCGAAGTTCGTCAACCCAGGGACCAGCCAGGCGGCCACAAAGTGTCCAGCGCTGTCCGTCAGCCGTATCAGAGTAAGCAACCCGCAACATCAGCATTACCTCGCGGTTTGGGAGGAGGCATGCCTGCGGCCAAATCTGGCGCGCTCATCGTGAAGGAGTTAGGTTAAGAAAAGTGGAAGGGTGAGGCCGCGCAGTCGGTAGATGCCAAAATCTCGGCATCGGAGAAGCGGTTCAACGCGCTGGTGAACCTACGAGTTTCTCCCAGCCTTCAGCGCCGCCCAGGAGAGGACGCACGCGGGTGATTCCTTGCGCTTTCAGCAGCAGCGCCGCACGGGCGCTGGAAGCCTCGTTGGGTCAACTGCAAAACAGGATGATATCCCGGTCTCGTGGAATCTCCCGGCCGCGAGCAGTCAACTCTTCCAGGGAGATCCGCAGAGCCCCGGGTATGAGGGCTGTTTCCCCATCGTATCCGCTGCGCAGGTCCACGATAAAAAGCTCTTCGCCCGCACTTAGCCGGTCCTGCAACTCTATGGCTGTGATGCGCGCCACCTTCAGTTGCTTTAGGAACCGCCGCCGCTGGACGTATTTCCATCCGATCCAGACGACAAACAGCAACAAGATCAACAGAAGCAGGTTTAACCCCGTCCGCGAGGCATATAAGAGGACGTCCTCCAATTGCTCGCTGAACAAATACCCGAGTGCAAGGTAAGCGCCGCTCCAGATCAAAGCACCCAGGCCGTCATATAACGCAAAACTGAAATATGACGTCTTGGAGTGGCCGGCCAACGGAGCGGCTACGGCATTGAGCCCTGGGATGAACTTCGAGACCAGCAGGCAACTCATTCCATACTTGCTGAAGATGCCCTCTGTCTGGCGCACACACGAATCCGGTTCCAGTGAGAGGCGGCATACCAGGCGCAAGACTTGGCGGCCCCGCTGCCTTCCGAGTCCAAACCAGATGGTATCCGCGAGGATGGCGGCTAGCATGGCGCACAACATCACGGGTAAAAAATAGAGCTTCCCGGCGCGGACCAGTGCGCCGGCCGCCAGCAGGAGCGGCACCGACGGCACCGGCAGCGCGCTTTGCTCCGCCAGAACCCACAGGAATACCAAAGCGTACCCGTGCCGTTCTACGAATGCGAGGACGGAGCGGATGTCGAAATGTTCAGGCATCGGTCAAACTCTGACGAGAACTCTGCGAACGCGGTGTGGGGCGACCCTTCTGGGCGGCCTGCCCCACTCCTAAGAATACGCTCGGCCTCGCCGCTGGGCTTAACCATCCACGCCCGAATATCTCCGAAGGGCTCACACTCCGGTTCGAGAGATCCGAATTCCGAGCTTCTGCATACGCGACTGAAGTGTGGATCGCTTCAGCCCGAGACGAGCTGCCGCGCCTGCCGGCCCTGCCACAATCCAGTTGCTTTTCTCCAATGCATCGAGGATTTGCTGGCGCTCCGCCTCTTCAAGCGCTGCCCGCATGTTCCCGCCGGAAGGCGCCGTGGTGGCATGCCCGTTCGAGGCCGGCGAAGGCTCGGGCAGGTGGTTCGGCGCGCGAAGCTCCTCGGTACGCACCGTTAGCACCGGCCCGGTGGTAAGAATGACAGCCCGCTCGATCACATTCTGTAGTTCGCGGATATTCCCAGGCCACGGATAACGGGCCAAAGCGCTCATGGTCTCAGCCGGAATGGCATCGATCGTCTTGCCAAGAGGTCGACTGAACTGCTGGACAAAATGGCGCACCAGCAGGGGAATGTCCTCCGGACGCTCGCGCAGCGACGGGATTCGGACGGGAAATACGTTAAGCCGATAGTACAGGTCCG
>CAZKVF010000214.1:0-13923 GCA_964556085.1 uncultured Solibacteraceae bacterium
CGCTGCCTTAAAAGAATCAGTGATTTGCCGATTTGCCGTGGATCAACTTGGTCCAGGCTTGAAGACGCGTGCACAGCCTCGGCGGCCCGGTTGACGGTCGTTTCTGCGGCATGTTACCGTAAGTTTCACGGCGCATGTCGGTTGGGGATTTAACGAGCGGTGTAACCGAAATACACCTCTGCTCCCGCCTCTCGATTTAGCAAAACATATGGATGCCACGCTTCGGGCCTTAGGTCAAATACTGCTGAAAGCCGTGCCCACTTTTTTGCTGGTCATTTTTCTGAATTACTACCTGAAAAACGTTTTCTTCAAGCCTTTTCGAAAGCTGTTGCAGCAGCGCTACGAAGCTTCCGAAGGAGCTCGCAAGCTAGCCGAGCAAAGCCTGGAGCGAGCGGCGGCCAAAGCGGCGGACTACGAAGCTGCGCTGCGGCGTGCCAAAGGCGAGGTGTACGAGAACCAGGAGCGCGCGCACAAGCAACTCCATGAGCAGCAGGAATCGGAGTTGGCCGCGGCAGGCAAGGAAGCGCAAGCGGTTGTAGCCCGCGCCAAGGCCGATCTAGCCAAAGATGTGGAAGCGGCCAAGGATGGCTTGGTTCGCGAAAGCGATATGCTCGCCCAGCAGATTGCGGATTCAGTTCTCCGCCGGAGCGCGGCATGAAGCCCCTGGCGTTCGGAACCTTACTCTTCGGACTCCTGCTGGCGGGGTTGCCAGGTGCGGCAGTAGCCCAGGAAAAAGAGAGCGGCCAAAAAGCCGGCGAAGAAAGTGGCGCGGACGAACTCTGGCGCGTGGTGAATTTCGTGATCATGGCAGGAGGCTTGGGTTTCCTGATCGTTAAGAGCGCCGGTCCTTACTTTGCCGCGCGCCTTAAAAAGATTCGAGAGGAAATCGTTCAGGGTGAAGAGGCACGGCAGGAAGCAGATCGACGCGCCGCGGAAGTAGATCGGCGCCTCGCGAACCTGGAAGCCGACATCGCCAGCTTGCGTGCTGACTCGCAACGGGAAGCAGAACGCGAACTCGAGCGCATACGGCAGAGGACCACGGCCGAGATGGCCAAGGTCCGGGCGCAGGCCGAACAGGAGATCGTCTCAGCCGGCAAGACGGCCCGCGCGGAGCTGAAACGGTACGCCGCGGAACTGGCCATTGGGCTGGCGGAGCGGAAAATCCGGACGCGGATGAACGCCGACGCCCAAGACGGATTGGTATCCGCCTTTGTGCAAGAGCTCGAGACTCCGCCGGAAGCGCGGATTCAATAAGGCACGATATGATAGCTGCCGCCGTCGCCACGCGATACGCCGAAGCTTTGGCGGACGTGGTCACCGCTGCCCGATCCGCGGTGCGGTCGCAGGATGCGCTCGCGGAACTGCGGGAATTCGATACTACGCTTCGTTCTTCGGCCGATTTGTACAACGCGCTGACCTCACCGGCCATCGCGATCAGCCGCAAAAAAGCGGTGGTGGCGCGGATCGCCGACGATCTCCAGATGTCGCGGATCACGCGCAATTTTCTTTTCGTTTTGATCGACCATCGGCGCGTTCCGGCGCTTTCCGAAATTGTGCAGACTTTTGAGCTGGTGCTGGACGAGCGGATGGGTTTCGAGCGCGCCGAAGTGGCGTCCGCGCGCGAATTGAACAATGAGCAGCGCGCCTCGCTCAACGCTAGTCTGGAACGGCTGACGGGAAAGCGAATTCGGATGCGGTTCACGATTGACGAATCGCTGATCGGCGGTGTGGTGGCACGCATTGGGTCCACGGTTTACGACGGTTCGGTCCGGGGCCAACTCCAGTCTCTGGAGCGCCGCCTCGCCGCTCAGGAATAATCGCCCGGAGCCTCCCGGGCGGCGTTTGCGAAGAGAGGGATCTATATGGCTCATATTGCAGCGGATGAAATTACCAGTATTCTCCGCCAGGAGATCGAAAACTACGAGAGAGCGATCGATGTGCAGGAGGTCGGGTCAGTAATCTCCGTGGGTGATGGCATCGCTCGTATCCACGGCCTGGAGAAGGTCATGGCCGGCGAACTGATCGAGTTTCCTCACGACGTGGCGGGTATCGCCATGAACCTGGAAGAAGACCAGGTGGGCGCGGTGCTGCTTGGCGATTACACGGAGATCAAGGAAGGTGACGAGGTGCGGCGCACGCGCCGCATCATGTCGGTACCGGTGGGAGATGCGCTGATCGGCCGTGTGGTCAACGCCCTAGGTGAGCCGGTCGATGACAAAGGTCCGATCCACGCCGCAGAATACAACCAGATAGAGCGGCTGGCCCCGGGCGTAATCGACAGGCGTCCGGTGAAGGAACCCATGCAGACTGGCATCAAAGCCATCGACGGCATGATTCCCATCGGGCGGGGCCAGCGCGAGCTGATTATTGGCGACCGCCAGACCGGAAAGACGGCCATCGCACTCGACACAATCATCAATCAGAAGGGTGGCGACATGATTTGCATCTATGTCGCCATCGGCCAGAAGCGCTCGACGGTCGCCCAAGTGGTCAAGACACTGGGCGATCACGGCGCGATGGATTACTCGATCGTAGTCATTGCCTCGGCGTCTGATCCAGCGCCCATGCAGTATCTGGCGCCGTTCGCCGGCTGCGCGATGGGCGAGTACTTTCGCGACCGGGGCAAACACGTGCTGTGCGTATACGACGATCTCTCCAAGCACGCTGCTGCCTACCGCGAAATCTCACTGTTGCTGCGCCGTCCACCGGGGCGTGAGGCATATCCAGGCGACGTTTTCTACCTGCACAGCCGCTTGCTGGAGCGCGCGGCCAAGCTTAACGACGAAAAGGGCGGCGGGTCGCTCACAGCGCTGCCGTTTATTGAGACGCAGGCGGGCGACATCTCCGCGTACATCCCCACCAACGTCATCTCGATCACCGATGGCCAGATCTTCCTGGAGGCCGACCTTTTCAACTCGGGGCAGCGGCCCGCCATCAACGTCGGCATCTCAGTGAGCCGCGTGGGCGGCAATGCGCAAACCAAGGCGATGAAGGCAGTGGCGGGCACGCTGCGCCTCGATCTGGCGCAATACCGCGAACTGGCAGCATTCGCGCAGTTCGGCTCCGATCTCGATAAAGCCTCCATGGACCAGCTCAATCGAGGAAAGCACCTGATGGAAATCCTCAAGCAAGGGCAGTATGAGCCGCTGCCGGTGGAGAGGCAGGTGTTGATCCTTTTCGCGGGCACCCAGGCTTTTCTCGACGATCTGCCCGTGGAGCAGTGCCGCCGTTTCGAAAAGGAACTGTACCGTTTCATCGACAATGCACACCCGGACATCTGGGAAGAGATCCGGCAGAAGAAGGCGCTGGACGACACGCTGCGCAACAAGATGAAGGCCGCGATCCAGGAGTTCAAGAGCCGCTTCGTAGGAGAGGGCGGCGCCGGCGGACCCAAGGGCGCGGCGCATGCCTAGCCTGATTGACATACGGCGGCGCATCCGCTCGGTAAAGAACACGCAGCAGATCACCAAGGCCATGAAAATGGTCTCGGCCGCCAAGCTGCGGAGGGCGCAAGATCGAGTGATTGCGGCTCGGCCTTATGTGACCACGCTGCAAAAAGTACTGGCCAACGTGGCTGCCGCCGCGGAAGCGGACGACCAGGCCGGGGTCAATCCCCTGATGGCGCGGCGCGACGAGCGCCGAATTCTGCTGGCGTTGGTCACTTCCGATAAAGGACTCGCAGGGGCATTCAACAGCAATTTGACCCGCGGCGCGCAGCGGTTCATTTCCGAACACGCGGGAGCGGAGGTGACTTTGGAAGTGATCGGGCGCAAGGGCCGCGATTTTTTCCGCAAGCGCGGCGCCCGCATTTCCGGGGAAACCATCAATATGGCCCGGCCCACATATGAGGCAACGGCGCCTATCGCTGGCAGGGCCATGGAGATGTACCGCAAAAGCGAAGTTGATTCCGTCTACCTGCTGTATAACGAGTTCAAAAGCATCATGGCTCAAAGGCTTACGCTTACGCGGGTGTTGCCCGTAGCGGTGACGGAAAGGGCGGGGCCGGTGGATTACATTTTCGAGCAGCCGCCGGGGGAGATGCTGGAGTCGCTTCTGCCCCGCTATGTAGAGATGGAGTTTTTTCGCGCACTCCTGGAAACGGCGGCGGCCGAGCACGCGGCGCGCATGACGGCCATGGACGCGGCTACTTCCAATGCGGCCGAGATGATCGATAAACTGACACTGTTCATGAATCGCGTCCGCCAGGCTAGCATCACCAAGGAGATCATAGAGGTAGTGAGCGGCGCAGCCGCGGAGGCGTAGCGCGATTCGGAGCCGCGACCGTCAGGGAGCGTTAGGAGCAAAAACGAGGATATGGAATCCAGCACGAATGGACATGTAGTCGGAAAGGTAGTTCAGGTGGCCGGTCCGGCCGTGGACTGCCAGTTTCCGGAGGGTCAGATTCCCGCGGTTTACACCGCGATTCGCGTAGTCAGCGAGGGCTTCGACGTCCCGCAGCCAATCGATATCATTCTGGAAGCGCAGCAGCACATCGGGGAAGGCCGCGTGCGCACGGTTGCGCTCCAGCCAACCGAGGGTCTTGTGCGCGGGATGCAGGCCATCAGCCTGGGGCATCCCGTACAGGTGCCGGTTGGGCCGGAAACGCTAGGCCGGGTGATGAACGTGCTGGGCCAGCCAGTGGATGAAATGGGCCCTGTGGATGCCAAGAAGTTCTATCCCATCCACCGCCACGCGCCGACCTTTGAGGATCAATCGACCCGTCTGGAGATGTTCGAGACCGGGGTCAAGGTCATCGATCTTCTGGAGCCATATCTGCGCGGCGGCAAAATCGGCCTGTTCGGCGGCGCGGGCGTGGGCAAGACCGTTATCATCATGGAGCTGATCAACAACATCGCCATGAAGCACGGCGGCGTGTCGGTCTTCTCCGGCGTGGGCGAGCGCACGCGCGAAGGCAACGATCTGTGGCTGGAAATGCAGGAATCGGGGGTCATCGACCCGCACGACTACCACAAATCGAAGTGCGCCCTGATCTACGGCCAGATGACCGAGCCGCCTGGCGCGCGTTTGCGGGTTGGTTTGACCGGACTCACCGTCGCCGAATACTTCCGCGACGAAGAAGGCCAGGACGTGTTGCTCTTCATCGACAACATCTTCCGTTTTACCCAAGCGGGGTCCGAGGTCTCGGCGCTTTTGGGCCGCATGCCGTCAGCCGTCGGTTACCAGCCGAACCTGGCGACTGAGATGGGCGAGTTGCAGGAGCGCATAACCTCTACCAGGAAGGGCTCGATCACTTCCGTTCAAGCCATCTACGTGCCTGCCGACGATTACACCGACCCTGCGCCCGCCACTGCCTTTGCGCACCTGGACGCGACTACCAATCTGTCGCGCGAAATCGCCTCGCTCGGCATCTATCCCGCGGTGGATCCGCTGGCTTCGAGTTCGCGCATTTTGGATCCGAACATCATCGGCAAGGACCACTACGATACGGCACAAATCGTTAAAGGCGTTCTGCAGCGCTACAAGGACCTACAGGATATCATCGCGATTCTCGGTATCTATGAGCTTTCCGATGAGGATAAACTGACCGTGGCGCGAGCGCGCAAGATCCAGCGATTTCTCTCGCAGCCCTTCCACGTCGCGGAGCAGTTTACTGGAATCAAAGGCAAGTATGTCAAGCTGGCTGATACCATAAAAGGTTTCCGCGAGATCGCCGAAGGCAAGCACGACGAGATTCCGGAGCAGGCTTTCTACATGCAAGGAACCATCGAAGAAGTGCTGGAGCGCGCCGAAGCACTGCAGAAAGCTTGAGGATAGCGGTGGCTCTCGACCTGCAAGTAGTGACCCCCGAACGCGAGCTGGTTCACGAACACGTGGACGAAGTGCAGATCCCCGGCAAGGACGGTTACCTGGGGATTCTTCCGGGGCACGCGGCTCTGCTCAGCGAATTGGGGGATGGCGTGCTCACTTATCGGGCCGACGGCCACCAGCGCCAGCTTACCGTGCGCGGCGGCTTCCTGGAAGTGCTCGAGGACCATGTGCGAGTTCTGGCGGACGCAGCGGAGACGGCTGCGTGAGTGACAAGCCAGGAGGGCCGGCCGCCGGGCACAAGCCGAGCTGTGGCGTTGCTGCTTGGCGCCGCGTGCTCCCCAACGCACACCCGGCCGCCGTAACTCGAAAGCACTATAATTAACCGCCGCAAACGCGGTGAAAATACACCACAATCTAGCGAGCAGCTCCCGATTGGTTCGACCACGGAAACGCCGGCGGAGGATTGCCGGCGCTACTGGAGACACCACCTGAGGCTTGTGTCTGAGTATCCGTTCGGATACAATCCCTACCCGCTTTTGTTCCAAGCAGAACCAGCAATTAGGGAGGAGAGTTTTAATGCGCACACAACGAATCGCGCAGCCATTGGCTTTTGCTTTCCTGACGACAATGGGTTGGGCACAAGGACTGCAAAACTCGGGGCTGCAATACCTGCAAGATATCGGCATTCCGGGGTGGAAGGCGACTGGAGCCGCCGGCAATGCAAACGTAGACCTGATGGGCTACAACCCGGTCACGCGGATGATGTATCTGTCCGACCGCACCAACAATGGAATCGACGTCATCGATACGCGCAACAACGTTGCGGTCGGCCTGATCAAAATGCCGTCGAGTTCCCCTCCGAAAACGCCGGCGGTCGGTCCCAACGCGGTGCTAGTTGCCATAAACCTGCAGCAGCTCATTGTGACCGACGGCCAACAAACGGTTTATGTGTGGGACTTGAGGGCGCCACAGGCGGAGCCTGATGCCTATACGTTCCCAGAGTCTCTGGGTACCGATACGGACGGCGCTGCCTACGATCCCATCAACCAGACTGTCTATATCGTGACCGACAATCCTCCGGAGTACCTGATCGGCATCAATCTGGCGTACAAGCGAATTGTGAGCCAGACGCCGCTGCCCGTAAGCTCCGACCTGATCGCATACAATCCCACCGACGGGAAGATTTATATCGCGGCGGAAGATGCCGACCCTGCTCCGCCTAACACCAACGCCAACGCGGGAGTCTATTCCTACGACCCGGCCAGCGGCAGCCCCGGCGTCGTGAACCTGGTGACGAAGGTTGGGCCGCCGTGCCCCGGGCACGGCATCGATATAGATCCGATTTCGAATATCGCTGTCATGGGCTGCTTTGGGGGGACCGGGGATATGGGAGATGTTGCGGTCAATCTCAACACTGGGAAGCTGCTCACGACATTCACCGACGTGGGCGGCACCGATGCTGTGGTCTTCAACCCGAACAACCGCCGTTTCTACGCGGCCGCGGGGCTGAATGCCGCCACGACGAGCGGCTGCCCCAAAGGGACGGGGCCGTTTACGCCTATTCTCGGCGTAATCGACGAGGACGGCGGCAATCCCGCGGCGCATGTTGCTTGTACGGGCGGCGGCCATATCGTGGGAGTCGACCCGATTACTAATTTCGTCTATGTGCCGGTTTCGCAGTATCCGGCCGATCCTAACAGCTCGACGACCGGCGTCAATGGCGTGCTGGTATTCCGGGATAACACACCGCCGGCCCAGGCGCCCGTAACGCAGGCTTCCGCCACTCTGACGGCGATCGCCGGCGCGGGCGGCATGGCAACCGGAACGGTGCAATTCACGCTCAGCGGGCGGCGTATGCACACGAGTGCAGGCCCGAGCGGCCTGCCGACTTCGGCACAGGCCGCCTGGATCAGCGTCCCCACGACTCTCACTAACGAGCTGCTGGCCTGCGCCGTTAACCCCACCAACCAAACGGCGGTATGTGGAGAAGACCTGCTAGGTGATCCACTGATCGGCTCGCAGGTTACGTTGTCCATTGACAGCGGCTCGGGCGGCGTGCCGGTGGCGCGTGGGCCGGTCACACTCATCAAGTAAGCAGGTCACACTGATCAAGTGAATATGTCCATGCTGCTTAATTTCCTGGATGAAGCCTTCGACCGGAAGTCGTGGCATGGGCCGAACCTTTGGAGTTCGATTCGCGGCGTTCGCGCTGAGGAAGCGGCTTGGCGACCAGGGCCGGGCCGCCACAATATTTGGGAACTAGTGCTGCACGCGGCGTACTGGAAATACGTGGTCCGCCGCCGGCTGACCGCAGAAAAGCGTGGCAGCTTCGTGCTTCCCGGAAGCAATTTTTTCGAACGGCCGCAAGGCGATCCCAGCCAGGCGGCCTGGAAGGCGGATATCGCTATTTTGCTCCAGGAGCATCAGGAGCTGCGGGTGGCGACCGCCCGCTTATCTTCGGCCGCGCAAGCAGCTCCCCAAACCGCGCACTTGATCCGCGGCATCGCCGCTCACGACCTTTATCATGCCGGACAAATCCGTCTGCTGCGGCGCCTGTGGCCGGCGAGCGGCAAAAATGGACCACAATCGAGTCGCCGGTTCTAATATAGAGTTTGTGGAGCTGGTAATTTGAAGAAGCTGGCGCTGGCGCTGCTGGTGGTGGCGGCCGCGGTAGCCGGAATGGCGATATACCGCCGGAATACCGGCCCGAAGATCACCTTCGTTCGCGTGAAGCGCATAACGCTGGTGAGCACGCTACCCACAAACGGGAAAGTCGAACCTGTTGAGTGGCAGTCGATTCGCGCCGAGCGCTCGGGAATCATCAGCAGTGTGGCGGTGCGCGAAGGGCAACCGGTCCGGAAGGACGAAGTCATCGCTTCCATATCGGACCCATCCCTTCAGGCCGAGATTCAAGGGACCGAAGCGCGGGTATCGGAAGCGCGCGCCAATCTCTCGGCTCTTGAATCCGGAGGCAAGCCGGCGGAACTCGCGGAGATCGAAAACAGCCTGAAACAGGCGCGACTGGAACTGGACCAACTCCGGAAAGATTATGCCTCATTCGAGCGGCTGGAGGCGAAGCAGGCGGCCACTCGCGTGGAGGTGGATGCGGCGCGCCAGAAGGTGCAGCAATCGGAGGCAACCATAGAAGGTTTGGAAAGCCGGCGGCGATCGCTGGTGGCCCGGACCGATGTGGCGGCGGCGCAAGCGCGTTTGCAGGACGCCCAGGCCGCTCTGAGCCTGGCGCGAGAACGGGCGGCGCAGAGCGTCGTGAGGGCGCCGATAGGCGGAGTCATTTACAATCTTTCGGCTCGCGCCGGCGTCTATGCTAACCCCGGGGATTTACTGGCCAATGTGGGCCAACTCGATCGCCTGCGCGTGCGGCTGTATGTGGATGAGCCGGAGTTGGGCCGCATCGCCGAGCGGCAACCGGTCACTCTGACTTGGGAAGCACTGCCGGGCAGGGAATGGAAAGGCACGGTGGAGCGGCTGCCCAGCTCGATTCAGGCATTGGGCACACGGCAGGTGGGAGAAGTGATCTGCCTGATCGCCAATCCTGGGCACGAACTTCTTCCCGGCACGAACGTGGATGCCACGATCCGCACCGCCGTCGTGGAAAACGCCCTGGTGATTCCCAAGGAGACATTGCGCCGCGATGCACAAGGCCTTTTTGTCTTCCGGCTGGATGGCGGCAGCGTGGAGCACCGGCCGGTAAAGACCGGTGCCTCTAGCATCAGTGCGGTGCAGGTTACCGAGGGGCTCGCCGAGGGCGATGCGGTGGCGCTGCCCTCCGATACGTCTTTCAAACCCGGCGACCGGTTAACGCCGGTAATCGCCAGCGGAGGACTAGGGTAAACTGGTTTTTTCCGGGCGGAACGTTTTGTATCGCAATTTGTGCCATCTTCTACTGTTGGTGTTTCTGGCGGGGGCTTCCGCAGCTCGTGCGCAAACGGGCGATATCGGCCAGTTAGACGCCAGCCCCACACTATTCACAGTGATGGCTGCGATCAACGCGGCGGGTTTCGACGCGGATCTCTCTTCACCGAATAACCACCCCTTGCGCGCACAGATTCGCGCCGAACTGGCGAAGCGGAATATTCCATCGCTCGCTGCCATCAGGAGTTTTTTCGAGCAGCACCGCAAACGCAACGACACGGAAGAACTGGCGCAATACATCTCCTTCGCCCTGGCAGCGGGGCCACCGCCGGCTTTCACGCTTAAGGTTCGCGATCTGGAGTTGCCGCCGGATGTGGTGCCGCTGAAGAATCTGCCGCCGCTGCTCGCCGCCTTCTACAAGGAAGCAAATATCGCCGGATTATGGCAGGAATCGCAGCCCGAAATCGAAAAATACCTGGTGCGATACCACGAACCGGTATCCGAAGCTGTCCTTGGGGTGAATGCATACTTAAGGCAGCAGACCTCGGGCTTCAAGGGCCGGCGCTTCCAAATCTACGTGGAACTACTGGCGCCGCCGAACCAGATCCAGACGCGCAGCGTCGCCAACGATTACACCATCGTGATCACGCCCTCTTCCGAGGTGCGAACCGCGGACGTGCGCCACGCATACTTACACTATCTGTTGGATCCTCTCGCCACGCGCTACCAGGAAATCCTGGAGCGGAAAAAACCGATCATGGATCATGCAATGCGCGCTCAGGCACTGGACGACTCCTTCAAACAGGATTTTCTGCTGTTGGCAACCGAATCGCTGATCAAAGCGGTGGAGGCCAGACTGGATCGCAGGCCGGCGAACGTTCAGCAGGCTTTGCGCCAGGGCTTTATACTTACGCCGTTCTTTTCCGAGCACCTGGCTGTGTACGAAAAGCAAGAGCAGGCTATGCTGTTTTATTATCCGGAACTCGTCGGAGCCATCGACCTGACGAGCGAGGACCGGCGTCTGGCGCAGGTGGAATTTGATAAGGAGGCGCCCGTGCGTCTGGCGCCTGCGCGCCTTGGTCATACGGTTGAGCCCGCGCCGCCCCCGCTCACGGGAGCCGCGAAGACTCTGGACGATGCGGAATCGGCTTACACCGCACGTGATTTGGATAAAGCCAAGAGTTTGTATCTCGCGGTTGTGCAGCAGACCGACGACCGGGCCACTCACGGCGCGGCCTATTACGGGCTGGCGCGCATTGCCGCGCTCCAGAAGGATCCCGAGTTGTCCAACAAGTTGTTCGAGAAGGCGCTGGAGCTGGAACCTGAGCCGCAGATAAAAGCATGGGTGCTGGTGTATCTGGGGCGCCTGGCCATGGCGGCGGGCGACTCCGCTCAGGCGGGCCATTACTTTGAAAGCGCTTTGCAGATGAAGGGAGCGTCTGCGGCGGCCCAGCAAGCGGCCAGCCAAGGCGCGGCACAGATTTCAAAACCATAGCAGGAATTGAAGGAGTTTTCGATGAAGCGATCCATTCGCACCGCGGCCGTCACAGCCGCGATCGGGATTACGGCGCTGATGGCGCAGCAGCAGGGAAAAAAGGGGAACGCGCCCAAGGTATCGCCCGCCGAGGCGCAAGCGATACAGGCTACGCAAGAGGCGCTCCAGAAAAACAACCCGGACGGCGTGATCACGGCGGCCGACAACGTGCTCGCCAAATTCAAAGACACGATGTTCAAGGACACGATCCTGTTATGGGAGGCGCAAGCCTACCAGCAGAAGGGCGATAAGGACAAGGCTCAGGTCTACGCCGAACGCTCTCTGGACGCCAATCCCAACAATTTCCAGGCCGCTCTGATGCTGGCCGATCTCACCGTCCAAGGAACGCGCGAACACGATCTCGACCGCGACGAGAAGCTGGCCAAGGCGGACAAGTACGCCAACCAGGGAATTGCCGCGGTAACGACCGCTGAGAAGCCGAATCCGCAGGTGAGCGATCAGCAGTGGGCGGATTACAAGAAGGATATGATTGCGCAAGCTCACGACGCGCTGGGCATGAGCGCGCTCGACAAAAAGGATTACGACAAGGCAATCAGCGAACTGAAGATGGCGGTGGAAGGGGCGGCGCATCCCGAGCCGGCATATCAGGTGCGGCTGGCTTCCGCCTACCAGTCGGCTGGGAAGAACGACGAGGCTATTGCGGTTGCCGAAAAGGTCATGAACGATTCCACGGTGCCGCAACAGATCAGGTCGGTGGCCCAATCGATCCGGGCCAGCGCAGTAATGGCCAAGAATGGCGGCAAGCCGGCTACTCAGAACGCGCCGCCGCAGGTGGAAATCAACCGCAAGCAGTAATTCAGCGGCCCAATGCGCGCGGACCCGGCAACGCTGGAAATCAAGCTAGGTCACCGCTTTCTCGACCCGGAGATTCTGCAGCGCGCGCTCATCCACAGCTCGCACGCGCATGAAGTGCGCGTTGCCCGGGATGAACCACTTCACGACAACGAGCAACTGGAATTCCTGGGCGACTCTATACTCGGATTCCTCGTGGCGGAAGCCCTGGTCCAGCGCTTTCCTGCTTACCGGGAGGGCGAATTATCGGCGCGCAAGAATCACCTTGTAAGTGCCGCCCATCTGTACGGGGTTGCGCGGCGGCTCGACATAGGCGCTTATTTGCAATTGGGGCGCAGCGAGGAAATGAGCGGCGGCCGAGCCAAAAAGACTCTGCTCGTGGATGCGCTGGAGGCAGTCATGGCCGCCATGTACCTGGACGGCGGCATCGAAGCGGTGCGGCGCTTCGTCGCGGAGCACATCCTCGACGCGCCCGTGGAAGCCGACCAGGCCAACGACACCGACATCCAGCCGGCGGTCACAAATTTCAAAAGCGCGCTGCAGGAATTGGCGCAATCGCGGCAGTTGCCGCAGCCAAGGTATTCGATCGTCCGGGAACGCGGCCCCGAACACTCCAAGACATTTACAGTGGAAGTGCGCGTGGGCGAGGACTGGACCGCGCAGGCCGAGGGCCGCACCAAGAAGATCGCCGCGCAACGCGCAGCTCGAGGGATCTACGAGAGAATGCGGGAGGGGTGAGGCGCGGATGTCAGGTGAAGGAAATGTATGCGCCCTGGCAAAGACGGGCTGCCACCTTGGCAGTTTGGGGCGTACTTTCGGACATGCCAGCGGAAGACGAGGATCAAAAACCGCGGCGAGAGAAAACCGGCAAGTCCTTTGAAATGATGGTGCCCGGGGCGGGAATCGAACCCGCACTCCCGTTGCCGGGAAAAGGATTTTAAGTCCTTTGTGTCTACCAGTTCCACCACCCGGGCATGTTGAAACTAAACAACTTGTAAGTTCTCGGCGGGATCATTACCGGCCACTGTGCCCAAATTTGTGCCCACCCTGGCGTCCTGTTCCATGCTTCCATGCGCGATACCGCGCTTTCCATTGCCTCGGGTGAAGGGTGGACGTACCGCTGTGACACCGTAACCGCGCTGTGGCTCATCAGCTTCATGATAGTAAACGCATCGGCCCCGGTCTCGCCCAACCTCGTCCCGTACGTGTGTCGGAAGGAATGCAACACGAAATCGGCTGGCATCTTAACCAGACCAACCGGCGGCACGACGCGCACTAGCCAAAAGATACTCGGGCGTCCCGCACCGTCGCCGCATCAGGAAAAGGCGCCATGGACTGCGAAACCTGCAACAACTTGCTGGCTGCCTACAAGCATTGTGCCACCGTCCTCACGAATGCAGGGCTATGTTTTCGGGGAGTGAGCAGAGAGGACTTTCTTCCGGCGTTGAAAGAACTGAAACGCCTGAGACAGGACTGCCGGGATGCCGACGATGCTTTAAAAGAACATTGCCGTCAGGACCACTGCTAGTCTACTTCGCGTTGCAAAATAACGCCGTCGTTGCATCGAATGACGGGAATCAGCCGGAGAAAAGCAAAACAGAATAACCTGATTCTGTCTCGGACCGTCTTCATACCATGATCCGGATGAAGCATCAGCAGCCGAGCTTGTGGGAGACATTTTTTTGCCGAAGAAGCGGCTGATTTATGCGAGCCTTGGATGCGCGCGGTCGACGAGTTGTGGTGTACCGAAACTTCTGCCGAATTGGAATGGAGAAGGTGCCGGACGCGAAAACATTGGTGCGACTGGGACAAGCCGTCGGACCGGAAGCGCTGCGCGATCTGCATGACCGCCTGGTGGCGATAGCCCAGGAGCGTAAGGTGATCCAAGGCCGCAAGATGCGCGTTGACACCACTGTGGTGGAATCGAACATTCA
>CAZKVF010000215.1:0-10614 GCA_964556085.1 uncultured Solibacteraceae bacterium
CATCGGGTGAATGGCCGCGATCTTACTCTCCCGGATGGGCGAAAACTTTTTATGGCAACTTCCAATCCCTTTCAGCCGGATGAAGATAAGGACAAGCCGGAATCGGAGAAAAAAGAAAAATAAACCGCCGCCCGGCGATTGGAATAGTGATTCGGAGACTCCCGTGCGACTTATCGCGACCACACTCTGTGAGCTTTTTCTCGCTGCCGCCCTGGTTTGGGGACAGGGCACCACAGCACAAATTAATGGAACAGTGAAAGACAGCAGTGGGCTGCCGGTCACCGGGGCAGCCCTCCGGGTCACTCAAACTGCCACAGGCCTAGTTCGAACCGCGACTTCCGGAGCGGATGGCTCGTATGTCTTCTCCAACCTGCCCATAGGGCCATACCTGCTGGAGATTACCAAGTCCGGTTTCAGTAAGTTTGTTCAGTCGGGAATTGTACTGCAAGTCGATAGCAGCCCGGCAATCGATGCCATATTGAAGGTCGGCGCTGTTACAGAACAGGTAGTGGTCCAAGCCGATGCCGGTCTGGTGGAAACCCGCAGTGCGGGAGTCGGCACAGTGGTGGATAACCAACGCGTAGTCGAAATGCCGATCAATGGCCGCAATGTCACCGAACTGATCTTTCTGGCGGGCATTTCGACGGTAGGAGGAGCCAATGGCGGCACTCTGAATTCTAACCGGAACTATCCCACGGTGATGATTTCGGTCGCCGGCGGCGTCGCCAACTGGACCACTTACAACTGGGATGGAGAGACGCATAATGATGCCTATAACAGTTTGAATCTTCCTCTGCCTTTCCCCGACGCACTTCAGGAGTTCAAGGTAGAGTCGAGCGCCCTCGCGGCGCAGTACGGGCAGCACGCTTCGGCCAACGTGAACGTGGCCACGAAGTCCGGCACAAACGGCTTTCACGGAGACGCCTTTGAGTTCCTTCGAAACAACACCCTGAACTCCCGCGATTTCTTCGCCCCGACACGCGACACTCTGAAGCGAAACCAGTTTGGTGGAACCGTGGGAGGACGCATCAAGCGCGACAAACTCTTCTTCTTCCTGGGATGGCAGGAAACGATCCTGCACACTACTCCCACTTCGAATATCGCTTATATTCCGACGCCCGCCATTCTCGCGGGAGATTTCACTACTTTCGCGGGTCCGTCCTGCAATAACGGCAAGCAATTCAACTTGCCGGCCTCGCTGGGTTTTATAAATAACCAAATCTCTCCCGCTTTGTTCAGCGTTCCCGCGGTAAAGATCGCAAGTATTCTCCCAACCTCCAGCGCCGATGCGTGCGGGAAGGTAACTTACGGGCTCCCCGGCGGGCAGACCGAGAATATGGGCGTCGGCCGCGTGGACTGGCAAAAGAGCGAAAAGCATTCTCTTTATATCCGGCCGTTCGGCACCAACCTCGATACCCCCTCCACTTACGATGGAAAGAGCTCTCTCACCGCCAATTCATACGCGATGAACTTTCGCGTTTATTCTCTCGCTATTGGCGATACCTACCTGATTGGCAGCAACTTGGTAAGTTCCTTCCATCTGGGAGTGAACCGCTCAAACGCGATCAAGATTCCCGATAAGCCCGGCTATAGTTGGGAGCAGTTCGGAGTACCGGTTCCCTACCAGCCAACTCCTAATCCGCGCTTCACGATTTCCGGGGGTAACGGATTCGCCTTCGAAACCGCAGCCGCGGTTACCACTGACCATGGTGGGCCGAACTTCAACCTGGGTGAAGATCTGAGCTTAGTCAAGGGCTCGCACCAGATCGCGTTTGGAGGCGCATACAATCATGTCGTCCTCAATTACGCTTCGGGAACCAACGCCGGCGGCACCATGACCTTCAATGGCATCACAAGCGGCCTCGGCATGAGTGACTTCATGCTGGGCGATGCAGCCACCTGGGCGCAAGGGAATTATCAAAATGTTCTCTATGACCGCCAGAACTACATCGGGATGTACGTGCAAGACTCCTGGAAAGCCACGGCGCGCCTGACCATAAACTACGGCGTGCGTTGGGAGCCGTTCTTCGCCTTCACCAACAAGTTCGGCTACTTCGACCACTTCGATCCCTCTCTGTTCGCGCAAAACGTTCACAGCACGCTCTATCCCAACGCTCCGGCGGGCCTGTTCTTTCCAGGAGACCCACAATGGACGCCGGGCGGCAAGAGCATCGCGCATAATCGTTACGGAATTTTTCTCCCCCGCCTGGGCATCGTCTGGGACCCATTCGGCACCGGCAAAACCACTATCCGCGCATCGGTGGGCACGTTTACCGACCGGGGCGCTTTGTACTCCATGAGCGCCATGGCTCAAGATGCTCCCTATGGTACGGCGCTTTCTCTCACCAATGTACCGCTAGCCAACCCCTGGGCTACTTACTCCGGCGGGAACCCTCTGCCCTATGCCCTGACTAAAACCTCGGTCTTCCCGCAATTCGCCTCCTACGTTACGGATAACTTCAACTGGAAACCAACCTGGGTCAACCAATTCAATTTCGCCGTGCAGCGGCAGTTCGGCTCCGACTGGCTTGCCACTATAAATTACGTGGGAAATACCGTCTCGCACTTGATTACCGAGGGTCAGATTAACCCGGCATTATTCCTGGGAACGGGCCGCTGTACCCTCCCTAACGGAGTTACGTACACCGCCTGCTCCACCACTGCAACGACTAATTTTCGTCGTGCTCTCTACCTGCAAAATCCTTCACAGGGACAGTATTACGGAGAGGTTTCCGTTACCGACGATGGCGGCACGGAGTCTTACAATGCGCTCTATGTCCAGTTGCAGAAACGGCTGAGTAAAGGAGTAACAATCCTTTCCAATTACACATGGTCTCACTGCATCAGCGACTTGTGGAACGGCAATCCGGGCAATAACGGCGCATCCTCGGTGACTCCGGGCAGCAGGCGAAACGATCGCAGCAACTGTTTTCCAAACGACCAGCGGCAGCTATTCAATCTTTCCGTGGTTGCCCAGACACCGCGATTCGTGAGCCGGCCACTCCGTATCCTGGCGAGCGATTGGCAGGTCGCTCCCATCGTGGCCCTCAAGTCCGCCCAGTTCTATACAGTCACTACCGGAGTGGATACTGCCCTCAACGGCCAGGGAGCGCAGCGCGCCAATGCGGTTGCCGGAATCGATCCTTATAACAGCGATCACAACGCCTGCACCAACGCGCCCTGTATCGCCTGGGCCAATCCGGCTGCATTCGCTGCTCCGGCCGCAGGCACATTGGGAACGCTCAGCAATTACTCGCTCAAGGGTCCCGGTATTTTCCAGTTGGATCTTGCGTTCTCGCGCCTCTTCACTTTGCGGGAGCGCAAGACGCTTCAGGTACGGGCCGAGGCCTTCAATCTTCCGAACCATGTAAATCCGGCAGCGCCCGCTCCGTCCACAAACAGCCCGACCAGTTACACGATCACCAAGGATATCAGCGGTACCAACGGGCTTCAGGGCAGCACCGGATTGCCCGACGGTGACTATCGCGTTATCCAGCTTGCGCTGAAGTTCGTATTTTAGTGATTCCCGGGCAGGGATAGTGTAATGCGACTTATGGCACTGCTTCTTCTGGCGGGCGGGGCGATCGCTCAGACGTCCCCGTTCCAGCCGGTGGCTACGATCTCTGAGATCATGGTGGCTATTGTTCTCCCCTACTCGGATGCGCTGCTCTACATTGAGCGGAATCCGCCGAAAGGAGACCATGATTGGGAAACACTCGAAAAGCAGGCGTTGATGCTCGCCGAATCCGGAAACCTCCTCATGATGGAAGGGCGGGCGAAGGATCGCGGGGTGTGGATGAAGGATGCCCGCCTGCTTGTGGAAGCGGGGGCCGCTGCCGTCAAAGCCACTCGAAGTAAGAACATCCAGGCGGTGCTGGCCTTGAATGATCAAATTATCACTTCCTGCATCGCTTGCCACACGCAATTTCGTCCGCGGCGACGGCGAGCGAACAGAAACTAACCTACTATCTACAGGGTGCAATCGTGAGAACAATAGCGGTACTCGCTCTAATCGCCACGAAGTTAGCAGTCAGCCAAACCGATTCACAAGAGAAGCCGATTCTGGCGGAGCAGGTCTTTAAGAACGTCCAGGTCCTCAAGGGGACTTCCGTTGACGATTTCATCGAAACTATGGGCCTGATGACGGCGGCGCTTCAGTTTGACTGCTCGGATTGTCACGTTGGGGCGGGCACCAACCGGGTGGACTGGGCAGCCGACACTCCCCAAAAAGTGACGGCGCGCAAAATGGTGACCATGGTGGCCCAAATCAATAGAGACAACTTCGGTGGACGCCAGGTGGTCACCTGCTGGACTTGCCATCGGGGCGCCCAGAACCCGGCCGCCACGCCCGCCATCGACACCATCTACAGCACACCGGTCTTCCTGCCGCCCGACATTCTGCCAACCGCCAACCCCGCCACCGCGGGCACTCCCCCGGCCGATCAGATCCTGGACAACTACATTAAGGCGCTCGGCGGCGCCGATGCGCTGGCCAAACTCACCAGTTTCACCGCCAAAGGCACTTCCGAGTTGTTTGGCGAAGCCAAGCCCGAACCAGCGGAAATCTATGCCAAGGCCCCCAACCAGCTCGCCACCATCGTTCATCAGCGCGGCGGCGACCTGGCCCGCACCTTTGACGGCCGCGATGCGTGGGTCATGCTGCCGCTCACGGTGGTAGGCGAATATCCGCTGGCCGGCAGCGCGCGCGAAGGCGGCCGGCTCGATGCCCAAATGGCGTTCCCGGCCGGCCTCAAGCAGTTCTTCAAGAGTTGGAAGGTCACGTACCCGGCCACCATCGACGAAAAAGACGTCTACGTGATCCAGGGCACCGGCGACAATGGCTTACTCGGCACCTTCTATTTCGACAAGAAGACCGGCCTTCTCACCCGCATGGTCCGGATGGTCAACTCGGCAGTCGGCCGCGTTCCTACCCAGATCGATTATTCCGACTACCGCCGCGTCGCCGGTGTCATGATGCCGTACAAATTCACCTATGGCTGGGTCAGCGGCCGCGAAGACTACGTGCTCAGCGAGATCCAACCCAACGTGCCGGTCGACGCCGCGAAGTTCGCCAAGCCCGTCCAGCGCGCCAAGTGAGTTGTTCGCCGCAGCTACGCGGAGCCGGCCCATGCCGCCGGCTCCCGGCTGCACCCCGCGTGAATTTCCAGTAGACGCCGGACCAGTTTCGGCGTCCGCTGCCGCGCCATCCCGCATTCCGTCGCGATCCCAAAATCCGAAACATACCTGGCCGCTGCGGCGATGCGCCGGCTGGTACTCTCCACTCCGTCGGGATGCACCAGCCCCAAGTAAAGCTCGGTCTTCGGCCCCACCCGCAATTCCTGCAGCGGCTGAAAATATGCTTCATCGTTGCGGTCCACCGGCACCGGCATGTGGATGTACGTGATCGGCCGCCGCGCGTGCGCCGTCAGCGCATTCGCCATCTCCACGAGCTTCCCTGCATCTATCGGCTCGATAAAATGCCTGGCGTCGTAATCGCCGTAGCACAAATGGAAGCCCAACTCGACATCCGCCGGCACGGCTGCTCCCAGGCGCTGCAGGCGCGTCATCACTTCGGCCTGCATCTGGCCGCCGAACGGATTGCGCATCGATTCCCACCGCCCATCCCACAAAATCATCTCGATGCACACATCCCACTGGATGCACAAATCGCGGTGCGGAATCGCTCGGCAAATCGTCTCCACTTCGCGCAGCATCGCGCGCTCGTACGGTTCTTCGACGCGCAGCGAATCGTGCATCGACACGAACGGATTGATGACTGCCAGCGGCGTCGGCAGCGAAACCTGAAACCGGACGCCGGCCGGCAAATGGCCTATTTCCCGCGCCGCGAGAAAATCCTGATAGGAGATGCGCGCCTCGCGGGCGTAACCGAGTTCGCCGAAGCGGATCTCGTCCGGCTCGGAATTCTCCACCAGGATGAGCGGCTGCATGCCTCTCGGGTTGGTCACGCTTGGATCCGGCCGCAGAAAGGATTGAGCGCGCAAAAACGGATACTGCCAGCTGATCCACAGGCGCCTGCCGCCCGGCTCGCCGTCGGGAACCCGGCGTAAGCGGCGCCCCAGCATTTCTCCGGCCGTGCGAAACACTTCTTCGACGCTATCCAGCGCAACACTGCCTACCAGGTGAACTCGTTCCGGCTGCATGGGAAGACCTCGGCCCGTATCCTATCACGGGATACCATTTTCCAAATTCGCAGCTGCGAGTGCCGCGGTGGTCCTGGTTAATCGGCAGCCGTCGCTGCCGCTGAAGCCGCAATTTCCGCCCGCCCGCGCAGCCGCGCAAAGCCGATCAGGGCAATCGCCACCAGCATCGCGGCGCTGCCGAAATACAGGCTGCGGATGCCCGCCCGCTCGGCCACCGGCCCGGCCACGAACATCGCCACCACCTGCGCCACCGCCATCATGCACATCATGCTGCTCGAAACGCGTCCCAGCAGTTCGTGCGGCGTTTCCTGCTGCATCAACGTTGATGCGCTGATCATGATGAACGCCGCCGCAAAACCGAGCCCCAACATGGCGAGCGCCGTGGTGCTGATGCGCTGGAACACCGCCGTCAGCAGCACGGCCAGGCCCATGCCGTTCAGACCGTAGAGCACCAGCTGCGGTTTGGAAACGCGGCGCGCCAGCCGCGGCAGAATTTGCGAGCCGGCGATCATGCCGATTCCGATGAGCGAGTTCAAATAACCGAACACATCGGCCGTCGAGTGCAGAATGTCGCGCACGTAAATCGAGAGCAGAGTCCCGAAACAGCGCACCGCGAACATGCCGGAGGCCATCGAGACCAGCACAAACGAAATGGCCGAGTGCGTGAAGATGAACCGAAATCCTTCACGCAGCGAGGACAGCACCGTGCCGGCCGCGCCCGCTGCCGCCGGCGCGCGATGAATCGCCAGCGTCGCCACCATCGCCGCCGAAAAAAAGAAGCTGAAGCTGTCGAATACGAAGCACGGATTCGAGCCTGCGAATTGCACCAGCAGCCCCGCCAGCGCGGGCGCAATAATCTGCGAACCCTGCACCGCCTGCTGCATGAGCGCATTCACCGCCATCAGTCCTTCCATCGGCGCCACCGCCCGGATCGCCACCGACTGTGCCGGAACAAAGAAACTCGAAACCGTGCTCAGCGCGAAGAAGATCGCGTAAATCGCGTACAGATCGCGCACGAACAGCAGCGAGATCACCAGCACCCCGCGGATGAGGTCGCTCGCGATCATCGTCGCCTTCACGTTCCATTTATCCACGTACACGCCGGCCAGCGGGCTGACGAACGCAAATGGCGTCAGGAACGCAACCATGATGAGCGCGAGTTGCACCGGTGTGCCGTGGAGCTCAAAAGTCACGACGCTGAACACCGCGAAAACGGCCAGAAAATCCCCGAAGACGCTGACGATCTGCGCAAACCAGAGCCGCCGGACCGCGCGGATCCCCAACGCCTCGCGAAACGACAGCTGTGGCGTGGTACCAGGCATGATGGAACGGAACCCCTCCCCAACGGATGAAACCAGAATAGCAACTCCCGTTTCCTTTGGTAAACATAGATCCCGTTGCGGGGCGCGGCTAAAATGAGAAGCGCGGATGTCCACCAGACGCATCTCGGTGATCCTCGGCCTGGCCTTGATCGCGCTCGGAGGTGTTCTGCGCATGGGAAAGCACGACGCGGTGGCCGTGCGCGTTCGCTACGTTCCCGTCACAACAAAGCTGGTCTCCGGCCGCATCGTGGTCAAAGCGAAAGAAGCAGTAGACTACCGGATCGAGGTCACTCCCGAGATGCGCGACGCTCAAGTAGTGGGGAGCTTCACGGCCTACGGAGGCTCCACCAATACGGTTTCCGCGGTTGTGATGCAGGAATCCGAATACACCAGTTGGGTCAAAGGCCAGGCGGCGGATGCGTTCTACTCGAGCGACGGTCAGAAAACCGCCGATCAATTCGCTGTCCGGCTGAATCCCGGCGTCTACCGGTTCGGGATCAGCAACCGCGCTTCGAAGTCCGCCCCCAAATTCGTCTTCCTGGACCTGGATTTGATTTATTACAAGGCTGAGACATATTAGCAGGCGCCTGGTGTATCCTTGACCCAATGCGACACCGCCGCCAAGCACTCAGCACGGTCGCTTTCGTCATTCTGGGAATATCGACTCCCTTGCCGGCTCAGTGGTTCAACTACCCTACCGCGAGTGTGCCTCGAAAGGCTGATGGCAAGGTGAACATGGCGGCCGCCGCGCCGCGCCTCGCCAACGGCAAGCCCGACCTTTCCGGCATCTGGACCACCGCCGAACCCAATCGCCGCATCGAAGGCCTGTCGAGTCCCAAACAAAAACCCGGTCCTCGCGATCCGCAACCTGCCGACGACACTCCAGCCGATCCCGGCGCCATCACCGCCTCGCGCCAGATGGCCAACCTCGGCGTCGACCTTCCCGGCGGCTTGCCCTATCAGCCATGGCTGGTGCCCCTCGTCAAGGAGCGCACCGACAACCTCGCCAAAGACGACCCACACATCAAGTGCCTGCCTGACAATTTCCTGCGCGCTTACGGCTTGCCCCATTTGCTGAAGTTCGTGCACACGCCCGGTCTGCTGGTGGTGCTCAACGAAATGAATGCCGGATACCGCCAGGTATTCACCGACGGGCGCCCCTTGCCCGAAGATCCCACCCCCTCCTGGCAAGGCTATTCGACGGCGCAGTGGTCCGGCGACACGCTGGTGATCGACACAATCGGCGTCCGCGACGACACCTGGATCGATTGGAACGGCAGTGTCCTGACCCAGGCCGGCAAGGTGCGCGAGCAGATGCGCCGCCCCGACTTCGGTCACCTGGAAATCCAGGTCACTGTCGACGACCCCAAAGCCTACACGAGGCCCTGGACCGTCACCTTAAAGGAGCGAATCGTAGTCGACGCCGAGTTGATCGATGAAATCTGCATCGAGGGCGAGCAGTCCCTCAAGCACATGAAGTGATACCTGCCCCCGGCCGCCCGGGCGATCTTGACGGTCGGGTTGACGGTCGGGTTGGCCACCGAAGACCAAATAATGTAAGATATGTCGCTATGCGAAGTTGGGTTGAGCGGGGAAGGGAGCATAGTGCGATGACTGGTCCACACACTGTCGCGCGTCAGAGGGTTTTTGAACATCTGGCGGGCGCCGTCAGTCTTCACGGGTGGAAAGACTTTGAAGTCACGCTCGACAGCGATGAGTTTCGAATCGAAAGACACGGCGGGCGCGCTGCTTGCACGGTCAGCATGTTACCCGACGAATCCACATTTCATGCCCACTTCGCCTTCGCCACGAAGTCGACCGGAGCGTATCCTTTCACGATTGGCGCACAGTCCGCCCCTGGGACAAGCGGCAGAAGATTTCCGGATGTGGACCAGGCGGCCCGATGGTTGCTGGAATTCCTGGAGAGCGGGGTCTGACCGATAGGATCTGGCGGAGAGAGAGGGATTCGTTCGGTCGGATAGCAACCCGTACCTCCACCCGCACCGGATTCAGAGAGACCGATGCACGCCTGTTCTTTCGCTCTCGTCCCCCAACCCTCAGCCCACCCGCAAGGCCGGAAGAGCAGTGGCTGGAGTTGGGGGCCGGGCTCAGTTTCCGCTAAGCCCGTTTTTCGATCAGATCGGATTCCCGGTCTTCGCGTCTGGGTAGGTGGGACGGTACACGGCCGACCTATTCTTGCTCCATTCTCTTCTTCGCCTCTTTTGAATTTCTTGCGATCACGGCTCCCGCTTGCCGCCACAGTTTCCGGTCTGCACGAGACAGCGATGCTTGCTCTTAACGCCGCCTCGCGCCCTTGGGTATCAGTTCGGCTTCAATCCTGGCGAGAATGTTAAGCACGCTCGCTTGGATTTGTTCCACCCGTACACCTGGGGCATTAGCGCCGTACTTCTCGCGTTTTTCTGGAATAAACAGGATATTGAGCCACGTCGAGATGGAACGGATCTTTCCTTGGCATGAGTCGGGACTGTTCTCCCGAATGACGCTCAGCTCCCTCTGTGCGTCTTGGCTTGCAGCGGGTTCTGGGTGGAATCCGACCGGAAACGTTTCGACGATTTGACGTATCGCTGCGGTCGCTTTCAATCCCTTCTCGCTGTCCATTCGACTACCGCTACCCCTGTTCGCCGAATTAAAAGGGGCAGGTGCTTACGACGCCTCCGTCGCCACCTGCCCCCTTTTGGAGACATACACGTTACTGCGAACTGCCCTCCATCCTAAAGCGGTTTCGGAGAGTCCGCCTCTGTTCCTTCGTTATGGTACCCGTACTGATTTATGGCCGACTCCACCGCGGCCAGGTACCCATTCACTCGGCGCGCCTGATAGGTGGCCGCGGTGGCTCCGATACGGTCCGAAGATGAAACCGGACTGGACCCTGCGGACGGCGATTGTCAGTTTCCGAGAATCCCGTTTTCTTGCCGTTATGGGAAGCCAGGGCACTTTGGAGTACGAAGAGTCGGCGGTTCACCCCTGCTAGAATCACGGCGGGCTGAGCACCGGGCCGAAGACCGCGGAAGGAATCGAGCGCATCCGGCGTGCGACGTTAAAGCACGGTCGGTTCACCAAAGAATCCGATTCTACGATCCACAAGGGCATGAGCACACTCTCGCCGCCGT